>NZ_JARWGJ010000186.1:0-22639 GCF_040409695.1 Longimonas sp.
CAAAAAATCCGGCGCTCGTCGACTGCCATAAAACCCATGGAGTCCGTTATGAATCCATTACAGACGTCGTAATGTAAGGGATGCGCCGGTCGGTGTCCAGTCCAAACGCATGGAGTGGGGCTGGGAACGCACGGAAACCGCTTCCGTAGCGAACAAACCGTTTTACACACTGCCTTTACACCATTTTTTTGACCGATCATGTCTACGATTAACATTTCGCGTTCGCACAGCATGGGCCGCACCGCAGCCCGAACCGCGGTTGAGAAGGTGGCCGAGCAGCTTGAGGATAAGCTGGGGGCGTCGTACCGGTGGGAGCAGGATACGCTGCGTTTTAACGGCGGCGGAGCCAAAGGGCAGATTGAGGTGGAGCCGGAGACGGTGCACGTGGAGATTAAACTGGGGATGCTTCTCTCGGCGATGAAGGGGATGGTGAAGAAACAGGCCGAGGGGTATCTGGATGAGTATCTGAAGTAGGGTAGGCATGAAAGGGTGGAGGGGGATGGGGCCCTTCCATCCCAACCTCCGCACTTCCAAACCGCGGTGCCTACGCCGTATCTTCGGGCGGCCAGCATCCGAGGAGGCGGCGCACCACCACGAGTTGTCCGATGTGGTAGGCGGTGTGGCTGATGGCGATGAGCACAGAGCGCGCCATGGTGTGGGTGTCGTGAGTGGGCACCGTCTCGAACGGGTCGGTGTCGTCGAGAAAGCCGAGCAAGGCTTCGCGGTCGGCCACGACCGACTCACAGCTGCGCGTCCAGGCCGCAGGCGAGGGCGGGGCGGGGGCGTCGGGCCAGTAGTCGGCGGGCCACTCCCCCGGCGCGTAGTCTTCGTCGGTGCAGTAGCGCAGCAGGTCGTCCTGGGCGAGGCGAACGTGCTCGACCAGCTCCCAGCCGGAGTACGGCAGGTCGTCGGGGCGCACGCCGCGCAGGTCACGCGGCCAGCGGGCCGTGGCATCTTCGAAGGAGGCGTGCGCGGGGAAGTCGCCGCGCAGGCTCTTGCGTAGATGGTCGTTCAGAGCAGCAGGCATGGGGGCAGGGCGTTGAGGAGTGGAAAGCGCTTGCTTGTTGGACGGACTGCTGCTACGTTGGTTGTGCGACCGGGTCGGCGTGTCCCGACCGGAGGCTCATTTTTCTATCTCGTTTTTTGTCTGGGTTTGCTACTGCTATGGCCCGCTGGCTCCGTCGCCTGTTGCTTATTGGGGCGGCAGGGTGGATTATCGTGCTGAGTACGCACTGCCACCAGCCGCCGATTGAGACGCCGGGTGCCGCGGTCGAAGAGCCCGCGCACACGATGTACGTGATTCGCCACGGCTGGCATGCCGGAATTGCCGTGCGCACCGATGCACTGGGCGAAGCGGCCTGGCCGGTGCTCGACGACTTTGCAGCAAATGAGGCAGCACATCAGGCAGAACATCGGTACGTAGAGGTCGGCTGGGGCGACGCGGGCTACTACCCGAACCCGAGTCCGGGGGTAGGCACGCTGCTGCGCGCCGGCGCCTGGCCCACAGCGAGCGTGGTGCACGTAGCGCTCTTCGACAGGCCCGTGCAGCAGGCCTTTCCGCGCCACGACATCGTGGCCATCGAGGTGTCGGACGAGGCCGTGCAGCGCTTCGCGGCATTCGTGCAGGCCACTTTTGAAGGCGAGCGCCCCGATCCGGTCGCCGACGGGCACTACTACACGAGCGCCTTCTACCCGTCGCGCCTTTCGTACCATGTGTTCAACAACTGCAACCACTGGGCAGCGGCAGCGCTGCAGACGCTGGGCTGCGACATGCAGCCGGCGCTGACGATGCGCGTAGAACAGCTCCTCGATGACGCCGCGCACTGCGGACGCGCCATCCAGTCGGCGCCCTGATTGTCTACGCCTGCTTCCGAGATCGCCCCAAGACCGACGCCACGTTATGCATGTGCACTTCTGCCTGCCCGACCTCGCCGACCACCCTACGGGCGGCAATCGCTACAACACGGCGCTGCGTGCAGCGTGGCCCGAGGCCGATCGCATCACGACCGGTACCGGCTGGCCCCGTCCCGATTCCGACCCGTTCAAGGCCGATGTCTGGCTGGTAGACAGCCTGCTGGTGCGCACCCCCGAAATGCCCCGTATCCTGAGCGATGCGCCTCCGGCTGTGCTGCTCGCCCACTACCTCCACCTGGCCGATCCTACCCAGGCACACACCGAAGCTATCATGCAAGAGGCGCAGTATCTGCAGCGTTTTGAGGGATGCGTGGTGCCCAGCCATTTTGTGGCGGATCGCCTCAGCGAGCATGGCATGCCCCGCGAGCACATATGGGTCGCTGCGCCCGGACTGTCAGCGGCCTATCGGCACGGACGGTCTTTCGCAGAGGCGCCCGCGCCTCCCTTTCGCCTGCTCACCGTTGCCAATCCGTTCCCAAACAAGCAGGTGGTCCCCTGCCTGCACATGCTGGAGGCGCTGCCCGACTTGCCGTGGACGTGGCGCATCATCGGCGACGACGCGCTCGACCCCGAGCATGCGGCCCGCACGCGCAGAGCAATCGAAGCCTCGCCGCTGCGTGAACGCATCACGCTACGGGGCCCACAGCCAGTTGAAGCAGTGCGCGCCGCATACCGCGCTGCAGATGCCGTGCTGTGTCCGTCGCGCTTTGAGACGAGCGGGATGGTGGCACGCGAGGCGCTGGCCTGCGGCGTACCGGTGCTGGGCTTCCGCGTCGGTGGGCTGCCCGAAACCCTCGGCGCTACGGCCCAGAACGGACTCGTAGAGCCGTACGACTTCGGGCGGCTGGGCAATCGGCTGCACGAGCTGCTGACGACCCCTTCGCGCTACCACGCCTGGCACCGCGAGGCCATCCGAACGAGCCGCGGCAAGCCAGCGTGGACAGAGACGGCCGCGCGCGTCCGGCATGCGCTACAGCAGGTTGCGGCGGCGTAGGAGCCGGGCGCGGAGTGTACCTCTTGCTGCGCATGCTCATGGAGCGAGCATGCGGTAGGGAACGCCCTCGGGACGTAGCGGGGCGGCCTCGTTCGGCGGGTCGTTATGCTGCGCATTGTACTGCGCCAGGGCACGCATCGTAAGCGAGTAGAGTCCCTCCAGCGGCCATTGCTGGTCGGGCGCGTCGGGCAGAGCAAGTCCGCGCGTGAACCCCTGCTCCAGAAAGGGCTGTAGGCGGTCGGGATCGCGGGCAAAGATGTGAATGGGCACGTCCGAGTCCTCCAACGGAAGCACAGGCGGCTGGTGGTCGCCAAAGACCCACACGACGGCATCGTCGGGCGCATCCGCCTGCAGGTAATCGCGGATGAGCCGCCAGTTGTGGGTAACGGTGCGCAGATAGCGTATTTCAGGGGGCTGGTTGAGGATCAGGCGCTGGGTGAGGCTATCGGGCAGCAGGCCGTCGCGGGTGGACTGGGTGTGCTGGCGAATCCAGCGTCGCGCAGCGCCATCGGAGTCGGTGGGGGCCTGGTTAAATCGCTCCCAGTGGTCAACGTAAGGAGCCAGCCCGTGTCGCCAGAGCGCGTGGGCATCTGCCATTGCAAAGAAGAGAAAGAACGGCTGGTCGCGAGGCAGTATATTCTCGTGCGTAAAGTACAGGCTGTACTGATCGGGAATGCCGCCCCATCCGTAACTGGGGCCCTCATACTGCAGGTCGTCGTAGAAGAGCGCTGTATCGAACTGGTACGGGTCGCGTAACGGCAGTCCGGGACGGGCCCGGTTGGGCGGTTGTAGTCCGATTGTGTGGTAGCCGTGGTGCTGCAGCGTACGCACCAGCGTAGGGTACGACGGATGGCTCTTGAAGCGGTCGTCGAGCACCTGCCGGTGGATGTGTGCTCCGCTCAGGAGGGTAGCGTGAGCGAGCCACGAGCGTCCGCCCCGAATGGGGGCCGGGCCGGTTGTTGTGGCCATGTGCCATCCGTCGGCGGCGAGCGCTTCTTCTACGCGACGAAGGACCCGCGCAAATGGTGCCTGCAGGTCAGGATGCGTCGTGAGCACCTGCCCGTATGACTCGATGATAAACCAGTAGAGGGGCGGGCGATCGGTGAGGGTGAGGTCGGTGTACGCGTAGTATGCTGAATCGGGCGGTGCGTCGCCCATCTCCTGCAGCAGGTCGCGTAGCTGCCGCGAGGCGTCGAGATTGGCATGGATCTGTGCAGTGAGAGTACGCAGGCGATCGTCCTCGCGCACTTCGCGATAGGCACGGTGCTCAGTGCCCCACTCCTCGGCCGGGGCGTGCCATAACACGACAGGCCAGGCTACGAGGTGGAGTCCGAACAGCAGCGCCCAGCCGGCTGGCGTGGTGCCGCCGTGCTGCAGCGCCTGCATGCATCGGGGAATCATGGCCAGCAGGCTGCCCAGTGCGAGGAGCGCCACCGCGCCCGTCAGCAGCATGGTGGGCTCAGCCTGCTCAGAGATCAGGTAGAACGCGTTAGTCAGGAAGCGCAGGTCTTCGTACAAGATGCCGTGTCGTTGAAACGCTGTGTAGACGAGGGCGTCGTACAGCGCGTACAACAGGTAGCCGATATACACAGCCGTGGCAACCCACCGCGTACTTTGCCGGGCCGTATAGGCCGTTGCTGCGAGCAGCGTAGCAAGCACGAGTACCTCAACGCTCCACGGTGCAAACGGAGACGCCGGGATAGGCGTTAGGTAGCCGGGCAGCATAAGGAGCAGGCTCAAGATAGAAAGCGCTGCAGCAAGTGCCCCGAACGAAGGGCCCTGCGAGGCTTTGAGACTCATAGAAGTGCAGTCGTACGCCGGAATATGAATGATTCGGTTGGTCGTACCTAAAGAACGAAAGAGCATCAGCGATTAGCGAGGTGCTCCGCATCCCCAAACGAAAACGGGGCCTGCTTCGTTGCGAAGCAGACCCCGAATGCGTATCACAGACAAGACGCAGATAAAATGCAGAGCCGTTACGCCGCCTGCGTCAGCTGCTTGTCGAGCCGCTTGGTGAGCTCTTTCTTGGGTACGGCGCCCATGACCTGGTCAACGACCTCGCCGTTGTGGAAGATCATAAGCGTAGGAATGGAGCGAACGCCGTACTGCTGAGCCGTGCGTGGATTGTTGTCCACGTTGAGCTTTCCTACCTTGGCACGACCCTCGTATTCTTCAGCAACCGCGTTAACGGTCGGAGCAATTTGGCGGCACGGGCCACACCAGGGCGCCCAGAAATCAACCAGTACAGGCTGATCGGCGTTGAGAACGTCGTCCTCAAAAGTACTGTCGGAGAGTTCGAGGGTAGATTCGGCCATGGTAATATGTTCGGTTATGAAAGAAGCATTTGTGTTATTCGAGCATCAGGGAGCATCGTTCCCCGCCCGCTCTATTTTGTAGTACAGGTGCCGCTATCGTAACACCCGGCTTAAGAGCCTACGTTGATTTCTTAATTTGGGCTCCGATGGCCAGGCATACGGCATACACGATGACATGATGCACGGTACGATCGCAGACACATACCGCTATGAACAGCAACGACCGCGCCATTATCTCGCTCACGTCACTTGGGCACGGGATGGTGCACACATACGAGCTTTCCATCCCGATCTTGATGACATTATGGCTGGTCGAGTTTGACGTGTCGACAGCCGTACTGGGTAGCGTTGTTGCGCTCGGGTATGGACTCTACGGTATGGGCGCCCTTCCGGCAGGCGTTCTTGCGGATCGATGGGGCTCGCGCCGGCTCATTATAGCATGCCTGGCAGGCATGGGGCTGTCGTTTGTCGTGCTGAGTCTGGCGTCGGGGCTGTGGTCGATTACGGCTGCGCTGGTGCTGTGGGGACTGGCCGCAAGCATCTACCATCCTGCAGGGCTCACCCTTATTTCGCGGGGTGTGGTGAAGCGCGGGCATGGGCTTGCGCTGCACGGCATGGCAGGCAACGCAGGCATCGCGCTCGGACCGCTCTGTACGGCGCTGCTGCTTGTAGTGGTAGACTGGCGCGTGGTGGCGGCACTGCTGGCGCTTCCGGCTCTTGGGGCCACGCTCTACGCGGCACGCGCCTCGTTCGACGAAACCGCTGCCGATGCGGTCTTCGATGAGAGCGCCGGCGAATCAGAAGACCCACCGCCGCAGTCGCTTGCGCAGCTCTGGAGCACCTCGCGACTTCTCTTCGCGTCCGGATTTGCTGTTGTGTTTTTTGTGGTCATGTTTTCGGGACTCTATTACCGGGGGATACTCACGTTTCTGCCCGACCTGCTTGAGCGCTTCGTACAGATCGACATCGGCCTGCAGGTAGAATCGGGGCGCTACGTTTATGCTGCGCTTCTCATGGTTGGCATGGCCGGGCAGTTTCTGGGCGGCTGGCTTACGGACCATGTGCCTACCGAGCGCGCGCTGACCGGAGGATTTCTCGTGCTGGCGGCTATCGGTGTTGTGTTCTGGCCGATGGCTCTTGCAGGCACGGGCTCGCTCCTCTTCATTAGCGCGCTGCTGGGCGTGGCGCTCTTTGTCGTGCAGCCGCTCTATCAGGCAACGGTGGCTGAGTATACGCCTTCGGAAGCACGGGGCCTGTCGTACGGGTTTACCTATCTCGGCGTATTTGGCATCGGTGCACTCGGTGCAGCTGTTGCTGGTACGGTGCTCAACTACTATGCGCCCGCGGTGCTGTTTGGTGTGCTCGCCGTGTTTGCTCTTGCCGGTGCTGGACTGAGCGCATATCTGGCTGCGCGCGCACGGCATCCGTCTGAGGTATAGCGAGCGACCTTCGCTGCGGAACCGCACCTTGCCACAGGCTCGTGAGCGGCCTATTGTAGCTACCTGTTGATTAGTGAAATAAATAACGGATATTAAAAAATAGGCGTTCATTCCTGTCTGTGCACGCTGTGGATAGAATCCCAACCGTCTGTTCACAACCTGTGGATAACTTGTGTGCAGCCGCCTATTGTTTGAGCGGTTACCGTACCCCCGCGTCAGGAATAATCGCCAAATGCCCCTCAGCGCCTGCAAAGAAGGCATTATTGCCCTGCCATATTTATGTCCGTTATTTATACAGGCTCTAAAACCGATGTGTACAGTCTGTGGATAACTTTCTGGGCACTGAGGGCCCTATTGTATCGAACGCCCATCTTATATCCGTTATTTTTAATTTTTAGGTGGGTGCCTTCCCTTTAAGCCGCTGAAATGTAGGCCATACTACAGTGGGGTACGGAGGGACGCTCAGGCAGAAAGACGCTGCTGGTCGGCAGCGCGCATGTCCGGCTCCTGCCCCTCTGTTACGCCTGTATATATGGCGACATGCCACTCCTTAATTATCCCCTATAGCTCCCCCAGAATTATGCTTCGTACCATACCTTGGCTTTCTTTGTGCGCACTGCTCGCAGGTGCGCTGGTCATCGGATGCACGTCCCCACAATCTGCTGATGAGGAAACAGAGACTGACGGTCCTCCCATAGAGCGAGTCGCTGATACCGACCGTGCCGAACAGGTTGATGGAGAAGTTCAGCTGCGCGACGACCTTACGGTCGCTGCCCGTAGCGGACGATCGGCCTCCATTATGATCGCCGCCGGCGGCGGACGCGTTGAGCTCAGTCCGGCTGAAGCGCAGCGCCTGGCAGCCACCCTTCACCGCGCCGCCTTCGATATTGCCGACGAGACGGCCAAGCGGGGCATCATCGGCCCGATTCCTGAGCCCGTCTGTGAGCCGAACCCCGAAGCCGCCCTGATGGCTGTGCCCGGTGGTGCCTTTTCGCCGTGCCCAACGCCAATCATGGATCCCTCTGTCGAACAAGCCAATGCGCTTTACAATCCCGACGGATTCGGGCGCGAGGCCGGTGAGTGGCTGGAGCGCAGCACACGTGTGCCCGGTGGGTTCATGCTTCCTGAAGAGGCGCTGCGGTAGCGCATCCCAAAAGCACAAGCTCACTTCCTTTTACGGGGCCTGCGGTTCTGATACTGCAGGCCCTTTCTGTTCGAGCTCGGCATCCAGGCTATCGAGTTGCGCCTGAACGGCGGCAGCTTCATCAGGGCGCCCCTGTGCCGTGTAAAGGGTTAGCAACCCCTGTAACGTAGGACGCTCTCGCTCCGGTGCGTAGTCGCTTCGGCTGCGAAATATGCTGCTACTGGATTCAAGAAGTGGTGCAGCGTCGGAAAGCTGTCCCTCTGCCGCATAGGCGGCGCCAAGCAGCCCACGAACAAGCGCAACCCGGATGTCGCGAGTGGCAAGCTCATTCTCAACGATTTCGAGCGATCGTTCGAGATAAGGGATCGCTTCTGAGACGCGCTCCTGTTCAAAAAGCACCCGTCCTGCGCCAATGGAAGGAAACGCGTTCCATAGATGCATCGGTCCAAGGGGCGATGCATCGTAGGCTGTAATAGACGCCCGGTACAAGGAGAGAGCAGTATCTAACTGTCTGCGATCCTCGTAGACGCGTCCGAGAGCGTACTGCGTCGTTGCCACCTGGTAATGATGCGGACCGTAGGCGCTCTCGTATATCTGAAGCGCTCGCTGATAGTGCTCAATAGCCTCATCGAATCGCTGCCCCTGATGGAGAGAGAACGCGAGCTGGTAATGGGCCTGAGCGGCACGTGGGCTGTTGGGTTCGTGGCTCTCATACGTCGAGAGCGCTTCGTGAAAGAGCGCGAAGGCTGCGTCCTGCCTATCCTGGTAGATGTGTACGTCTCCGAGTCCGAGCAGCGCTTCGGCCCGATGCAACGAATCTACAGGCTGCGCCAGTGCGTCCTGGTAGGCCTCCTCAGCAGCTCCGAAGCGGCCCTGCCGGTATAGAATGGATCCCCGAAGTCGCAACGCGTCAAATCGGTCGCGCGCCGAGGGCAGAGACGTCAGTTCGTCGAGAATGGACGTGGCCTGCGCATACGCTCGCTGCTCGCGCAGCGCCTCGGCCTGCAGCAGGGTAGCAGCCGCATACTCAGGATGATGCGGACCGTGGATATCCGACCAGAGCATGCGTGCACGGTTGGCCAGCGAGTCGGCTGTGTGCACCTCGCCCAGACTCATGCTCAGCCGGCCGAGTCCCTGAAGCACCGACGCTTGCACCAGCGGTTGGTCTTGCAGCTGTTCTGCGCGGCGCATGCTCGGGTGCAACAGATCACGCGGGGCGATCATGCCGCCCTGCGCCTCTACATGAGCGGGATCGACGTCCTCAAACGTCTGCAGAAAGAAGTCGAGCGTCTGGTTGGCGCGCTCGGCTTCGGCGGTAGCGCGATGGGCCTGCCAGAGCGTGGCTGCGCCTCCAGCCAGCAAGGCCGAAACGGCTATGAAGGCCGCAAGCACGGCCCACTGGTGTCGCTTCACAAACTTGCTGGTGCGGTACCAGGTTGTGTCGTCGCGCGCCTGTACCGGATGGCCCTGCTGAAACCGCTCCAGGTCGCCAAGCAGGTCGCCTGCCGTTGCGTAGCGGACCTCGGGTTCTTTCTTGAGCGCTTTCATGATGATCGCGTCGAGGTCGCCCTGTAGACGGGTGGGCGAGTAGGGCGTGCGGTCAGCCGTCGATGCAGAAGGCGCATGCCGCAGCATGGTGCTGGGCCGTGAAGGAATAGCGTGCACCACCGCCTCGGCGATGTCTGTTGCGCCGTAGCTCTCAAACTCATAGGGGCGCTCCCCCGTCAGCAGCTCGTACATGACCACCCCGAGTGCATAGACATCTGTAGCAGGCGTTACCCGGTCGTTCTGCACCTGCTCGGGGGCTGCGTAGGCCGGTGTCATGGGCTGCCGCTGCGTGCGGGCACCGGGGTCTTCGTCATCTTCGGCCAGGAGCTTCGCGATCCCAAAGTCCAGCAGCTTGACCTGGCCCTGCGACGTCACGAGAATGTTGTCGGGCTTGAGGTCGCGATGCACGATAAGGCGGCGGTGCGCATACTGCACGGCATCGCAGACATCGGCGAGCAGGCTGATGCGTTTGTCTAACGACACGTTATGCTCACGGCAATATGTACGCAGCGGCACGCCCTGTACGTGCTCCATGATGAAGTAGGGCTGCCCCTCGCTGGTCACTCCGCCGTCGATGAGACGAGCGATATTCGGATGCTCCAGCTGGGCCAGGATCTGGCGTTCATGCTCGAACCGCTGTACGACAGCAGACGAAGCCATGCCGCGCTGGATGACTTTCAGGGCCACGTTTTTTTCGAACGAACCATCGGCCCGCTCAGCGCGATACACCACGCCCATTCCGCCCTCTCCCAGCACCTCAACGACGCGATAGGCACCGACACGAGCGCCCGGCATCAGGGTAGTGTCGCTGCTCCGGGTATGCTCGTCGACGGCTTCGCCCACAAACGTTTCAGCCAGCGAGGCTGCTCCTGCTTCCAGAAAGCTGGTGGCTTCCGCTTCGGCACGAAGCAGCGCTTCCACCTCCGCGCGGATAGCATCCGGGACGTCGGCATCGTTGAGATGCGCCTGCTGTTCATCCGGCGGCAAGTCGCAGACTGCATCGAACAGATCGCTGGCGGCTTTCCATTGCTCAGGAGAAAGATGCATGATCGACGTAAAAATTGGCGCGATAAACCAGTACGTATGCCGCGTGGCACAGGAAGAATGTAACCCCGGCAGCCGTATCTGCTGTACGATACCTATCACACGCTACCCGGCGTACGTAGGGGCAGGCGGGAGGCCAGAGGTGGCTGAACGTAGCAGGCAATGTCTATGCCCCACGCAGTGCCTTTTGCACGCTCTATACCGTGTTTTGATCGATACAAACGTTTCAGCGTAAACATAGCAATACCACTATCGCTATCAAAACAGCCCTTACTACAGCTATTGCTATGAACCCTTCTGATTTGTTGCACGACGACACGGATGGCGATGCGCCGCCGAACCCGGGCCTGCTTATCGATGCGATTGCCGAGCGGCACTGGGTGGTCATTGCCCGGCATGCCTGGCAGCAGTACCAGAAACGGGGGCGCGGCGTCATCGTCTTCCCAACACCGGGCGATGACGCAGGGTCTGCCGACCAGGGCACCGCTCCGCTTCGCTATCTCACGTTCAACGGCACGGACGACCAGATCGCGTCCAGTGGGATGCGCACGCTGCATCGCCTCACGACCACGTACGATCCTGAACAGCACGTTGTGCTTGCTATCGTCTTACCCGACGAACGCACGGTGTTCGACGTGTATGACCGTGATCCCGCGCCTGTTGATACGGAATAGCACTGCGCAGAAAGCGCGGCAAGAGCGAGCACGGTCCTACGAAAAGGCGACTGTGATGCCCAGGTACAGTGCAAATCCAACAGCGAGAAGCACGCCATATCCGACAAGTAGAACTGCGGTTTTCATGAACGTCCATGGCCACGATTGAGCGTAGACGCGCCGCAGGGTGAGCAGCAGGTACCCAAAGAGCACCCACCGTACGAATCCATTCGTACCTCCGGGTAGAATTGAGAGGCTGAACAGGTTATGCAGGGTGGCAACCAGCAGCAACACAAAGAGAAACGCATGCAGGTGGAGCGCCACAATGAGGTGCTCGGCGTACAGATGGCCCGTACGCCAGTAGAGCATCTTGAGAAGCCCTGCAAACAGCGGAAGCATAACGAATGCGAGCACCGACAGGCGCCCAACAGCGCGTTCGACGAAGCGGTCGGGGTTGTCGAGGGTGCGTAGCAGTCCGAGGGCGGCTCGTCGCGCCACCTGACTGCTCACCTCAGGGGCACCGGTCTGCTTTTCTACGAAAGCGTGGAGCGATTCGCGAATGTCGTCGGACACCGCGATTAGCGAGCCGTTTGCGGGCGTGTTGGTGTGCTGTGAGGAAGCAGCGCTTGTGTCGCTTTGCGCGTGCGGTGCGGCGCCGTCGGCCACCCCTTGTGCGAAGCGTTCCCAGTCTGATTCTGTGCCCATCAGGCGCCCCTGCGAGAGCCCTATGACCAGAAAGAGCACGAAGCTGAAAAACACAAACAGACGCAGCGGCGACACGTACCGGCGCCGGCGCGCTGCAAGATACTCGCAGGTAAGCTGGCCGGGAACGAAAAGCAGACGGACCAGCGTACGTGCGAGCCGGGTGTCGAGGTTGAGCGTTTCGGTGAGGGCTTCGCGTACCAGGGTGCCAACAGGAGCAATGCGCGACCGGGCACGCTGTCCGCACCGGTGGCAGTAGGCGCCGCGCAGCCGCACCGTGCAGTTGCGACATACAACGTCGCGTTGCGAGGCGTTGGCAGGAGGAGGAGGCATGGGTCGAAGACCATTAGTATCGGGGAGGGCCCCACATCGGGTTGCAACGGATGCGTACAACACGTGCCCCGTGTTGTGTGTATCCTGTAACGTACAGCATCTATCTACTTACGCCACATGCATTCCTACGGTTGCCAGCCCCCCGACGACATGAATACTGCCGATATGGATACTGCGCTGCACGTTGACCTCGACCTCATTCGCCGCTACAACAAACCGGGGCCGCGCTACACGAGCTACCCGACCGCGCCGCACTTCTCGCGCGACTACGACGTAGATGCGTTTGCGCATGACCTGGGGCGGGCCACGCCCGACACGCCCCTGTCGCTCTACCTGCACTTGCCGTTCTGCCGGTCGCTCTGCTATTACTGCGGATGCCACATGAAGGTGACGCAGAATCCGACGACGATTCAGCGCTACGTAGAAGCCATTAAGCGCGAGATCGATCTGGTTGCTGAGCGCCTCGACACGCGGCGCCCGGTTGTGCAGATTCACTGGGGTGGGGGCACGCCCACATACCTCACTGCAGCTCAGATCGAGGAGCTGGGCACGCATCTGTACGACCGGTTTGCAGTTACCCCCGATGCAGAAGTCAGTCTCGAAGCCGATCCGCGTGGACTCACCGAAGACCGCGTTGCGGCGGCGGCCCAGGTTGGATTCAACCGCATCAGCTTCGGTGTGCAAGATGTGAATCCGGTCGTGCAGGAGGCGATCAACCGCATCCAACCAACTGACATGGTCGCCGAAGCGTTCGACTGGGCACGCCACCACGGGTTTGGTGGCATCAACATGGACCTGGTCTACGGACTGCCGCATCAGACCGAAGAGCGGTTTCAGCGCACGCTCGACGTTGTCGACCGGCTGAACCCAGACCGCATTGCGCTTTACAGCTACGCGCACGTGCCGTCCATGAAAAAGCATCAGCGCGTGATCGACGAAGACGCGTTGCCGGCGCCCGAAGAAAAGCTGCGTCTCTTTAAACGCGGCATCGAGCACCTGACGGGGCCGGGCGGCTACCGGTTCATCGGAATGGATCACTTTGCACGCCCAAACGATGCGCTCGCAAAAGCACAGGACGAGGGCGACTTGCATCGCAACTTTCAGGGCTACTCCACGCATTCCGATGCCGAAGTAGTGGCGTTCGGCGTGTCGGGCATCAGTCAGCTGCGTGGCGCGTACGCGCAGAACGTGAAGGCGCTGCCGGTCTACTACGACCGCATCGACCGCGGCGAGCTCATGACGTATCGTGGCGTGCGCCTGACCGACGACGACCATCTGCGACGCTATGTGATTGGAGAGCTCATGTGCAACTTCCAGCTCCGCAAGGCCGATGTGGAGGAGCGCTTCGGCATCGATTTCGATGTGGTGTTGGGGGATGCGTGGGCGCGGCTCGCGCCGCTCGAAGCCGACGGGCTCGTCACCTGCACGCCCAAGGCGGTGCATGTGCGCCCGGCGGGCCGGCTGCTCATCCGCAACGTGGCCATGGCCTTCGATGCCTACTGGGCCCATGAGGAGCGGCCCGTACATGCACAGACCGTGTAGCGACGGGACGGCGGGCTTGATTGGTAGCACGACAGCGAACGGGACGCAGAGATAGTAGCGCAACGCACGAACAGAACCAGCCGCCTCGCGTGTGAACCTGTGTAGCGTGGCGTGTATGGCTTTCTAATTATGCTGTTGGATGCGGACGCCGGTTGTCCGCCACATGGGCGAGATGCATACACGCTGCATATACGCTGCATACACGCTACTGCTTCGATCACGCCTCCCCGCTTCTGACCTCTGCCGCTGATGGCCGATTCTGCGCTCCCCGATCGTTCCCCGCTCATCCACCACCTGCACACGCTTCTGGATGCGGCACCGGGTACCCACACCGTTGTGTTTGTCGCCCAGACGCAGCTTGGCAAGGCCCTCGAAGAGGCCGCAGCACGCATCCAGTCGAGCATTGGACTACGGTGTACGACCATTGCCGCTTATGCTCGCCGGCTGGCACAGGCCGATCTGCTCAGAGCCGGAAGTCAGCGGCTTCCGTCGGGTATCGACCAGATGCTCGCCGCGTACGCTGTCGACCAGCTGCCTGTCCAAACACGTGAGCAGCTGCTACAGGGCAGCACGGCAGCACGACTCTCGGGCTCGCTCGCCCAGACGTTCTCGGTGCTGCGCAAGCATGGCGTACAGCCCAATGCCTACCAGCAGGCCCTGAAGTCCGCCGAAACCACTACGGCTCAGCAAGAGGCGCAGGCAGAAGCCTACCGGCACTACGTAGATGCCCTGACGGAAAATAAGTACTACGACGAGGCCGATGTGCTACAGCGTGCCACCGAACTCGTGCAGGAAGGCGCTGTGCACGAGCCGCGGCAGAGTCAGTATGCCATCGTAGACGACGTAGACGTGCCCGGCTACGCTCGCGCACTGGTCGACGCGCTGGCCAATGCGAGTCCGCACCCGCTACGGCGGCTCGGGCAGGAGCATCCTACCAAGCAGGCGCCCGTGCTGAGTGCCGCTAAGGTCTTTCCGGATGCGAAGCCCCCTGCCCGCCCGGAAGCCGGCCCCACAGCGCAGGCAGTGCATGCATCCAGCCGTGCGGCAGCAGGCAACGGGGCGAGCACGCTGCGCATCCCTAAAGAACTGCATTTCCGTACCACGGTCGGACTCGCCGAGGAGGTGCGGGCCGTGTTTCGCGACATCCAGCAGCGTGGGCTGCCGTTCGACCAGGTCGAAATCGCTTACACCGCCCCCGACCCGTATCTCTCTATCGTCGAGCAGCAGGCCGAGCGGCACGACGTGCCCGTATCGCTGAGCCCGGGCCGCCACCTGCGCGAAACGCGTCCGGGACAGGCGCTCATCGCCTACCTCGACTGGATGGCCGGTCCGCAAGAAGCGGCGCCGTTCATCCATCTGCTACGGGCTGGACATCTCACCCTACAGCGCACGGCAGGGCTGGCCCTGTCGGATGCAGAGATCGCAACCTGGCTGGCCGAGCGGACCTACCAGCCGGGTGCTACAAGCCTGCTTAAGGGCGTGGCACGCCGCATCGACCATGCCAAAGAGCAGGATTATGCCACCGATGCGCAGATTAAGCAATGGACGCGGCTTTACGAATCGCTTGAGGGACTGCTTGGCGATCTGCCATCCGGGCCCTCCGACATCAAAACGGTCGCAGAGCATTGCGAGACGTTTCTGACGCAGTACGGTCCGGTCGACAAACCAACGGGCACGGCAGAGACCTTCGACGAGAAGGCACGCGGTCGCATCCTGCAGTACCTGAACACGCTGCAGCGAAGCGAAGGGGATGTGTACAGAGACTCAGCTACGCGCCTTGCCGACTACATCCGTACGTGGGTGCGCGAGACGTTCGTGGGCGCGCAGCGTCCACAGCCCGGCGATGTGCATGTAGTCCCGCTCACTACCGTCGGCTACGCCAACCGCCCGCACCTGTACGTAGTCGGGATGGATGCGGAGAGCCTCTCCGTGACGCTTAATGATGACCCGCTCTTGAGCGATGCCGACCGCCGGCGCCTCAACGAACACGAGCAGATTACGCTTCCGCTCACCGCCAACCGGCGTCAGGAAGAGGACTGGCGCGTACGGCAGGCGCTTCTGCGTCACCACGGCGATGCCACGTTCATCATGCACCGCTTCGACCTGCGCAACAGCGAGGAGCGCTTCCCCGGCACGCTCTACCTGCAGCTGCGCACCGTTGTGCAGGCGGCCCTTGGGTCAGATCCTGAGGAGCACGACGAACTCACCATGCAGGATGCGCAGCACACCCTCGATGCGCTCGACGCGTGGGGCCTCACCGAACGGGCACTGTCGGATGCGAAGCGCGGCACCGAATCTGCTTCTGACTATCTAACGCGCACCGCGCAGCACATCCTGCACGGCCTTGATGCCGAAACCGCACGAGCCTCCGACGAGGTGACCGCCTACGACGGTGTGTTGCAGGACCCGCCGTATCCTGGACTCGATCTGCTTGACCCCGATACCGACACCATTGCCTCCGCCTCGCGCCTGGAGATGTTTGCGCGTACGCCGTATCTCTACTTCGTAAAGTACGTGCTGGAGGCCGAGCCGCTCGACGAGCCGGCCCTCGACGACGAAGACTGGCTCGACCCGCTCACGCGCGGCACCATCTTGCACCGCACCTATGAGCTGTTCTTGAACCCAGAAGACGGCGGAATCGGGCGCATGCCAACGCTCGACGATGAACCGGCGCTCATGGATGCGTTTGAGGCTGCCTTCAAAGAAGCTACCCAGCAACGCGGTACACCGCCAAACGACCAGGTAGAAGCTGCGGCGAAAGAGGGTTTGCGTGCCGATGTGCGCGCTTTCCTGCGCGCCGACGCCGCGCGTGGAGCCGACCATCCCGATCTGATGCCCAAGCGCTTCGAGTGGAGCTTCGGCAACCGTCCGCGCGACGAGCATCCCGAGGTGGAACTGGCTACCGGGCGCGGTACGCTTCGGCTGCGCGGGGCGGTCGATCGCATCGATGCACTCAACGGAGAACTGCTTATCTGGGACTACAAGACCGGCGGGGTGCGCAATTACGATCCGCTCGACGGGCTCCGCAATAAGCGCTGGTCGCTGCAGTGGATGCTCTACGCCCGGGCCGTCGAAGAGGCGCTGGGGGGCTCGGTGGCCCGCTCGGGCTACTACTTTGCCACCGCCCGCCAGATGGGGCGCACCGTGTCGTATCCGCCCGACAGCACCGGCGACAGCCACCCCGATACGTACCGCCAGGATCTGAACCGCATCCTGAACACGCTCTCCGAGATGGCCCGCCACGGCGTGTTTGTGCCCTCGGGCGATTCGCTGAAGCAGAGCGACTGGCGCTACAACTACACCCCGCTCGTCTACGATCGCCGCATGCGCCGCGAGCAGATCCAGGCCAAAGATTGGCCCGACGATCGGCCTCACCTGCATCATGATTGATCGGACCGTAGGGACACGGCGCGCCGTGTCCCTACGCACTCCCCTTTTCATTCAGCCCTCACCTCCCATGCCCACAACCACCTCCGACACTGCCGCCCGCACCCGCATTGGTCCGTACGCCGGCGATGCGCTGCCCGACCTGGACGGATTCGACGCTGATACCAACTTTCTCGTACGCGCCTCGGCCGGGGCCGGCAAGACCACCTCGCTCGTGGCGCGCCTTGAAGCGCTCGTGCGCACCGGCGTGCCCATTGGCGACCTCACCGCCATCACATTCACGCGCAAAGCCGCAGGCGAGATGAAGGAGCGCCTGTTCGAGCGTCTTCAACTGCTGCAGCACAAAGCGCCTGCCGGGTCGGCCGATGCGCGGCGGTTGCGGCACGGGCTCGATGACCTGTCGCAGTGCTTTGTAGGCACCATCCACAGCTTCTGTGCGCGGCTCTTGCGCGAGTTTCCGCTGCAGGCCGCCCTGCCGCCGGACTTCGACATGGAGCTGGACGGGCGCGAGATCGACGAGATGAAGCGCCGCGCCTGGCAGCAGTACCTGCGGCGCATCCACAAAGACGCGCCGGAGCGCATCGAGGCGGTGCAGGCCGTAGGCTACACGCCCGCCGACCTCTACGACCAGTTCACCGTGCTGAGTCGCTATCCCGACCTGGAGCCGTACACCGAAGACATCCCCGCACCCGACCTTAACGACGCCACCGCCACCGTGGCCGAGTTTGTGCGCCGGTGGGCGCCCTACCTGCCCACGCCGCTGCCCGACACCAGCGGACGATGCTGCAACGCCCTGGCCGCCATTGCCCAGGCGGACCAGATGCTGCGTGTGAATCCCCCTGAAACACCTGCCGAACAGGCCGCGCTGCTGTCGCTCTTCGAAGGCCTCGCCAAAGACGACAATCGCAAAAACCGCGATGGGCGCCGCGGTAAGATGACGCCCAGCCACTGGAACGAGAACAAGCCTAAAGCCAAAGAGCTTCAAGACGAGCACCTCGCGCCGCTGGTCGACGAGGTGGTCGATCCGCTCATGACCCGGTGGCATGCCCACGCGCACCACGTATGTACGCAGTTCACGCACGGCGCCGTGGAGCCCCTGCTCACCCTGCGCCGCGAGCGCGGACAGCTTTCGTCGAACGACCTGCTTCTCTACACGCGCAATCTGCTGCGCGACCATCCAAGTGTGCGACGGGCGCTGCACCAGCGCTATCCGCGGCTTATGGTCGACGAGTTTCAGGATACCGATCCGCTGCAGGCCGAGATCCTCTTCTACCTGACCGGCACCAACCACGAAACCACCGACTGGCGTGCCACCAACCCGGCGCCCGGATCGCTCTTCGTGGTGGGCGACGACAAGCAGTCCATCTACCGCTTTCGCCGCGCCGACATGGCCATCTTCAACGATGTGGCCGGTCTGATCGACGACCAGCCGCATGGCGAAGCGCTCACGCTCACGCGCAACTTTCGCTCCACCGCGCGGCTCTGCCATGCCTTCAACGAGATGTTCGACACCCCCTTCACCACCGATCGCACCGAGGCCGACACCGACCCGACGCACGACCTGCCGGCCGACGCCGTGCAGGCCGAGTACACCGACTTCGACCCGCACCGCACCACCAATCCCGACGGTCCGGTGCTCTACCAGTCGACCATCGAATACAAGAGGCGCAACAACTCTACCGCCATCGCCGAAGACGATGCTGAGCGCATCGCCCGGTACATCCACCGCGCCGCCACCACCAACGAGCCGCTGCAGCACGGGCCCGAGGGCGCTCTCGTAGAGGGCGAGCCCGGCGACTTCATGATCCTCACGCGCGTCACCTCGCGCCTTTCGATCTACGCCGAAGCGCTGGCCCGCTACAACATCCCCTACGTCGTGATGGGGGGCAAAGACGCCCACGAATCCCGCGAGCTGCACGCCCTCGTGCAGCTTCTCACCTGCGTCTTCCGCCCCGACGACCCGCTGGCCCACCTCGCCTATCTGCAGGGCCCCCTCGTCGGCTTCAGCGACGACGACCTCTACCGACTCAAACAATACGGGATGGTTTTAGGGGATACGGAGCAGAACGCCTTCTCCAGCGCTCCAACCGCGCTCCGCGAGCGGCTTGCCACGGCCCACGATCGCATCTCGGACGCGAAAGAGAAGCTGCACAACCAGCGCCCAGCGCCCGCCATCGAATCTATTCTGGACGACAGCCAGCTCTACGCCCGCGCGGCCTCCGATGCCACCGAAGGCTCGCTCAACGCAGGTCGCCTGCAGCGCGTTCTGGCCGAAGTGCAAGCCTTCGATGCCCGCGGCCTGGCAGCATACGAGATCTGGCGTGAGCTGCAGTACATCGCTGATGGCAATGCCGACATCGACGGCATGACGCTCGACACCGGCTCCGACAACGCAGTGCAGCTTTTGAACGTGCACAAAGCCAAGGGCCTGCAGGCCAACGTCGTCTTCCTGGCCGACCCGTATGGTGGATCACGCAGCGGCGGCATCACCGAGCATGTGCGGCGGCAGGAGAACGAGATTGTGGTGCCCGTGCTGAATGCGTATCAGCACAATACCAGCGTTGCGGCGGCGCCCGAGGCGTGGCCCGAGTTTGAAGCCGTCGAGAGCGTGCTGGAGGATGCCGAGGCGCACCGTCTGGAGTATGTGGCAGCCACGCGCGCGAAGCAGATGCTGGTCGTATCCCGCTACCACCACAAAAACGACGGCTACAAGCCCGGTTACTGGCGCGCGGTGGATGCATACTGTAGTGACCACGACATAACCGAACTGCCCGTTTCGGAAGGGGAACGCCCCGAAGCGCCCACCCCGCACGTGCTGCGCGATCTGCACGACCACCTAAACAAGCAACGGGAGAGTCGCGAGAAATTGGCTGACAAGACGTATCGCACAGTAACGATATCGGATACTGCGCACGGCAAAACGGTAGCATCTGCCAGGGGCAGCTACTCGAACACACTCGGGAATGCCCTGCACGCCCTTGTCGAACAGGTTGTGCTGCGGCATCCGACGATGCCTGAATACGAGACTGAGCACCTGAAGCACCTGCTTCTTGAACACGAGGCCGATCCCGCCCAGCACGACGTGCTCCACCGCATGCTGGATGCCCTGGTCGAGAGTCCGCTCTGGCATGCCCTTGCTGATGCAACAACCATCTACACCGAGCTCCCGCTCAGCCGCCTGCTACCGGGGGATGCCGACGCTGCCGACACCGTGCAGCACGGCACCATCGACCTGGCCTACCGCACGGGCAATGCCTGGCACCTTGTTGATTACAAGAGCGACCGGATCGAAGACCCGTCGCATCTCCGCGAACTGGTCCACGCATACGCACCACAGCTGCGGCTGTACGCCACGGCGTGGGAGGAAGCCACGGGGCACCGGCCCGAATCAGCGCATCTCTGGTTTGCCGATGCACCGCGTATTGGGCAGAATGCCGAGCAGTCTGTTGCCCTGGATGGATAGGTCAGTACTTGCCTGTGGTAAGGCCCCGTGGTAAGGCCCGTGGTAAGAACACGACGCGCCGTGTTTCTACGAACAGGCTACGCCCGTCGTGGTGCACATCGCGTCGATGAACGAACGGATGGACTCCGCGCCGCGCAGCCGTGCATCGACCGTGCCGTTGCGATAGACGAGCATCGTGGGTACCACCTCGATGCCTTGCTCACGGGCCAACTCGGTGTAATCGGCCACGTTAAGCGTGCCGACTACCGCTTCGTCCTTCAGATCGCGCGACAGGCGCTTCATGTCGTTGGTCAGCCCCTGGCAGGCGTAGCAGCGCGGCTCCCAGAACTCCAGGATGGCGTGGTCAGCCTCCAGGATACGAGATGCGAACGTATCGTCTGTTACAGTGAGCGGGTGGGTATCAGTAGACATAGCGGTTGGGAGCAAGGCACAGAGTAACGAGTGATGCTGGGGGACATGCAGTCTGTGTGATTACTGCCCAAAACGCTACACCGCTGGACACACGGAAGCAGGGTATGCAGCCCGCGACTCGTTTTCGTCTACTTCCCGATACAGAACTGCGAGAAGATCTGGCCGAGCACGTCTTCGTTGGTGACCTCGCCGGTGATGGCGCCGAGCGCATGCAGCGCCTCGCGCAGGTCGAGCGTGAGCAGGTCGCTTGATACACCCTGCTCGTAGGCACGATGCGCACGCTCCAGCGCGGTCTGCGCCTCTTGCAGATGCTGCCGATGGCGCTTGTTCATAACGACAGCCGAGGCCTCGGTGTCGCGCAGGTCGGCATCGACCTGGTCGAGAAGCGCGGTGGTGAGGCGGTCGAGCTCGTCCGCGTCGTCGAACGCGTCGAGTGCCGAGAAGGAGAGCGCGTGCCCCACGTCGAGATCGGGCGTGCGTTCGGTGTCTACCGTGTCGGATTTGTTGGCGACAACCAGCGTGGGCACCGACGGCTCCGCATCCGATAGCTCCTGGAGGAATGCGCGCTCATCGGCGTCGAGTCCGCGCTGCTGGTCGTAGACATAGAGCAGAACATCGGCTTCGCGAATGGAGGCTTCGGCGCGGCGTACGCCCTCGGCCTCGATCTGGTTGGAGGTGTCGCGCAGACCCGCCGTATCCACAAAGCGGAAGAGGAGTCCGTCGAGTTCGGCTTCGGCCTCGATCTCGTCGCGGGTGGTGCCGGGAGTGGCGCTCACGATAGCGCGGTCGCGTCCGACCAGGGCGTTGAGCAGCGTCGACTTGCCCGCGTTGGGGCGTCCGCCAATCACCACGCGCACGCCGTCGCGCAGCAGTTCGCCGGTGCGGTAGGAGTCGAGCAGGGTAGAGACAAGCCGCTGGGCCGTGTCGAGCAAAGAGGTGAGCCGTTCGCGGTCGGCGAACTCGACATCTTCTTCGGAGAAGTCGATCTCCAGCTCCATGAGTGCGCAGAGGTCGAGCAGCTCCTCGCGCAGGTTGGAGAGGCGGTCGGAGTAGCGTCCGCGCAGGTGCTGCATGGATACGCGGTGCGCCTGCTCGGAGGAGGCGTGGATGAGATCGGCGACGGCTTCGGCCTGGGCCAGGTCGAGCTTGCCGTTGAGGAAGGCGCGCTCGGTGAACTCGCCGGGCTCGGCCATGCGTGCGCCTGCCTGCAGGAGCGCGTCGAGCACAAGCTGCGGTGCCAGGTCGCCGCCGTGGCACGACACCTCAACAACATCCTCGCCCGTAGCAGAGCGCGGGCCTTGAAAGACGGTGGCGACCACCTGATCAAGCTCCTGCCCTTCTGCATCCACCACATACCCGACGTGGGCAGTGTGAGAAGCCACGTCGGTGAGATCGGCACCGCGAAAGCGCTGGCTCACAACGTTGCGTGCTTCAGGCCCCGACACGCGGATGATGGCGAGTGCTGCACGTCCGCGTGCCGTAGCAATGGCAGCGATGGTATCCGACTCGGCAGGCATGAAGGCAGGCGCGTCGTGTGTTTAGAGCCTGTTTGGGTTTTGGTTTGCGGACGAGAGCGAGCGCCGCTGCGGCGAAAATTGGACCACGATGGAGGTTCGTAGCCGGGGCTACGGGCCGACACGAGGGCGCAAGCCCGACTGACACCCGTATATCGGGGACAATTTGCACCAGGGGCATGACCTTCGGCCCCAGCCCAGCGGAGCCGCTCGCAGCGCCCCGACCGCAGGGAGGA
>NZ_JARWGJ010000187.1:0-22633 GCF_040409695.1 Longimonas sp.
GAGCGGTAGAGCTTTTTCTGTTCAAAGAAAAGGGTCGGATTCGGGTCGTGCAGCGCGCTGTGCAGCAGGCCCTTGGCGTCGCGCGGAGTGGCGGGCATTACGACTTTGAGTCCGGGCACGTGGGCGAACCAGGCTTCGGGCGACTGCGAGTGAAACGGCCCGGCGCCAATCCCGCCCCCGTAGGGCGCGCGAATCGTGACGTTGACGGGCTGTCCCCAGCGGTAGTGGGTCTTGGCGAGGTTGTTTACGATCTGGTTGAAGCCGCAAGAGATGAAGTCGGCGTACTGCATCTCGATAACCGGACGCAGCCCTTCGATCGCCAGGCCCAGTCCGGCGCCAATCGCGCCGCTTTCGATAATGGGCGTGTTGCGGATACGCTCGGGGCCGTAATGGTCTACGAAGCCGTCGGTGACCTTGAAGACCCCACCGTACTCGGCGATGTCTTGTCCCATCATGAGCAGGTCGTCATCAGCCGCGAAGGCTTCGTCGAGGGCATCGGTGATGGCGTCGATGTAGCGGCGTTCGGCAGTAGCAGTGCCGTCGTCGAGCGATGTAGCACGGGGCGGCGCGTCGTCGAGCGAGGGGACGGCGTAGACGGCATCGGCCTCCTCATCGGGCGTGCTCTCAATGGAGGGCTGGTCGAGCGCCCACTCAACGGCGTCGTCGACGGTAGCGGCAATCTCTTCGCGGACCTGCTCGATGTCGCTTTCCGACCAGCCACCTGCTACGCGCAGGTATTCTTCGAACCGAGCAACCGGGTCGCGGTCGGCCCAGATGTCCATCTTCTCGTCGGGGACGTATGCCGTGCCTGAGGCTTCCTCGTGGCCGCGCATCCGAAATGTGCGCATCTCCAGAAGCACCGGACCCCGCCGCAGGGCGGTTTCGCGGGCGTTGTTTACCGCTTCGATCACGCCAAAGATGTCGTTGCCATCTACCGAGCGCCCGGGCATGTTGTAGCCGGAGGCCATCGATACGATCTCGGTTTCGGCAAGCGCTTCGTAGGTGGGGGTAGAGAGGCCGTATCCGTTGTTTTCGACAAGAAAGACCACGGGCAGATTCCACACCGCCGCCAGGTTGAGCGCTTCATGGAAGTCGCCCTCACGGCTGCCGCCGTCGCCGCAGAAGGCGAGGGCCACCGCATCCTCCTGCTTGTACTGCAGCGCCTGTCCGATGCCGCAGGCCACCGGAAGCATGGCCGCCATGTGCGAGATCATGCCGATGATGCGCTGTTCGGGCAGGCCAAAGTGAAACGTGCGGTCGCGCCCCTTCGTGAAGGCGCCCTCGCGGCCAAACAGCTGGCAGAGCAGCCGGCGTAGGGGTACCTTGCGGGTCGTCCACACCCCCAGGTTGCGGTGCATCGGCAAGATGTAGTCCTGCTCCTGAAGGGCCCATGCGGAGCCTACGGCGATTGCCTCCTGCCCGTATCCGCTAAACCACTTGCTGATGCGCCCCTGGCGGATGAGCCGCAGCATCTTGTCCTCGATGGCACGCGGGGTGAGGAGGGCACGGTAGAGCGCATCAACGTCGACGCGGGTAGACACGGTCGGGGCAATCATACAGGCAGAGGGGAAATGAGTGATGGGCAACGCGGGCGATGCAGGCGCCTGCTTATTCAAGGCGGAAGGTGAAAGTAATGACGCCAGTCTGGTTCTCTTGCGGTGCGCCCGGCGGCAGGGCGTTGAAGCGCCAGCGCGACAGCGTTTCCATGACGGCCGCGTCGAGCTCGGGCGAGCCGCGCTGCAGCGGAATACGGCGGATGATGTTGCCCCGTGGGTCAACGGTAATCTGCACCCGCACGGTCGCGTTCACCTGTTCGTTGTACGGCGGCAGCGGCGCAAACTGCGGATCGCGGTTCAGGCCCTCGATGTCGTACGGCGCGGTGCGCTCTTCGGTGGTCGAGTCGCCGGGATCGGCGTCGTCGGCCCCGTCGGTCGTCGTAGCCTCTTGCGCTTCGGCCCCCTCATCGTCGGCTTCGGGGTCCGGGTCGGCCGTCTCGCGGCCCTCCTCTGGATCGGTTTCGGGCACCGGGTCGGCCTCTTCCTCATCGGTCGGGGGCACGGCTTCGTCGGTCGGGTCGGCATCGGGCAGGTCGACCGGGTCGGGCTCGGCCTCATCAACCGGATCGGTTTCAGGCTGCTCTTCCGGCTCTGGCGTTTCGGGGGCCGACTCGGTAGGCGTGGTCTCTTCAACGGCCTCCACCGGCTGCCCTGCCGCGAACGGACCGAACTCCACCTCCATATACCCAATCTGAGGCGCATCGGGGCGGTTGGCACTCAGGAGCGCAAACAGCAGCAACAGCAGCAGGTGCAAGGCCGTCGTCGTTCCCAGACTAATCCAGTCGCTCCGGCTCATAACAGCAAGCAGTCGATGAAAGAGGCATCGGTGTAGGTTCGCATTAGAGGGATGCGCACCTGTACGCCCGCTCTATCGGGAAGATTCGTACAGGCTGCCCCTCGTGGCATGTGCATACTGCTCAGGTACCGGGGCGTAGGAGCTTCGATCAGAGCGCGTCGCGTACCCCCATGCTCTCGCCCACTACGCCCGTCCATGCAAGCTAATCTGCTGACGCAGCACGTCTGCGCAGCATGTGGATGGGGCAAAACGGATCGGATAGCGCATCTACGCCTCCTGGAAGATCTGGGCATTATCCACGATGGTCTTGCCAAAGTTCTTGACGACGAAGACCGGGCAGGGCGCGCGGCGCACCACCTTTTCCGTGACGCTACCGACCAGGAAGCGCTTTAGTCCGGTACGGCCGTGCGTGCCCATCAAGATCAGATCGGCGCCAATGCCATTTACCGTGTCGACGATATCGTACGCGGCGTATCCGGCCAGCACCTGCGTATCCACCTTGCACCCGCGCTCACGCAGCTGCTTGGCATAGTGCTGAAGCGATTTCTCGGCCCGGTCCATGACATCCGGTAAGATGGGCGTAATGGGGTCGACGCCGTAGACCGACGGGTAGGCAACGTCTTCGATGACATGAAGCAGGTGCAGGCTGGCCCCGTATAGGGTGGCCATGCCCTGCGCATGGGCAACCACATCGGCGGTGTGCTCTGAGAGGTCGACAGGAACCAGAATAGTGTTGATGGGCGAAGCTGAAGGCATGGCGTCTGCGTCGTCGGTGGCGGCTTTGCAGAGCACCGTGAAGACCGGGCATGCGGCCCGGCGCACCACCTCTTCTGCTACGCTACCGCTGAGAAGGCGGTCGGCGCCGCGGCGTCCGTGCGTGCCCATCACGACGACATCGACATCGCTCTCGTCGGCCCGCCGTACGATCGCCTCCGCCGGCGACACGTCTTTGACCTGGTGGTAGACAACAGGGACGGGCACAGAGGTGTCGTCGTCGGGGTCGGGGGCGTATTGCAGGCTCTCCCCGTCTTCACCTTCTTCGAGCGGAAGATACTCCATAGGGCGATCCTCTGAGGCATCGCCAACCACAGTGAGCACGTGCACCGTAGCACCGGTTTGCTTGGCCAGATGAATGGCATGCTCAAAGGCCTCCTCAGCGCAGGGCGAGAAGTCGGTAGGGAAGAGGATGTTATCTACGGTAAGCATAGGAACGAGAGACGTTAGGGCGAGAGAACAAGAACGAGCCGGTAAAGCATGCTATTCATGCTGGTGATGCATGATCGTAATGGATACGGGCGGACTCAGCAGTGGTCATCCGGCTTCACTTTCAACCCACTGTACGGCACGCTGCATCAACTCCGTGGCCGAATCCAGGTTCAGTTTCTTCTTGATCCGTGCGCGGTAGGATTCAATGGTTTTGACGGAAAGGTGTAGCCGCTCGGCTATGTCGCGCGTGCTGATGCCTTGCCCGGTAAGCTCGAACACCTCCAGCTCGCGATCGGAGAGAATTTCGAGGGGCGACTGCATGAGGCGTTCGCGTCCGCCCTCGGCCATGCTTAGCAGCAGGCGTTCGTTGATTTCATCGCTCACGTAGATGCCGCCGTTGAGCACCTGACGGACGGCCTGCACGATCACGTCGGCTGCCTCAAGCTTCATGACGTAGCCTCGCGATCCGGCTCGGATGGCGCGCTCGGCATAGAGCACCTCATCGTGCCGCGACACCACGAGCGTACGGATATCGGGATACCGGGCTTGCATGTGCTTGAGCAGTTCCATACCGCTCATGCCGGGAAGCGAGATGTCGATAATCGCAAGGTCGGGCGCAAGTGCATCGATCTGCTCCAGCGCCTCCTCAGCACTCTGCATCTGGGCCGCCACGTTGAAATCGACCTCCCCATCGAGGGAGAGGGCCAGTCCCTTCCGCATGAGCGGGTGGTCGTCTACAATGATGATGTCGTACGTCATAGAAGGAGGCGGTTGAATCCAAAAGTTAGGTGTATGAGAGGGTGCTGTAACGTGGTACACGCTACAGCGCAGCGTCAGTTAGGGTGATCGGCGGTGCGGGGCAGCGTACAGGTAACGGTTGCCCCTTCGCCGAGCGTGCTGTTCACATCAAACGTGCCGCCCATGATGCGAGCCCGGTATTTCATGATGCTGAGCCCCATGCCCCCGTTCTGGGCGGCCGCATCGTCAAAGCCGGAGCCGTCATCCTGAATGCGCAGGCGTACTTGCCGGTCGCTGCCGGCCAGTATGAGGCGCAGGTGCTCGGCGTTGCCATGGCGTACAGCGTTTGTAACGGCCTCTTGTGCAATACGGTACAGGTGCGTGGCAGCCTGGCTGTTGTGCACAAGCGTGGTACCCGTTTCTTCGAAGCTGCACGACACGTCAAACAATCGTTTGGCGTTATCGGCGAGTCGGCGCAGCGCCTCAGACAGTCCGCTGGCCTCCAGGTCGACGGGGGTAAGCCCACGCGCCAGGTCGCGAGCATACTGGTCGGCATCACGCACGAGGTCCGTGATCTCGGCTGCATCATCGGCCATGGGGTGCCCCTCTTTTTTGAGACGGTCGGCCATGTTTTTGAGAAGGAGTCCGGTACCTGTGAGCATCTGTCCGAGCCCGTCGTGCAGGTCCTGTCCGATGCGGCGGCGCTCCTGCTCGCTAATGCTAAGAATCTCTTTCTCGAGGCGCCGTCGCTCAGAAATGTCGCGTACAATGCCGGTGAACGTGGTGCGGTCGTGCCGCTGGACCTCACTCACGGCCAGGTCCATCGGGAAGGTAGATCCATCTTTGCGCTGCCCGGTCACCTCACGCCCGATGCCGATAATCTGGCGCCGTCCGGTATCATGGTAGCTCTGGATGTAGCTGTCGTGCTCCTCGCTGTAGGGGTCGGGCATGAGGATGCGCACGTTTTCGCCGATGACTTCGCGCGCCTCGTATCCGAAAATATCTTCGGCGGCTTCGTTGAACGATTCGATATGCCCGCGTGCATCAATGGTGATGATGCCGTCGACAGTCGTTTCAAGGATAGCCTGCGCCTTGGCTTCGCTAATCTGGAGCGCCTGTTTGGTGCGCCACTGCTCAACGGCCCCGGCGAGCACGTTAGCAAGTGCTTGTAGAAAGAAGACTTCCTGATCGCTAAACGAGCGTTCGGTGCGGGTGTGGGCCCCCAGCACGCCAAACGGCTCGGGCGAACTGGCGATCGCAACGCTGATTCCGCTGCGCATCCCGTTGTCGGTAAGGAGCGGAGGGAAGGCGAACCCGTCACGCGTGTCGGGCGCGGTAACAACGACCGGGCCGTCGGCCTGCAGAGTATATCCGGCTTGCGAGAGGGTGCTCTCGTAGCTGTAGGGGATGCATGTAGTGCCAATCATATCAGCCGGCCAGCCAGATCCGGCCCGGAGCGTAAAGCTGTGGGCATCAGGCTTGTACTGAAGCACTTTACATGCGTCTACGTCCAGCAAAGGAGGCACAACATGCGCCACGTAAGCCATGAGCACATCAAGCTCGGTCTCGGAGAGTGCGCGGCGGCTTACGTCGGAAACGACCGCCTGCGCCACGGCTGCAGTGGGGGCGTGGCCCTGCAGCGTGCGATGCGCCGGCGTGGCGTGATACTGCTCAATCGCATTCAGCCGCACGTCGAGCCGGCTGCGTTCGCTGAGCGTGGTGATACAGTCGTCAATGTCCGCCTCAAAAAACGCGTGGATGCGCTGCTTCGACGCGTTGGGCGCTACAACCAGCAGCAGCAGACGGTCGCACTGCGCACGGATGCGAGCAATGGCTTCAAGGGATACGGGCGGGCAAAGCACGACCAGGTCTACGTTGGGCGATACCGGATGGAGCAGGTCGGCATCGGCTGATGCGACAAGGGTTACCGCATACTGACGACGCTGCAGGGCTTCATGCAACGCGCGGCGGGTTTCGCCAGGTGGGCCAACGAGAAGGGTGTTCATACAGCTACGCAATAGTGGAAGAGGGAGGCGGGGCGCATCCACCAGGCACTGCAGCGTGTGCTATCTTACCTGGAATAAAATCTTACTGGAATAAAAAAGACGGGCGGCGCGAGTAGCCGTTTCAGGTCGTTCAGGTAGAAGCTCTGTCCGGTTCAGTAGCGATTGATTGTTTAAAGAAGGCACGGCAGAAAGTACAGGTCAATACTCAATACAGATGGAATAAAGACGTATACGTTCAAGAACGGTGCAGCGGAATCTGTTGTACGTTCGTCATACGCACTCGCTATACGCCTACAGTATCACATCCAGTATCACATCTACGGTATTGGGGGGACGCAATGTACTGTGAAGCTGCTTCATAAGAAATAAAGCAGCTGGCAGACCGGTTGTCGCACAGGCTCCGGCTCCGCGTGTACGCATACGCCCTATCAGCGTGTGGGGCTGTCCCCGACGCAGTGCTTCACAGTTTCCCCACAGAGGAGGTGCGCAACATGCTGGCAGGCGGGTAAAAGGGATATTGGCTTATTAAATGCACACTCGCACTGTTGCATGGTGTGCCGTCGCATGGGTGCACGCATGCAGCCCGGTAGCAGTGCTGTAGAAAAGTCCCGTAGAAGATAGAGAGCCGGGTGTTCTGATAGGGGAACGGCTTGGTCTTCTACGGCAGGCAGTTATCAGCTACTGACAGCGTCGACCGGTGCTAAGCGAGTCTTTTACCCCTTGCCATGTTTACCTAATCGGGCACAGCCATGTTGTCTCCTCGATCTGTACTCTGCCCATTTTCACCGGGGTCCTCGACATCAGCTGCGCTGCAGCAGGCGCTGGCGCTTGCGGGGCGCGTGCAGGCTCCGCTGCATATAACCCCCTGGCCAGACGCAAGCGTTGCCAGGGAGGGGGCTACAAGAGAGGGTGCTACTGAAGAATCGGTACGCTCTGCGATACAGTCGATGGTGGTAGATGCCGCGCCACCCCCAGCGCTCCGTACGGAGAGCTGGAAAGCAGATTCGTTTTCTGTCGAAACGTGGCTGGCGTACACCGCCGATAACGACATTGACTTAGTCGTGCTTGCACCCCCTGAGGGGCACTCGGCAGGACCGATCATGGCCTGCCAGGCCCTACAGCCGATGATTATGCGCACCACCGCGGCGCTACTCACAGTGGGAATGGGGCAGCAGCGTACGTCGTTTCAGCGGGTGCTTACGCCAACCGATATGACGCCCGAGTCGATCGCTACGTTACACCACGCGGAGGCTGTTGCAGCCATGTACGACGCACGGCTCGACGTGCTGCACGGGCTGGCACAGCGTAAGTACGTGGCGCTCACGCCCACCGATCTGCTCGCGCTCGACGATGCTGCCATGGCACCTCGTACCGCCAAGCGACGGCTGCGTACGTGGTACCGGCGCAATGCGCATCCCGCATACGCCAACCGCCTCGGTGCGCAGATGCATGTACAAGAGGGCGATCCTACTACAGCAATTCTTCGTGCCGTTCATGCGCGGAAGAGCAGCCTTCTTGTTATGGCAGCGACGCAGCGTACCCCACGTGAGGCCGGGCTGAGCCCTATCACCGAAAAAGTACTACGTCGAACCACCTGCTCGGTGCTTGTTACGCGTCCGCACTACCGCAATCTGGTAGCACCTGCTGTAGGGGATTCCACCCAGTCGCACGTGCCTGCTTCGTGAACTGCGCCCTGTGAACGCCGCTCTGTGAACGCCGCTCTGTGAAGCACCATGTTTGTGACGCATCATGAATAGGCTTGCAAGCAGGGCAGCAGACGACCCAAAGGCCCACATCTACCCGGTCTCGTCGTTCCTACCGTGCCTCCCAGACAAAAGAGCATGCTATACAGGACCTTCAGTCCAGTGTAGGGGGATCCCCCACACTGTTTGTTACATACACATTACACGTCTCGCGTGTATCGTCTGTCATAGCCCGGCCTGGGAGATTGGCATCTTGCGTACGTGCGATGTTTCACCCATCTTCTGCTCACCAGCGTGTTCGTTTCGTTTTATGTCTTCATCCACTGCTACCGAGGTCCCTCAGGTCCACAAGGACGATGTGGAGGTCTTTTCGTATGACGAGCAGATCACCCGTCTTTTCGTGCTCGCTACCGTTATATGGGGTGTTATTGGCATGCTTGTCGGGCTGCTCCTGGCTCTGCAGCTGCCGTTTCCTGAGGCCAACCTGGGCGAGTACCTTTCGTTCGGGCGGCTGCGCCCCCTGCATACCAATGCAGTGATCTTTGCCTTTGCCGGCAACGCGATCTTTGCGGCGGTCTACTACTCTACGCAGCGTCTGTGTAAGACGCGTATGTACAGCGACTGGATGAGTCGTTTCCATTTCTGGGGGTGGCAGGCCATCATCGTGTCGGCCGCTATTACGCTTCCGTTAGGCTATACGACAAGCAAAGAGTATGCGGAGCTGGAGTGGCCCATCAGCATCGCCATTGCGGTTGTTTGGATCGTGTTCGCGATCAACTTCTTTGCGACCCTCAAGTACCGTCGCGTAAAGCACATGTACGTGGCGCTCTGGTTCTACATCGCCACGATCATCACCGTTGCGGTGCTGCATGTAGGGAATAACCTGGCCATACCGGTCGGCGCGTTGGAGAGCTATCCGATATACGCGGGCGTTCAGGATGCGATGGTGCAGTGGTGGTACGGGCATAACGCAGTGGCTTTCTTTTTGACCACTCCGTTTCTTGGCCTGATGTACTACTTCCTGCCTAAAGCAGCGGAACGTCCGGTGTTCTCATATCGGCTTTCGATCGTTCACTTCTGGAGCCTGATCTTCATCTACATCTGGGCGGGTCCGCATCACCTTATTTACACCGCGGTGCCGGAGTGGGCTGCGACGCTGGGTATGATCTTTAGCGTTATGCTCTGGATGCCAAGTTGGGGGGGTATGATTAACGGCCTCTTTACCCTGCGTGGAGCCTGGCACAAACTGCGCGATAGCGTGGTGCTCAAGATGTTTGTTGTGGGGATCACGTTCTATGGGATGGCCACCTTTGAAGGACCCGCGCTCTCTGTGAAGAGCGTCAACGCCCTTACGCACTATACCGACTGGACCATTGGCCACGTCCACTCAGCTGCGCTCGGGTGGAACGGGTTTATGATCTTCGGCATGATCTACTGGCTCCTACCACGCCTGTGGCGCACGCCGCTCTGGAGCGACAAGCTGGCCAATGCGCACTTCTGGGTAGGCACGCTTGGCATCCTCATATATGTCATCGCGATGTACGTGTCGGGCGTTACGCAGGGACTGATGTGGCGTGCCTTTGATGAAGCCGGGCGCCTCATGTATCCCGACTTTATGGAGACGGTTGTACAGGTCATTCCCATGTACTGGGCGCGCTTCATTGGCGGAGCGCTCTACCTGGCCGGTACCCTCATGCTCGTTGTGAACGTGATCATGACTATTCGCAATGCACCGGCTACCCTGCCCGACGCAGCGCAGGTATCGGCCCGCAAGCCTGTAAGCCTCGAAGCAAGCGGCGACGGCGCTGCCGTTGCTACCGCTGGTGGCGACGGTGCGACGCCCTCACCCAGCGTAGAAGAGGCCAAAGAAAGCAGCACCACGCAAGACGATGGTGATGACGACGATGATGATGCCCGCCCGGGTACAAAGCGGGTGCAGCTGCCCTCACCTGGAGATAGCTAAGTCGTGCCATCTACGCCCCCCGTTCATTCCTTTTGTTGAAGCATCCTTGTTGACCTCATGAGCCGTTTTATCAAAAAAGATGGCATGCACCGCAGCCTCGAAGGGTGGCCCCTGGTGTTTACCGTCCTAACCACCGTTGCCATCTTGGTCGGTGGGCTGGTCCAGATCGTACCGCTCATGCTGGCGGGCGATGCCGAAACCCGAATCGATACCGTTGAGCCCTTTACGCCCCTTGAACTGGCTGGGCGCGATCTCTACATCGCTGAAGGATGTGTGGGCTGCCACTCGCAAGCAGTGCGCCCCTTCCGCCACGAACTGGAGCGCTACGGCGAGTATCAGAAAGCAGGCGAAACGGTCTACGAGCGCCCCTTCCTGTGGGGCTCAAAGCGGACCGGGCCCGACCTGGCTCGTGTCGGCGGCAAGTACCCGCACCTGTGGCATGTGCGCCACATGGAAGACCCAACGTCGACCAGTCCGGGCTCGATTATGCCTCCATACCCGTGGATGCTCGAAAAAGACGCTAATCTGGACGTGCTGCCCCGTAAGCTACGTGCTCTCCGAAGTCTCGGAACGCCGTACACCGACGACGAGGTCGAAAATGCCGTACAGATTGCACAGCAGCAGGCTGAAGAGATCGCGCGTGAGATTGAGCAGCAGGGCGGTCCAGCCAATCTCGAATCCAAGCAGATCGTTGCCCTGGTTGCCTACCTGCAGCGGCTGGGTACAGACATCGACCAAGCTCCAGAGACTGCCGAGCAAGAGCACGACGCTGGGTCTGCAATGGAAGAGCCCACAGCAGAGGCGCGAGACTGACCACCCCTTAGATCGCTAACACAGAAGCGCTGTTTCGCTTGCTTCTATCCTTTATCCGCTCCAGCAATGTTTTTGACAACCTGGTTTTTACTCACCTGGAAAGATGTCATTCGTTCTCTCGATACCGGGCCGCTGGCCGAAATCGGCCTACTGGCATTCTTTCTGGCGTTCATAATGATCTTGCTCTACGCCTTTTGGATGCCAAAAGAGTTTCGTGAGCATGCCAAGCACATCCCGCTTGAAGACGATTCCTCCCCTAATCAGAACGGATCCTCCTCATGAGCCGCACAGATGAACCGCAAGACCAGGGCACCTCGTCGGGCAACGACGAAAAGTCGGTGCTCTACGGGGGTACCTCCGATGAACTCATGCAAGGCCATAGCTACGATGGCATCCAGGAGTACGACAACCCTATGCCAGGGTGGTGGGTCTGGCTCCTCTGGGCATCGGTCGCATTCGCCATCTTCTACTTTGTAGGGATTACGTACTTTGACTGGATTAATACCTACGAAGATGACCTCGCAGAGAGCCTTGAAGAGCTCGAAATGATGCGCCAGGCGCATGCCGAGGCAGAAGGCGAAAGCTTCGAGGTAACAGAAGTCAACATCGAAGAAAATTACGTGGGCTTCGAAGAGCACATTGCCGCAGGGCGAGAGACGTACCAGCGTTTCTGTGCGTCGTGCCATGGCGATCAAGGAGAGGGCCTCATTGGGCCGAACCTTACCGACCAGCACTTCATGCACGGCGGCAGCAATGTGGACATCTTCCAGGTGCTGACTGATGGCGTCGCCGGACAGGGGATGCCTGGGTGGGAGAACTCAACTACTCCCGAAGAGCGCGCGCAGCTTGTGGCCTTCATTCGCTCTATTGAAGGCACCGACCCGCCGGACGCGAAAGACCCAGAGGGCGAGTTCGTCGAGCGCAGCTAACTTACGACTAAACTTACGACCAGAGCCGCACCACGAATCGACACACAGGCGCGCGGGCTTCGCGCGCTACGCAGTAACCTGTACATACCCATGGCTCGCAACGAACGCTCTTTCATCGACGCCGACGACGTTGGCATTCTGGATTCGCCGGAAGCTGTGCTTTCGACGATGAATAAAGAAGGCGACCGGCGCTGGCTTTATCCTACTCCTTCCAAAGGGTTCTACTACTGGTGGCGTCTGGCCGTTGGGTGGGGCCTCATCGCGCTCTTCGTAAGCCTTCCGTGGATTACAATCAACGGGAAGCCTGCCGTACTGCTCGATCTGATGAGCCGCGAGTTCACGCTCTTCGGCACCACCTTCTATCCGACCGATACGCTGCTCCTGCTTGGTTTTGCGCTCGGCACGCTGGTGAGCATCATCCTCATTTCGGCGATCTTCGGGCGAATATGGTGCGGGTGGGGGTGTCCGCAGACGGTCTACCTGGAGTTCGTGTATCGGCCGATCGAGCGCTGGCTCGAAGGGGCCGAACACGTACGGGCACGCCGCGATGAGGGGCCCCTCACGTTCGACAAGGCCTGGCGGAAAACAGCCAAATGGAGCGTATACGCCGTAATCTCTGTCGCCCTCGCCCACACATTCGTCTCTTACTTTGTCGGGTGGGAGCGCCTGCTCACGTGGATGCAGGGCGACCCGCGCGACCACTGGGGCTACTTTGTTATGATGGCGGGCACAACCGCGCTCATCCTGTTCGACTTCGGGTTCTTCCGCGAGCAGATGTGCACTATCACGTGCCCCTATGCGCGCTTCCAGTCGGTCCTGCTCGACCCGCACTCGCTCATCGTATCATACGACGAGGAACGCGGCGAGCCACGCGGGCGCGGCAAAGAGCGCTCGGAACTGGGCGACTGTATCGACTGTGGCGCCTGCGTGCGTACGTGCCCAACAGGTATCGACATCCGCGACGGGCTCCAGATGGAGTGCGTCGCCTGCACGCAGTGCATCGATGCCTGCGATGATATCATGGATAAGATGGGCTGGGAGCCCGGGCTCATCAAGTATACGTCGGAGAAAGCGCTCGACGGCGAAAAAACAAATATCGTGCGGCCGCGCACGCTGCTCTACAGCGGGGTGCTGCTCGCCCTTACGGTCTTCTTTGTCGGACTGCTCTGGACGCGCCCAACGTACGACGTGAACGTGGCCCGGGCTGTGGGCGAGCCCTTTATGGTTCTCCCCGACGACCGCGTAGCTAACCGCATCCGGGTTCGAGTGCGAAACCAGAGTGCTACCGAAGCTCGTTTCACTATAGGAGCCGAAGGCATTCCTGATGTGCAGGTGAACCCGGTCGGCCCCGGAGAAACGGTGCTGCAGCCTCAAGAGATGCGGCGGACCGAAGCCTGGATCGTCGTCCCTCCCGATGTGCTTGAGCGCGACCGGCGTGAGGTGACGGTCGTCCTCTCGTTTGACGACGGAACCGAAAAACGCATCCCGTTTCCGATGCTGAGCCCGCACAGCTCTGAAGCCGAAGACCCAGAGGCGATTAACCACGAGGCGTCTCCCTCCTAAGCGCGTCCCGCGATTCCTACCGACTATAACATATCCATACCCCCATGCGCTTTCAAATTCCCCCACATATCGCCTGGCCCTCATTGGTCATATTCATCCTTGGCATTGGGATAAGCTCGGTGACGTACACGGTCTACCAGGCACAGAAAGATGGAGGCGTGGCGATGGTAGACGACTACTACGCACAGGCTGCCGACTGGGACGCGCTCGCTTCCGCACGCGGTGCCGCTGAAAACTGGTCGGGCACCATATCATGGAGCGAAGATACGCCTCCGCGCCTGCTGCTCGATCTGCAAAATGCGGAGGGCGAGCCGGTCTCGGTCGACGACGGCACAATTGCGCTACGCCAGCCGCATCAGGCCAAACCGTTCTTCGAAACCGGACTCAGCGAAGCCGAACCCGGGCGCTACGTCCACACCGTTCCCGTGCTGAATAATGGGCTGTGGGATGCCACCGTTCGCGGCACTGTGAATGACAGTCCTGTCGAGTATACAGTGCGCTTTGAGCATAGCCGGTAACGCAGCCTATGAGTACCTCTGTTAACGTAGGATCTGCTCCGGCACGCTCGGAAGCTACCGCTCCCGACACCCCCTGCGCACACTGCGGTCTGCCAGTGGGAAGCACGCCCGTGCATGACCCTGCTGCCGAAAACGCAGATGCATTCTGCTGCACGGGCTGCCAGGCCGTCTACCATACGCTGCACGAAGCGGGTATGCACGACACCTACTATCGCCTGTCGGGCATCGGACAAGAACGTAGTCCGCAGCCCGCACAGGCCCGTCCCGACGAGCTGGTCTATGCCGAGCTGGGGACCGATGACTTTCTCGCCGAGCACGCTCCGCTCCGCGACGATGGCACACGCGCCATCACGCTTTTCGTGGACGGCGTGCACTGCGCTGCCTGTGTATGGCTGGTAGAGCGCCTTACCGATGCGTTCGGGGGCGTCACGGATGCCCTGCTTGATCTGCCGCGCGCTCGCTTGCGCCTGGAGTGGGACCCAGACCGCGTTTCGCTGCCCGAGGTGGCCGATTGGCTCTCTCAGTTTGGATACCGCGTGCATCCGGTGCGCCAAGACCAGCATCAGGCCCGTACCGATGAAGAGCGCCGCCTGCTTCTTAAGGTAGGTATCTGCTGGGCGCTTGCCGGAAACGTAATGCTGCTTGCACTGGCGCTCTATGCCGGGCTCGATGCTGTCGACTCAACGCTCAACGCCGCCGCCCATTGGGTGAGCTTCGGGCTGGCTATACCCGCAGTGCTTTACGGGGGCAGCGAGTTCGTGCGGCGCGCATGGTCCTCCGTCAAGTGGGCCTGGCACCAGGGCACAGCACGCCATCTGCATATGGACCTGCCCATTGCACTGGGCATCTGGGTGGGCTTTCTCGATAGCGTATGGGGCACTGTATCAGGACGTGGCGAGGTGTGGTTTGACTCGATCACGGTTCTGATCGCCGCCGTCCTAACCGCCCGATGGCTGCAGCTACGCAGCCGCCGACTCGCCGGTGATGCCAGCGACCGTCTGCTTGCCCTGCTGCCGACGATGGCTCATCAGGTGGGGGGCGACGGGACGACCACACCTGTACGGGTCGATACGCTGCAGCCCGGAGACTGCGTGCGTGTGCGTCCGGGCGACACCATTCCGGTAGATGGTGTGGTGGAAGACGGGCGTTCGTCGGTCAACAACGCAGTGCTCACCGGCGAGCACCAGCCCACCCCTGTCGAGCCGGGCGATGAAGTCACCGGCGGCGCCACCAACCTCAGCACACCGCTCATCGTGCGTGTAACCGCGACAGGCGAAGCCTCATCAATCGGACAGCTGCTGGCCTGGGTGCGCGAAGAAGCACCGAAGTCGGCCCGCGTGGCACATCTGGCCGATCGAATTACCGGGTACTTCGTGGCGGGTGTAGCCACGCTGGCCATTCTTACGGCGACCCTTTGGCTCATGTGGGCTCCCGACGAAGCCATGCGGCACGTTGTAGCACTGCTCGTAATCACGTGTCCCTGTGCGCTTGGCATGGCTACGCCGCTCTCGCTCGCGGTGGCAACCGGGCAGGCTGCGCAGACCGGCATCTTCGTTAAGAGCGAGATCACCCTTGAGCGCTGTCAGGAGGTCGACGCAATCGTGCTCGACAAAACGGGCACGCTCACCGAAGGGCAGCTTGCGCTGCTGGATACGCACGGCGAGCCCGAAGCCGTAGCATGGGCGGCTGCCCTCGAAACAAATAGCAGCCATCCGGTCGCCCAGGCGCTTACCGCTGCGCATCCCGTAGACCCTGAAGTTGCTGCACGTATCGACGACATCGACCATATCGCTGGACGCGGACTGAGCGGCACTGTAGACGGACGCCGCGTCGTTGTGGGGCGCCCTGACTGGATTACGCAAGAGGCCTCGTGCGAGGAGCCCCTCCGCGCTGCTGTCCGCAATGCAGCTTCGAATGGGCATACACCGGTAGCGGTAGCGGTAGATGGCGTTGTGCAGGCCGTCTGCGTATTTGGCGATCGCCTGCGCCCTGAGGTGCCCGCCCTGGTGCGGAAGTGGCAGGAGGCCGGCCACCGCGTTATGATCCTCTCGGGCGACCACCCCGCCGTGGTCCGGCACGTGGCGGATAAGCTTAGCATTCCAGAAGAAGATGCCCGTGGGCACGTCTCTCCGGCCGAGAAACGGGCTGCCATTGAGCACCTGCACGATGAAGGGTACACCATGGCCATGGTCGGCGACGGGGTGAATGACGCGGGCGCGCTGCAGCAGGCCGATATAGGCATCGCAGTTGACGGAGGCGCAACACCAAGCCTCGTCGCGGCCGACGTGTTCTTGACCCGCCAGGGCCTCGCTCCGATTGATGATCTTTTCAACGGCGCATCAAATACGATGCGGGTGATACGGGGCACCCTTACCTTTTCGTTGATGTATAATCTTGCCGGAGGTACTGCAGCGATGGCCGGGCTCGTCGGTCCGCTCGTGGCCGCGGTCGCAATGCCGGTAAGCTCGCTGGTGGTTGTGACAGCCGCAATAACGCAGCGGAGCTTTGCCGTGAGCGGTGCTGCCGAGGCTCCCCGATCGTCCGTGCCAGCGGATACCCCAGCGCCGCCCCACGACACCGACCGGTCGCCCAAAGCCTCACCAGCGCTCGACCACGTACCCGGGCATCCGAGTACCAAGCAGGCGGCATAGCCCCATGCTGCGTTCCAATCAGACGAGACGTACCCATGAATATATTGTATGTCCTTGTTCCCCTGGCGCTTTTACTTGCTGGCGCGGGTGTGGCGGCCTTTGTATGGTCGGTACGTACCGGACAATATGACGATGTGGAAACGCCGTCCATGCGTATCCTTATGGATGATGACATGCAGGCACCAACATCCGAGCCCGAATCGGACCAACCAGCCTCGGAAAATTAGAATGTGAGAACGCGCTACGGTAGCGCTAAGTGCAGCGCCTGTGGTTCGCGCGCGTTTTTGCACCTGGCGCATTTGGTTCGTATCCCCTTGAACAGATATAACGACAAAACCGCTATGCCTTCAACGACTCAGACGGAGACCCCACCAAGTCCGCCAACACCCAATGCCGCCCCGTCGGCCCCACGTCCGCAAAAACCGACAGCGGGCCGCACGGTAGATGGCCGCATGACCGAGTTTCACTGGAGCGACTACGCCGGTGCCAACACCTACCGGCTGCAGATCAGTCCGACCGACTCGTTTGAGTCGCTCCATGTGGATTTTACGGTGGAAGATACAACCGTAACAGAGCTTTCGGGACTGCTTCCGATTGACGGGTCAACGTGGTACTGGCGCGTGCGTGCCGAAGACATCGCAAGCGACTGGAGCGATCCCGCCGCATTCACCGCCGGGCGTTCTGACGAAGAGTCGGCGCCGGGAGAGAAAAAGCAACGGGATGCGGACAAGCGCAAAGCTGCTGAGGCATCAGCCCGCGCAGCGAGCACGGCAAAAGAACCTGAAGGAGAGGCCGAAGTGCCCTTTCATACGGCGCAGACGTCGTCGAAGTGGGTGATCATTGCGGCGGCCGTGATGGTGTCGAGCTTCATCGCAACGGTGATTGCGATTGCAATGGCGCTCTAAGAGGTGCGGACACGTCATAGCAGATGGGAGGAGAAGCATTAAGAACCTGTTTGATTTCTTAATTTGGACTGCGAGCGGCTCCGCTGGGCTGCAAATTGTCCCCGATATACGGGTATCAGTCGGGCTTGCGCCCTCGTGTCGGTCCGTAACCCCGGCTACGAACCTCTATCGTGGTTCAATTTTCGCCGCAGCGGCGCTCGCTCTCGCCCGCAAACCAAAACCTAAACAGGTTCTAAGGGTGCTCAGCCATCTATACGTCTATCCTCCACGTACCAGCTGGGGAGGCAGAACAGGGATGGGGACGCAGCGCAGTGCGAAAACACGCGCCGCTATATCCACTCTGGAAGATACCTGCCACGAGGCCTTTATGGTAGCCCTCCGATGAAAACGCTTCCGTGAAAACACTGGAAGTCGCTGGACACGGACGCCGGTTGCGCCGTTATATATTGCGGATATTATTATGCATAAGACCCCCGCAAAAAACATGATCCAACGGCGCACCATAGGCATTGTCGGTGTCGGCAATGTAGGAAAAGCAGCAGCGTATGCGCTGTTCAACCAGCGGCTTGCCAGCGAAATCATCCTGCTCGACGTAGACCACAAGCGTGCAGAAGGCGAGGCGATGGACCTCATGCACGGGCAGATGCTCGTAGGCAACGTATCGGCACGAGCGGGAAGGTATCCCGATATGGCCGACGCGCAGCTAATCGTGATATCAGCCGGTGCAAGCCAGCAGAGTCCCGGCGAAACGCGGCTGGAGCTGCTTGAGCGTAACGTGCGCATCTTCGAGCAGGTTGTCAACGAGCTCGACGAGCATGCTCCGAATGCTATGTTGGTTGTAGCAACCAACCCGGTTGACGTGCTCACGTACGTCACGCAGGAGCTCTCCGACCGCCCGGCCGAGCGAATTATCGGCACGGGCACGCTGCTCGATACAGCACGCTTTCGGGCGCTTCTGGGGCGCCACTACGGCGTGGACCCGCGCTCGGTGCATGCGTACATCCTTGGCGAGCATGGCGATTCGGAGGTGCCAATCTGGAGCAACGCAACGATTGGGAACCAGCTTATCAAAGACGGCCCTGTCGTCGGCAAAGAGTTCGATGAGAACACCATGCATAAGATCTTTGAGGATGCGCGCGACGCCGCTTATCAGATTATCGAGCGCAAGGGCCACACCGATACAGCGATCGGCGTTGTGATTGCACGCATTGTGCGAGCGGTCGTTGAAGATCAGCGCAGCGTGCTTCCGGTAAGTGTGCAGACCAGTGGGGCCTATGGCATCGAAGACGTATGCTTGAGCCTGCCCGCCGTAGTCGGTCGTCACGGCATTGACGGTCGCGTAACGCCGAAGCTAACCGCCAAGGAGCACGACGGGCTGCATGCCTCAGCCGACGTTCTCAAGAAAAGCCGTGAAGGACTGTCGCTGTAGTGAGGATACAGAAACAGTAAGGAAGAAAAGCAAGAAGACCCGGCAACACGAGGCCTACGAACGCAAAAAGCGAGGCGTGCTTAACAGGCACGGACCTCGCTTTTTTCTATGTTTCTATGGGTACTTGTGAAGCGTTACGACTGACTGGCTTCGTACAGAATGCGTTTCTCCTCTTCACTCAGCGACTCGTAGCCATGCTCGCTGATTTTATCGAGGATACGGTCGACCTCATCCGTGTTAGACGAGGAAGCAGTTGCGGTGCTGCTACCGCGTTGCCTGGAGCTTTTCGTGCGTCGGGAGCGACTTTTACGCCCTGAGGAATCGTCTGCGCCAGAAGAGGACGAAGATGAAGACCCGACGTCGGGGTCACCTCCGAGCCACATCTCGATGCGATCCAGGAAGCTCATCTTCGGAGCGCTGGACGTTGAGGCGGTTCGGCTTCCGCGTCCGTGGCGCTGTGCAGTATACGAGCCGCGGCTACTTCCGCTGTCATCAAAGAAGATGCGAGCCCACGAGGTTACATCGATGCCTTTCTGCGATGCCCGTGCGCAGAGGAAGCCGGCCAGCGCCCCGCCCCAGTGAGCGGTAACAGCTACGCCCGATGAGGACAGTGCCAGGAGCGCGTCGATAGCGAGAAATCCGAGCACAAGGTAGAGCAGCTTGACCGTGCCCAGAAAGATAAGCGCGATCTTTTTATACGGATAGAGGATCGCCACGGCCATGATGACGCCCAGCACGGCTCCACTGGCACCGTGAATGACGCTGCCAAAGAAGCCAGGCATGATCAGGCCAAACAGAAGAGAGAGCAGTCCACCACCCAATCCGCCAATCAGGTAGAGCGCAAGCAGCTCGTGGGAGCCATGCATGCGCTCAAACTCCTTCCCGATCCAATAGAGCCAGAGCATATTGAAGGCAATATGCAGTAGCCCAAAGAACCCGGGACCCAGGTGGAGGAAGTTGTATGTAACCAACTGCCAGGGCATGAGCACAGCGCCTGGCCAGATCGTGTTCAGGGCCAGAACGTTGTATACAAAGCTATTAACTGGGTCGACCCACCGTAGAAACTGCCACGCGACATACAGCACCACGTTAATGGCGATGAGCGTGCGCAGCGCTTTCGGTTGCCGGTTATACCACAATTGAAACTGGTTCACAGCAGCGGTGACGATTGGGTTGCCAGAACAAATAGAGCAGAACGGATGCGTTCGCATCCACAAAACGTATACCCTGCATGTAGACGAAGGTTTTACGTGTTGCCCCTGCAAAGAGGCATAACGGCGTAACTATTCGCCTATTCGAAGAGCAGTCGCGCGTCAGTGGCCGATGATCCATGCAGCCTACCAACGCATCTCCCGTTTCGGTCGCGTTGGAAGCTTGCCACGCCAGTACTGGATCAGCAAGAATCCGAAGACCATGCCGCCCAGGTGGGCAAAGTTTGCCACGCCAGCCTGTGTGCCCGATACGCCTGCATAGAGTTCAAACACCCCGAGCGCAAGAACGAGCCACTTCGCCTTGATGGGAAAAAGGAAGTAAAGGTAGATCGGCTGGTTGGGAAACATCATCCCGAATGCGAGCAGCACTCCGAATACACCGCCTGAAGCACCAATGGTTGGAACGTTGCTCTCGATAAACAGCAGGTGCGTAAGGGCAGCGCCAACTACACAGACGAAATAGAACGTCAGGAAGCGCTCCGATCCCCATTTGTTTTCGATCTGCACCCCGAACATCCATAAGATGAACATATTGAACAGGATGTGCATGAAGCTACCATGCAGGAAGCTGTACGAAACAAGCTGCCAGGGCCAGAACCCAGGCGTTTCGCCGCGAAAGAAGAGCGTAACGCCCTGCTCGGGCGCGCCGGGTGGGTACAGCGCCATGTAGTTGAGCACTGTGGTAAGCGCAGCCGTATCGCTCAGCGTGGCCTCAGCAACCACCTGTGCCATGAAGAAAAGCCCGTTCAGGATCAGCAGATTCTTGATAACCGGTGGGAATACCGAGAACTGCTGAGGAGGCTGGTAGTAGTCTTGTCGTCGATTCATCGAGAGGGAAAGCCAGGGCGCGATCTGCGAATGCACGAAGACGCGAAGCGCGTCGTTTCGGCTGTACCATGATGCCCCGTATGAGGTTCAACGCGCCGCCGGCTCGTGCCGAAGGCGGCCCAATCATCGCTGCATTTTCCCATCGAACCGTGGTAGTGTGGTTCTCTTCTTTTCAGATATGCATCTCGGGCGGGGTCCTGCCTCGGCTGACCGGCGCCAGGAACGCGACCTGGTTGCATGCCTGCAAGCGCAATTCGAAGCCACCTCGCACCTCTACCTGCTTGGCGATGTGTTCGAAGCATTCATCGAGCACCGGGCCTACGTGCAGAAAAATCGCATGCAGCTTTACGCCGAACTGATGCGGTGGACGTCCAGCAGCCGCCCGGTTACCTACTTGCTGGGCAACCACGACCCATGGCACATCGACTTTATGGGCCACGAACTGGGTGTTCGCGTGGTCGATGGTGCCTGGCGTGCTCGCCACCACGGGCAGCTGCTCCACCTTGTTCACGGGGATACAGTTGCATCCACCCATGGCATACTGGGACAGTGGATGCGCTGGGCGATGCGTGATGCACGCGCGGTTGCTGCATATCGGACACTGCTGCCGGCCGACTGGGGGCTGGCACTCGCCGAGTGGGCCAGTCGCGCGCTGCATGGTCCGCCCGACCCGGAGGTCGTGCAGTCGCTGCGAGCATACGCAAAACATATGCTTACGTCTGCGCCGGTCAGTGCGGTGCTCATGGGCCACAGTCACGTCCCCGAACTGACGCAGTGGAAGGTGGGTACCTATCTGAATACGGGGAACTGGTACGAAAAACGGACCTTTGTACGTTTGACTCATGATAGGTGGCATCTTATGCACTGGAACGGTGCTGATGCGATCCCAATTAAAACGGCTCCGGTATCTACACCTTCTGAAACCGGTACCTGAGCACCGGAGTGCAGTACTGCACCGCTTAAACGCCATAATAGGGCCTGCCGCGCACAGATGCACAGGAAGTGCTGCACAAGTGCACAACGCTCTAAACAACTTTGGCCCTAAACGACCTTGTAAGCTTCTAACAGGCGTGTTTCTACAGGCCTGCTTACCATAAAGCATTGCGCGAAGGCTGGGTCGGGTGGTCGCGTCTGGTAATCGCAGGCTTTGTGCTATGTAGTCAGTTATGTAGCCAGCATGCTGCCTTGCCGAGCATTCCCGCCTCCCGCTCCTACGCATATATTCGTTCCTCAACGAACGCTGTGACACCTCATGTCAGACCAGTGGTCATATTCCGACGGTGAATTGGAAGAGTACTTCGAGAACCCCGAGCGCCGCTCTTCCGATGGTAGTTCTCCTACCAACGACAATCCGCCCGAGCATCCGGAGCAAGCGTCTTCCGGAGCGGGCGGGTCAGCCTCTGAAGATGGGCCGCTCTGGGTCGGGTGGGCCGGGCGCTGGATTGAAAACCCGCGGCTGGCCCAGGCGGTCTCTGTGCTTGGCGTGATCGCCGGGATCGGTCTGGCGGGCATTCTCCTTCTCGTTTCGATCTTTGCATCGCTTCGCGGAGACATCCCATCGACGCAGCGCCTCGAAAACCCGTCGGTTGATCTGGCAACCATCGCGTACACCTCGGATGGCGAAGAGCTCGCCCGGTACGCCAGGCAGAATCGGTCGTGGCTTCCGTACGACAGCATCGGCACAAACGTGATCAACGCCCTGGTTGCTACGGAAGACCATCGTTTCCATCGGCACTGGGGGGTTGACCTGCAGGGCGTGGCCGCCGCAGCGTTTAGCTCGCTTACAGGCAACCTGCGTGGCGCATCCACTATTTCGCA
>NZ_JARWGJ010000188.1:0-4708 GCF_040409695.1 Longimonas sp.
CAGACTGCACTTTCAGACTGCACTTTATGATGGGTTTACCCACATACGCCATCCGTTGTGGAGTGCCCGTGCGAAGACTGCTCCCAGCGCGCCCGAGAGGGCACCAATGCCAGCAGGCAGCACGCCAAGTACAGGCGCCGGTACGCCACCGGTAGCCTCACTCAGAAACGACAGCAGCGCCAGCGTGGGGGCGTCGTGCACAAGCAGCGTGTACAGCACGAGCACGCCCCATCCAAGGGCAACACCTGTCGTGCCAACGAGGACGTGCCGCGAGGCCACGGCGGCCGCGCATCCCGCAAGTACCGTAGCAGGCCAGCCCACAAGCAGGTGAAGTCCGACCGAGAGGGCAGCAACCCCAGCGATGTAGAAAACCGTTCGCATAACACAGCTATAGCACAGCGGGATGTGAGCGCGAAGAGGAGCGCAACCGATCAGCTGTTCTGATGCTTTGCGGCGAAGCGCTGAATGCGCACGACAGCCTCTTTGATGTCGTCGAGTCCGGTAGCATAAGAGCAGCGGACATATCCAGCCCCACTCGGTCCAAACGCATCGCCGGGCACGCACGCGACGTGCTCTTCTTCGAGAAGACCTTGCACGAACGCTTCAGAGCTGAGTCCGGTGGATCGGATATCGGGGAAGCAGTAGAACGCGCCTTCGGGCTCAAAGGTAGGCAGACCGGCCTCGTTGAGTCCGTCGACCAGCACACGGCGGCGTTCGTCGTAGGCCTGGCGCATCTCCTCGACCTCGCCCTGACACTCTGTGATGGCGGCATGCGCGGCGATCTGCGAGACGGTCGGCGCACTCATGATCATATACTGATGCACCTTGTAGAGGCCGCGCAAGAGGGGAGCAGGAGCGCAGGCATAGCCGATGCGCCAGCCCGTCATGGCATATCCCTTGGAGAACCCGCCGAGCAAGATCGTGCGCTCACGCAGCCCGTCGATAGAAGGGACGCAGACGTGTCCGCGGTCGTGGGCCTCGCCGTAGACCAGGCGGTCGTAGATCTCGTCGGAGATGACGAGCAGGTCGTGCTGCTGCACCAGTGCGGCAATGTCTTCAAGCGTGTCGCGCCGGAGCACAGCCCCTGTCGGGTTGTTGGGGTAGCCCAGGAAAAGCGCCTTGGTATCTGGCGTAATGTAGGATTCGAGCGTCTCGGCGGTCACCTGAAAGTTGTTCTCAACGCTTGTGGGTACGTGCACTACATTCGCATCTGCAAACCGCGCGGTGGGGGCATAGGAGACGAAGCAGGGCTCGGGGATGAGAATCTCATCGCCGGGGTCGAGCACCGAGAGCATGGTGAGCTGCATAGCCTCGCTCACCCCTACGGTCGTCAGAATCTCGTCGTCCGCATCGTACGAAACGCCGTAGCGAGTGGCGAGCTCATCGGCGATCGCCTCGCGCAGGTCAGTCCGCCCGGCATTGGCCGTGTAGCTGGTTTTTCCGGCATTGAGCGCATCAACGCCGGCCTGCACCGCAGGCTGTGGCGTAACGAAGTCGGGCTCGCCGATGCCGAGCGAAATCACGTCATCCATCGTCGCCGCGATCTCAAAGAAGCGCCGAATGCCACTGGGTGGGGTAGAGCGAACGCGCTCGGAGAGGTACGCTTCCAGATCGGCAGCAACGGTAACATCAGACATACAGCATTGGAGGAATAGAGTGAGCAAAACCAGAACCATGTGATGTACCGCTGCTACGGTGGGGAGATCCGGACGGCTTGGGCTGGCGTCTGATCGCATAGGGGCGCTTCCCCTCCAAAAAACCCTGTCATGGTGAGCAAAGGCCGACGAAGCCCCGACCGTTGTCGGGGGAGATCTTTACTCACTGCGTTCGCCTGCCCGGACCTGATCCGGGATCTCGCTGCGCTCGTGTCAGACTCCGCGCCTCCTAAACGGAGCCGCTCCGCTCAAGATGACAAGCTGTGTGTGGTGGTTGTGGTGTATGGAGCCGAGCGGAGCAACCCCACAAAAAACCTTGTCATGGTGAGCAAGCGAAGGCCCCCCAAGGGCCGGAGCGCGTCGAACCATCTCCCACTCCGTTAGCGGGCGCCTCTCTCAAGATAACAGTGTTTGGCCAAAAGCGCTTTTCGTGCATAATACGAACATCGCCGTTGAGAACGCACCAGGCATCCGCTATACTGAACATACGCTTCGCATCCCTTTTGGTACATTTTGGGTACACTATACTCCGCTTATGGCTGACCTCTTTAAGAACTACATCGACGGAACCTGGCAGGCGGCTACGCCCGGTACGACCTTTGCCAGTCGCAACCCGGCCTCCTTTCAAGACGTGATCGGCCACTTTCCTGCATCGGGGCCCGCAGACGTTGACGACGCTGCCGCCGCGGCGCAAGATGCGTTTCCGGCCTGGTCGAGCACGCCGGCCCCCGAACGTGGACGCATTCTGAAACGGGTCGGCGATCTGCTCCTGGAGCGCAAGAACGACCTCGCCGATGCGATGACCCGCGAGATGGGGAAGCCCCTCAGCGAAACCCGGGGCGATGTGCAAGAGGCCATCGATACCGCCTACTACGCCGCCTCCGAAACACGGCGCCTGTTTGGGCACACCGTTCCAAGCGAGCTGCCCGACAAGTTCAACATGACCATCCGCCGCCCGGTCGGTGTGTGCGGACTGATCACCGCCTGGAACTTTCCGATCGCGGTGCCTACCTGGAAGATCTTTCCGGCGCTTGCGGCCGGCAACACCATTGTGTTCAAGCCCAGCGAGGAGTCGCCGCACTGTGGCGCGCTGCTCGTTGAGGTGCTCGAAGACGCGGGGGTGCCTGCGGGGGTTATCAACCTTGTGCAAGGCGATGGCACGGTAGGGGGCGCCGTCGTCGAGCATCCCTCTGTTGATGCGGTCTCGTTCACCGGATCGACCGAGGTGGGTAAGAAAATCGGGGCGACCTGCGGACGCCTCAACAAGCCGCTCTCCCTCGAAATGGGCGGGAAGAATCCCATGATCGTTATGGCGGATGCGGACCTCGACTTGGCGCTCGAAGGCGTGCTCTGGGGGGCCTACGGCACGACCGGACAGCGCTGCACGGCCACCAGTCGCCTCATCGTGCATGAGGACGTGCACGACGAGCTGGTCGGTCGCATCCAGGACGCCGCCGAAGGGCTTACGCTCGGCGATGGACGCGAAGAGGGCGTGGATGTGGGCCCGCTCATCAATGAATCGGCACTCAAAAAGGTGCAGTCCTACATGCAGATTGGCCAGGACGAAGGCGCTACGCTTGTCTTTGGCGGCACCACGCCTGATAATCCGGATCTGCAAGATGGCTACTTCTTTGAGCCTACGCTCTTCACCGGTGTAACGCCGAACATGCGTCTGGCTCAGGAAGAGATCTTCGGGCCTGTGCTTAGCGTGCTCACGGTGTCGTCGTACGAGGAGGCTGTTACGGTTGCCAACAATACCGACTACGGACTTTCCTCCAGCATCTACACTGAAAACGTACGCCATGCCTTCCAAGCTATGCACGATCTGGAAGCCGGTATCACGTACGTTAATGGTCCTACGATCGGCGCCGAAGCGCACATGCCCTTCGGTGGTGTGAAAGATACTGGCAATGGCCACCGCGACGGCGGCTGGGAGGTGTTTGATTTCTACACCGAAACCAAAACGGTCTACGTCGACTACTCCGGGCAGCTGCAGAAAGCGCAGATGGATAATGCGCCGGATGCGTAGGTTCAGGCAGGCAACACAAGACGGTCTGACTTTTTAGGTCAGGCTCCCTTCCTTCAAACGCCCCCCATTCCGACAGAATGGGGGGCGTTTGTTGTGCGTATCTGAACTGCTCGCGATCGCGTCCTATGGTCAGTGTTACTATGATCCGTATCGTGGTGGGCGCGCGCTGAACCATCTCCTGCTCAGGTGGCCGTGCCCGAAAGGAGAACTCGAAAGGAGGGGGGCTATCGCACCGTGGACGTGTAACGCAACGCTACACCGCAGCAGGGGCGCGCTGCTCCATGAGCACATCCAGAATCTGTAGCGCAGCCTCGGCGATGACGGTGCCCGGACCAAAGACGCCGGCGACGCCTCGTTCATACAGAAAGTCGTAGTCGGCATGAGGGATGACGCCGCCAACAATCACGAGAATATCGTCGCGCCCGTAGTCGCGGAGCGCCTCGATGACCTGCGGCACAAGCGTCTTGTGTCCGCCCGCCAGGCTCGACACGCCCAGCACGTGCACATCGTTTTCGACGGCCTGCCGCGCCGCTTCTTCCGGCGTTTGGAAAAGCGGACCGATGTCTACGTCGAAGCCGAGATCGGCAAAGGAAGTGGCGATGACCTTGGCGCCGCGGTCGTGTCCGTCCTGGCCCATCTTAGCTACGAGGATGCGCGGACGGCGCCCGGTGGCATCGGCGAAGGCATCGGCGCGCTCCTGGGCCTGCTGAAAGGCGTCGCTGGTCTGCGCTTCGGATGCGTACACGCCGCTGACGGCCTGCGAGGTGGCCGTGTGGCGTCCGTAGACGTCTTCGAGCGCCTGCGAGATCTCGCCGAGGGTGGCGCGGGCACGGGCGGCATCGACGGCACGATCCAGCAGGTTGCCGGTGCCCGTCTCCGCGGTATCGCGCAGCGCGTTGAGCGCACGTCGCACTGCGGCATCGTCGCGCGCCTCCTTCAATTCGGACAGCCGTTGTAGCTGCTGACGCCGCACGGCCTCGTTGTCGACCTCCAGGGTGTCGATGGGCTCCTCCGCATCGCGCTG
>NZ_JARWGJ010000189.1:0-4688 GCF_040409695.1 Longimonas sp.
CTGTTGGACCTGTCTCCTCCATTTTAAGAGGATTGCGCGGAAGCGGTAGCTCCATAGCGGGGCTGCCGCTTTTTTTGTTGGGGGAGCGCTGAGATCCTTCTGCCTATTGGCCTCAGAATGACACGGTGTAGAGACGATGTGAAAGGCAGCGGGCAGGATTTGCAGAAGACAGATGGGCCATCGCATCCCACTAAAAAATGGCAGTGCCGCCGCGTAGGTGACCTCAACAATGGTTTTGGGGATTGCCGGGTGGTTTCCCCTCCATCCTACCCGTCCTCCCTGAGGAGGAAAGACAGGAAGGAGGGGCGAGCGCCGGGCTCAACCACAACATTCAGGGCTGACACACCACTAGTCCTTGCACATAACTTTCTCTCTGGTATTTCGTTGATGGGAAATTTGACTTCTCCACCGTCTGTTCAATGAGAGACTGTTGGCCCCCACAAAAAGAACCCACCTGGGCGTCTGCTCGGGCGAGTGGATCCTGAATCAAGTTCAGAATGACGTGTCGGGGGGACGGTGCTGGGAGACGAAAGCTCCCTTTCAACCCAAATGCCACCCCCTCGAATGTCATCCAGATCCTAAATCGAGTTCAGGACAGGCAAGCGATCATCAACGATTATCACCATCTCAGGTTGTGTGCATAGACTAGTGCTCTGAGGAGGGGGATGTAGGGGGAGGGATTTTGTGTTCTCAACCGACTTAAACAATCACGTGTGGCACCACCCTACGCCTTGAACAGCGAAATGAGCGATTCGCCGGCCGTCCATTTCAGCACAGCGCGAATCTGGCGATGCAACAGGCGGGCGGTTGGGGCCACCTGCCACTGCCCGTCAAACCGCACCGGCGCGTCGTATCCGAGTCCGCAGAGGCGGTCGAGCGTGCGCTGCAAGAACCGGTGGGTGGGGGCAAGCCCGCGCAGTTGCATCTGGTACCGGATGTGCGCATAGGTGCAGGGAACCGGATCAACAGCGGCGAACACCACTGCCTCATCCATCCGAAACGGGCGGCCCAGCGGGGTCTGGCGCTCCAGAAACGGCTGAAGCGCAATGCGCCGCTGCTCTTGCGGCGAACCAATCGACGGCGAAGGACGTGGGTAGAGACGATTCATAACGGGACAGCTTGTTACGAGACAAGGGGGCGTATCAGAATGCACAACGGCCTGAATGGATGTGGGGCTTGAATTCAATACCGGGCGGATGCATTCAAGCCCATCGCTCGCATTTCAACACGGCCATCTTTTGGCCAGGCGGCCACTATAGGGGACTACACCGCTCATCCCTTATGCCTGACCCCGGTTTGCTATGCCCGATACATCGCCCCCGGCTCCGACCCCGGCTTCCAACTCTAACGACGCTGTGCCCACGGTGCATGTAGGGCCCGGCATCCAGCGCACGGTGTACGTGAACACCACCGGAGCCGTGGTGCGTCGCCGCGACCAGCACCTGGTGGTAGACGCACACACCGAAGACGGCACCGAGCGGCTGTGCTCGCTACCGCTCACGGAGGTGGATGCCCTGGCCCTGGCGGGCACCGTGCACTGCACCATGCCGGCGCTCCGCCTTTGCCTGCAAGCGGGTGTGCGGGTGGTGCTTTTGTCGCGGCACGGCACCGTACGCGGCTACCTGGAGGCCCCCAGCGCCCCCCGCGTTGAGGTACGCATGGCTCAGTACAGCGTACAGCACGAGCCTACCCGTCGCCTAACGCTGGCCCGTGCTTTTGTCGGAGCCAAGCTGCACAACATGAGCCATCGCCTAAAAGGTACCCTGCGCCGCAACGATGTGCCGGAACTCCGCGCAGCCCATCGTACCATTGAGCGATTCGCGCGGCGCGTACCCACCGCCCGCTCCGAAGACGTCCTGCTGGGATTGGAGGGCGCGGCCACAGCCACGTACTTTTCGATGTGGCCGCGTCTCATCACGCAAGACGACCCTGCGTTTGCCTTCAAACGGCGCACCCGGCGTCCGCCCGAAAGCGCCGTGGATGCGCTGCTCGGCTTCACGTACCGCCTGCTGCAAAACGACATCCAGGCCGCGTGCCTGGTCGCCGGACTCGACCCGCACCTGGGTGTACTGCATCGTCCGCGTGCAAATACGCCAGCGGCGGTGCTCGACCTCATGGAGCCATTTCGTCCGGTCGTGGCCGATTCGGTAGTGCTTTCGCTGATCAACCGGGGCCGCATTCACTCCGACCACTTTGAAGCGCGCGACGGCGGGATCTTCTTGAATGACGAAGGCCGCAAACGCGTGTACAAAGCGTACGGCACGCGCCGCGCCGCCACCGTTACGCCACCCGGACGCGAGCAGCCGATGCCGTATCATCGCGTCTTTGAGCTGCAGGCGCGTCGGCTTCAGCGGGCCCTGTGCACCGAAGATGCGCGCTACCGCTCCTTCCGCATCTGACCCAACCTACTTCTGTCACACCTGAATGTTTGAGGGCGGGGATCTTATTGAGCTCTGCATCCCTCCAGAAAAAACCTGTTATGGTGAGCGAAGGCCGACGGAGAAGGCCCTGTAGCCGCCGAATGGCATTCGGTGGAACCATCTCCCCGATGTTCAGCAGGGGCTGGTGGATAGAAGACCCTGCGCATTTCGATGGAGATCTTTCCTGTTCATCCAACGCATGCTGCTATGCTTTTCACCATCCTGTACATCATTGGCCTGATCTACATCGGGTTTGGCTCTACCACTTCCCGACCATTTACGACGACTCAGACACGGATGACACATGATTCCGTGGGGGCTATCTCGTGGACGCTGAGCAGCAGAGCACCCCAACGGCAGGGCGTTGAGATGCTTCACTACGTTCAGCATGACTTGCTTTAGAAGGCTTCAATGATCGTCCGGGATATCCGCTCCTGATTCCGGGCTCTCAAACGATCCGAACAGTCACGCGTGACACAGCACAATGTTATGGAAATCGACGCTTCATGGGATACGCCCACGCCCCCGCAACGCCTGTGGCTGGTGGCCTACGACATTGCCCATCCTAAGCGACTGCGAAAGATCGCCACGCTCTGCGAGAATTACGGACGGCGGCTGCAGTACAGCGTCTTCCTGTGCGCCTGCTCGCAGTCTGAGGTGCAGACGCTGCAAGCCCGCGCCCGTAGCATCATGGATCGCGCCCACGACCACCTGGTGGTCGGACGGCTCTGCACCGCATGCCGGTCGAGCATCATCCAGCACGGCGTCGAAAAGGCACTGCCTGGCGTGGCGGATACGCTGGTGGTGTGAGCATCTGTTTTCATTTTGTGCCCCCGTTGTATTTCAACACCGACCCAACCACACACCGACAATCCTGCTATGCCTATCTGTCCCGAATGCGGCACCTTCTACGACCCCACAAACGAGACGCAGCCCTGCTGCGGCGCCTGCGGCTACTGGCCCGATGGATACGGCTACAACATTCCCCGCACCTCCGATGACCTGCCGCCCTACGCCACCGACATGACCGACTACAGCAGCGATGCGTCCGTCGACGATACCGATTCTTCGGTCTCCCCTCCAAACAGCGCATCCGACAACGACGAGTCATTCAGCCCCGACGACGACCTGCCGTTTTAGTTGTTTTCCTGGGGGATGCAAAGCGCTCTGCCCTTCCGCTACGCACGACCAATCACTGAAACCCCGTTGCCGCCATGGATGACACCTCCAACTCCCCAACGCCGCACAACCCCGACCGCATGATGGACGACCCCATGTTCCAGAGGGGCCTCTTCTACGCCGCGGTCTTCGTGCTCCTCATGATGTTTGGGTGTTGAGGCGCGTTGCTGGGTAGACATGAGCGGGCCGCTCCCTGCCTACCGGGGACGCAAGCGGTCCCCGGCTATGGTTTTGCTCACATCGCGCCGTTCCGTAGCCTGGGATCAGGAGTGAAGCGGGTATTCCGAGTGGCAATTGAGCCGCGCTAAACAGATACAGCGTACCGCCGGGCCGTTCTATGAATGTCATGCTGAACGCAGTGAAGCATCTCAGCGCTACGTGGCCGAGAGGCCCTGCTGCTCAGTGTCCACGAGGTGCACCTTGTGCGCACCGGACGTGGCGAGCCCGTAGGCATGGCGTTGAGATCCTTCCGCCTGGCGGCGTCAGGATGACCTGCGTCGCGATATGGTCTCGTCTCTTGTTATGACGCAGAGCATCGCCACGAGCGTGGTTCTCATGGGAATTCGGTGTTCAAGAAAGCCGGGGACGCAAGCGGTCCCGGCTATGGATTTTGCTCACATTGCGCCGTTCCGTAGCCCGGGATCAGGAGCGAAGCGCTGGGAGCACCGCGACCGAGTACTCCTGGGGGGCGGATATCCCGGGCGGCCATTGTACCACGCTAAACAGGTACGGTCTCGGAGACCTGTCAGGTCTAATAGCAACGCCCCCACGCACAAGTCATCCCGGACGGAGCGGAGCGGAGATCCGGGATCTTCCCCCGACCTCCCACACCTCCATCCCTCCACACCTCCATCCTACCTTCAAACTATTCACACCCCCTTCACGGCACGAGCTTGCCCTTTACGCACAAAACCCCTACGCTAACAAGCGTACAAACAGGCACATGTCCGCAGGTTCCGAGCCCAAAACGCCGTAATGCGTACGGCCGCTGTGGCGGTTGTTCTGCGCACAATGAGCAGCAAAACATGCTCAAATGTAACAGACATGTGGCGAAATGTGCAGACCTCGCATCCCCCCTAAAAGTGGGGG
>NZ_JARWGJ010000190.1:0-4657 GCF_040409695.1 Longimonas sp.
CGGTGCAACAAGAGATCGAATCCCTCGAATCTGAACTCGCCGACACGCGCCAGACCATCAACGAGCACCTGAAAGCGCTGGAGTTGATCGACTGATTGCAGTGCCTAAAGACGTACCTAAAGAACCGAGATTCCCTGCGCATCGCTATGTAGTCCAGCAAAAATATGTGTACGTCCTATCATTGGTAAAATGGAGCCTGCGAGTGACGCCTCGCTGTGCTTGCAATAACACATTGGCGGGATGGCCTTACGTGGGTTGGGCCTATGAGCATCATTTCAAGATTGACGTGTGATAGCGCAGTAATGGGGGAACAGCTTTACATTAACTGTTGCCTTATGTAAAAAAGATCACTGTTTTTAACATAGCGCAATGGGTAACGTAAAATAGATATGACTGATTTTGATACTGCTTACCTGGAATCATACACATCGGGCCATTTGCGACTTCAGCCTACGGGATATGAGAGCTTCATCCCTACGCCTGTAAATCATGAGTGGACCTGGGAGGATTCGCGTATCAACATGCTCCTGGAGGAGGCTACACGGGCGCTTGTTGCGCTGGATGCGTTTTCGCGTATCGTTCCGAATGTAGATCTGTTTATCCAACTGCACATTCTGAAGGAGGCGAATGCCTCCAGTCGTATCGAAGGCACGCGCACCGAAATGGATGAGGCGTTGCGCCCGGAAGAGGATGTGGCTCCTGAGAAACGTGACGATTGGCGTGAGGTGCAGAATTACGTACGCGCCATGAATAAGGCCATTGATGCTCTTGATGACCTGCCGCTTTCTACACGGCTGCTCCGCCGTACTCATGCCATACTCATGCAAGGAGTACGTGGGCAAAACAAACGACCGGGAGCGTATCGAAAAAGCCAGAACTGGATTGGGGGCGCCACGCTGCAAGATGCCCATTTTGTCCCGCCACCGCATACGGATGTCCCCGACTTGATGAGCGATCTGGAAAAGTTTTGGCACAACGACGCCATCAACGTGCCGCATCTGGTGCGCATTGCCATTAGCCATTACCAGTTTGAGACCATCCACCCGTTTTTGGATGGCAACGGACGTATTGGGCGACTACTCATTACATTATATCTTATCAGCCATGGTTTTCTGAGCAAGCCGTCGTTGTATCTCTCCAGCTATATTGAGCGCCACAAAGCAACGTACTACGACGCTCTTACAACGGTACGTGGAACGGGCGATTTGGGCCACTGGGTGCGCTTTTTTCTCGTAGCTGTACGCGAAACAGCACAACAGGGGGGAGACACCTTCGAGGCTATTCAGGCCCTTCGAGAGCGTGCTGAACGGCAGGTGCTAGACCTGGGCCAGAAAGCCGGAAATGCTCGTCAGTTGCTTACGCTGCTGTACCGCCAACCCTGGATACGGGCCAAAGATGCTGCCAACCATCTTGACGTAACACACCAGACAGCCATGAGTCTGATTCGCGACCTTGAAGACCTCGGCCTCCTGAAGGAAACCACCGGCCAGCAGCGCAACCGCCGCTACGTTTTTGCCGAGTACCTGAACCTCTTTACGCGATAGCCCGCGCCGCTCCCCTTCCGCTCATTACGCCAACTGCCCCTCGTTCCTATGGATACCGCGCCCCTGTTCGACCAACCACTCGCCCCCTCAACGCCGGAAGCTCCTTCTTCCGATACAGAAACTGCTCCCCGTCCCGGGTTCAAAAAAACCAAGGTGGGGTGGATTCCGGAGGCGTGGGAGGTAGTTCGATTAGAAGACGTATGTAGATCAATTTCCTCGGGAGCTACTCCGAAGAGGGGCAACGAAAAATACTTTAGCGATGGGGAAATCCCATGGATCAAAACACTCGATTTGACAGATAGCGCAGTCCGGACATCAAAAGAGAAAATCACACAACTGGCAGTTGAGGAAAACTCCTGTGATGTGCTTCCGCTGGATACCGTCCTTGTGGCGATGTATGGTGGATTCAACCAAATAGGAAGAACTGGGATATTGGAAATAGAAGCCGCTACGAATCAAGCAATATGCTCTCTACAGATCGACACAGATCGTGCACTACCTCGCTACATATTGGAGTGGCTAAATCACCGGGTCAGGTACTGGCGGCGCTATGCAGCGAGCAGCCGAAAAGATCCTAATATTAAACAGGCAGACGTGCGGGCCTTTCCGACAGCTACCCCCCCACGTCCCGAGCAGCGCCGCATTGCAGGCGTGCTGAGCACGTGGGACCGCGCGTTGCAGCAGATTGACGATCTCATTGCAGCCAAAGAGCGCCGGAAGAAAGCCCTTATGCAGCAGCTCCTCACCGGCCAAACGCGGCTGCCGAAGTACAAAGACCAAAAGCGTTCGCGTTACATATTCAAAGATGCGTTTCGACGTCTCTCGTCACGAGGATACCAAATAAAAAAGTCGGAGTATCAAGAGACAGGCAAATATCCAGTAGTCGATCAAGGACAAAATCGAATTGTTGGATATACGGACCAAGAAAACAAGGTTTTAAAAAAACATCCTCTTATTGTATTTGGAGATCACACACGAACAGTCAAATGGGTGGATTTTCCATTTGTGGTGGGTGCTGATGGTACGCAGTTATTAAAGACCAAGGAACCTTGTGATTTGCGATACGGACTCTACTTGCTTCAGAATACACGTCTGCCAAATATGGGATACAGCAGACATTTCAAATGGCTGAAAGAAAAACATTTCTACTTGCCGCCACTTGCTGAACAACATGCCATTGCCAACATCCTGAGCACATGCGACGCAGAACTGGAGCTGCTCCGCACCGAGCGCGAGGCGTTGCAGAAGCAAAAGAAGGGCATGATGCAGAAGCTGCTCACCGGTGCGGTCCGCGTGCCCGCCGATCATCCTGTTGAATCTACCCCCAACCCGACTGCTTAAACGATGCCTGTAACGACAAACCACCTGGACGATGCCGTAGCCATTGCACGCCGCTACGGGGCCTCTCGCGTCATGCTGTTTGGCCGTGCGCAATCCAACCCCGATGCGGCCCACGATCTTGATCTTGCCATTGGCGGAGTGCCCGGCTGGGACTTCTACAAGCTGGCTGCCGAGATCGACGCTGCGCTTCCGGTACCCGTTGATGTCATTCCGTTAGAGCCCGAGAGCACATTTACCCGGCGCGTTCGTGAACGCGGGCGTGTTATTTACGATGAGGAATCGCCATGACCAAAACCGAACTGCGCGAAGAAGTACATGACGAATTAGAGCGGATGGATACTGTGGTTGCTGAACTGGTGCGTCTGCGGCACGATGTAGGAAGCAACCGACCCACCCTCCGTGAAAAGGTGGCCGGAGGTGCCTTTCTTATGCAGTTCTACAATGGTACCGAGAACATCCTCAAGCGCATTGCCCAATTCCATGGCATTTCGGTGCCGCGTGGTGCAAAATGGCATGCGAAGTTATTCGAACGCTTCACGGAGGAAGAAGAGCCGTCTCTTCCTTCACTATTCGACGCCGCACTGGCTGGTGAGATGCGCGCGTATCGTGGGTTTCGGCACGTTGTTCGGTCAAGTTATGGAGTTGAGCTCGATTGGGAACGCATGAGAGAGGGTATTGACCGGCTGCAATCTACCTTCGAGCGATTTCAACAAGCCGTTCTGGATTACCTTAACGAGTCATAGACAGACTAACAGGGTTCACCTTTCGCATCACACAATCAATTATCCCTTTTTCTATGAACATGCATGGTGATGACCGGAAGTTTACGCATGATGGCAAACAATATGAAATAGAATGCCACCTCACTCTTGGCGGGGGGAGTCGCAAGCACTGCGTACAGATCTACTTCACCCCGCATAAGGAGAGTAAAACATTTGCGATAGCCTATTGCGGCCCTCATCTCCCTTATTATCGACAAAATACCTGACCTACGCTATGCCTACGCCCTCCTACCGAGAACACGACGATGCCCAGGCGCCTGCGATGGAACTGCTGGCGTCCGTTGGCTACACACCGCTTACGCCCGACGAAGCACTGGTCCACCGTGAGGGCTCGCGTTCGCGCGTGCTACTCACCGGCGTACTGGAACAGCAACTGCATCGCCTCAACGAAATCAACTACAAAGGCGATACCTACGCCTTCTCCGACGAAAACATCTACGCTGCCATTGAAGCGCTGCGCAGCGTGCCCGACCGGGGCGTAGTAGCCACCAACGAAGCCGTGTACGACCTGCTTACCCTTGGCAAGAGCTTCGAGCAGAACATACAAGGCGATCGCAAGAGCTTCCAGCTGCACTACATCGACTGGGCGCATCCGGAGCGAAACGTGTACCATGTCGTGCCCGAGTTTGCCGTAGACGGGCGCGCCCACACGCGGTATCCTGATCTGGTGCTGTTCGTGAACGGCATCCCGCTGGTCGTCATTGAATGCAAGCGGCGCGACAAAGACGGGGCCGTATCCGAAGGCATCTCCCAGATGCTACGCAACCAGAAGCGCGATCCGGGTATCCCTAAGCTCTTCCACTACGCACAGGTCGTCATTTCCGCGCAGCCCAACAAGGTCAAGTACGCCACCGCCGGGACGGAGGAAAAGTTCTGGGCGTACTGGAAAGAGCCAGAGAACGACCCAGAGGCCGCTGTGGGTGCCCTTCTGGACCGGCTGCCGACCCGTCAAGACAAGGTGTTGTACGGGCTGTGTCGTCCAGAGCGGCT
>NZ_JARWGJ010000191.1:0-4607 GCF_040409695.1 Longimonas sp.
TGGTTGCATATCACACGACGCAACAATCGCTATCGAATTATTTCAGCAGAACATCGCTTCTGACCCTGACGCGCATACCCTGGATGCCGACTGGTTTCAGAGTGCGCAGGGGGGACATCTCTTATCGCCCTGATGGCGGATTCGAGTTGTGAAGCGCTCTGTTCGTCCATCGGATGCGTGTGGTGGACGTGCCCTCATTTTGTTTGAGTGAGAACCAAATAGCAACACGAAGAGTTTATCTGTGTGTTCTCTGTTCGCGAACACCGAACGCCGATGCTTAAAGCAAAAGATCTTGTCGTTCTCCTGAAGCTGGTTGCGCTTAACGGCCAGCCCTGGACGTACCGGGAGCTTGCTTCCTCATTGGGGATGAGTGTGTCGAGCGTACACAGCGCGCTACAGCAAGCAGCCGACTCGCATTTGTACCACAAGCAAGACCGGCGTCCTGTTTTTCGGAATCTGAACGAGATGCTGGTGCACGGGGTGCGTTACGTGTATCCCGACACTATGGGGGCTGTGACGCGCGGTATTCCAACAGCACATGGCACCTCACCCCTGATCGAAGAAATTCGTAGTTCAGATCTCCCGCCGGTCTGGCCCACAGCGGAGGGAGATACGCGCGGATATGCGCTGGAGCCGCTCCACCCTTCTGTGCCAGAGGCGGTGCGGCAGGACCCAGCCCTGCATGAACTCTTGGCACTCGTGGACGCATTGCGGATCGGACGGGCCCGTGAACGGAACCGAGCTGCCAAGCTACTCAGTGACCGTTTCGGTGTACGTCTATGACGCCCATCCCTTTCCAGAGTGAGATCGTGCGGGTATCTCATGCACTCAAGGAGATCAACCTTCATCACGTGTTTGTAGGCGGAGCGGTTGCTCCTCTGCTGATAACAGATCAAGGGGCGTTTCGCATTCGGCCTACAGACGACATTGATGCCGTGGTACGTGTTGCCTCCCGTCATTCGTATCACACTACCGAAGAACAGCTGCGTTCTCAGGGGTTTCAGCACGACATAGAGGGGCCGATGTGCCGATGGAGGCTTGATGGCTGTGCTGTTGACATCATGCCGATGGACGAAGCGGTGCTGGGGTTTTCAAACCAGTGGTATCCTGAGGCGCTTAAGTCTTCCATTGATTATGCGATCACGGACTCTGAATCGGTGCCTTTGCCCACAGCCCCCATTCTCATTGCGACCAAGATTGAAGCGTTCAAACAACGCGGCAATGAAGACTACTATGCGAGCCATGACCTGGAAGACATCATCGCGATCATTGATGGGCGTCCCGAGTTAGTTAATGAAGTAAGACAGGCCGCACCTGACGTGCAGACCTTCCTACGCAATACGTTCAAGTCGTGGCTCGGCATCTCTGATTTCACATATGCCCTTCCCGGACACTTGCCATACCCTGGCGTGAGTAACGAGCGTGCGCAGATCGTTGAGAGGAGAATCAGTCAAATGTGCGAGGCATAAATTAAGTTGGCTACCAGAGCCGCATCAACGACATATTGAAAACATTTGTCTTGGCGAAACGCATGCAAAAAGAGCGCTCTGCAGATTCGTGATATCCAGCAAACGATGAAGGGCTGCCTCTACGCGAAGCAGCCCTTCTGGCGTTGGCAGACCTTCAGGAGAGATGCGACGGGGTAGTCGTCAGGGGACTTCGCCCGCGTATCCCTTCAATGCATCAAAACACGGCTGTAATCCCCAGTGAGAACGTGCGAGGAATGGGGACCTCGGCAAAGTCCAGTCCGCGGACGCCCGTGCGTTGTCCGGCTACATTGATCTCCGGGTCGTACCCGCTGTACCCGTCGATGGAGAGCACGTTACGCGCGGCAAGGGTCAGGCGCACGCGTTCAATCCGTGCCGCCGCCGGACGCAGCGTGTATGCGGCGCTGACTTCGCGCAGCTTCAGAAAGGAGCCGTCTTCGATCCAGTGTTCGTCTATGAGAGGCGCACTAACCACATAGCCCATAGGCAACTCCTCTTCCAGGACGCGTTCGTAGATTGGGGATGTTCCACTTATAATACCAGTGCCTAAACTTCTGATGCCTAAACGTTGTGTGAAGTTACTGACATCGTGACCCACAACTGCATCCCACTGCATGCGAAGATCGAAATTGCGGATGCCGACCTCGTTGATCCACGACGCGACAAAGTCAGGATTGGGGTCGCCGATGACCTCGAAAGCGGATGAAGAAGGCACTCCGCGTCCTTGTTCTTCAGGGGCCGAGGGGTCGCGTAGCCGCCAGACGCCGTCGTCTTCGACGAGGACATTGCCTGCAACATCAAGAACATTGCCTTCCGCATCGCGGCGAAATGTGGCTCCGTAAAATACGCCCAATGCTTCTCCATCTATCACTACCGACTGTTCAAACGATCTGGGAAAGTAGATTCTGTCTTCCGCCAGATCACGGACCTCGTTACGGTTGCGGCTGAAGTTTATGGTGGTCGTCCAGTTCGTACGCGCTCGATCCACGACCTGCGCTTGCACCGACAGCTCGATGCCGCGATTGATGAGTGTGCCTGCGTTGGTGAAGGGCGAAAAGCCAGAATCGAACCCGAATCCGGTTGATGATCCGGAAGGAGTCGGGTCTAATCCTGGCCTCGTGCTCGACTCGCCCACAACCAGGTCGCTGGTACGCTGCCTGTAGTAGGTGGCTTCCACGGCCACGCGGTCGGTAAAGAGGTGCGCATCTGCACCGATCTCCACCTCGCGCTGCCGCTCAGGTGTCACGCCTTCAGGCACGGCACGGTAAAAGGGAACGACGGACGCCGGGCCGCCCGAAAAGCTGAGTGCACTCCGAAGCGTAAAGCGCGGAAACAGGCGATTGAGCCCCGCTCCGCTCCAGAACTGCAGCTCAGAAAGCCTGTGAGCAAGGCGTGCACTCGGGTAAAACGAAGCCCCGTTGTCTTCAAACGAAGGATACGTAGCAACCTGCAAGCCGCCCGTAACAACGAGGCGGTCCTTCCAGGTCAGCGTCTCTTGCACGAATCCACTGTACACATCGTAATCGGTATCGGACCTACGCGGAGACGAGAAGAAATCCTCGGGCGTTCCCACCCCGCCCTCTGTCTCCGTCGTACTGGTTTCGAACTGCACGCTGCCGCCTATCAGTGTTGTGGAGCGCAGCGTACTCGAAAGGTCAGTGCTATAACTAACATCCAGTGTGCTACTGATGAGCTGCTGGGTGTAGGTGCCGCCGCGTTCAGATCGCTGAAGAGTATCGGCGGGAGCGTTGGGGGGCTGAAATAGGATGGTGCCAGAGGGTATGATTGCAGTTGCATCCTGTGTATACGTATCCAGTCCCAGCACGTAGTCGACAGTTAGATTTTCCGTTGGACGAAGATTCAGGGCGGCGCTTCCGATAAATCGATCGGTCTCCTGTGTAAAGTCGAAGCGCTCCATGACCTCCAACGGGTTCAGCCGGGGACCCTGGTTAGGAAACGATCCATCGACGTTGGGGCGCGGGTCAAAGGTGTTTGGGCCAGCGACAAACCCGGTCAGCGCACCATATGGCTGGTTGAGTCCGCCGTTGGGGATGTCTTGCGTGTTGCTGCTTGCGTAGGTGGCGCTTCCCGTAAGCGCAGCCCAGTCGGTCAGTTGCTGGTCGATCCGTAAGCGCCCGTTGATGCGGCGGAAGTGGTTGCCCTCGATAATCCCCTGGTTGGAAAAATGGGAGCCTGAGGCGCGGTAGCGGGTGTCGCCAAATCCGCCTGATATGGACAGCGCCTGCTCGGTGCCATAGGCCCGGTCAAAGATAAAGTCTTGCCAGTCCCAGCGGCGTTCGCCCTCGGGGAGTGGGTTACCATCGTTATCCAGATACTGGCCTTGTGCGTTCTGGGCCATGTTGACGTCCAGCGTGCTGCGCACCGACTCGGTCTGGGCGCGCGTGGAAAACGTGACCCGAGGCGTGCCGGAGGTGCCCTGTTTGGTGAAGATCTCCACGACACCGTTGTTGGCGCGCGGTCCGTACCGGACAGCCCCTGCCGCCCCTCGCACAACGTCGATGCGCTCAATGTCATGCAGCGCCAGATCGATGAGGCGATTCTGGCTCCCGCCGCCCAGGTCAATGAGCTCGCGCGAGGCGTTGCTTATGGGAATGCCGTCCAGCACATAGAGCGGGGTGGTGTCTCCGAGGATCGTACTGGGGCCGCGCAACTGCATCGACATTCCGCCTGCCGGATTACCGGAGTTCTGCGTAACGTAGGCTCCGGCGACGTTGCCTTGCAGCGCGCGGTTGACCGAAAACGCAATGGGGGTCATGTCTGTGCTATCAACGGAAGCCGCCGCGTATCCCCATTGCCCAGATTGAGACTTTGCATTAGATGCGTCGGCTACTGAAGAAGCAGAAGAAGAGTTCGAAGCTTGTTGGGCCGTTGCTGTTTGAGCAATGAGCAGAATGCTGAAAAGCAGTCCAATGCTCAATGAAGCGTACCAATGGTTCATACGGGAGAGAAAGTGACGACAAAAAATGCTGTAGTGAATGCACACTTGCAGGCGCCACACGAATACAAGAACCTGTTTGGGTTTTGGTTTGCGGGCGAGAGCGAGCGCCGCTGCGGCGAAAATTGAACCACGATAGAGGTTCGTAGCCGGGGCTACGGGCC
>NZ_JARWGJ010000192.1:0-4604 GCF_040409695.1 Longimonas sp.
CCCCCGATGTAAGCCCCCCGATCGCCTCAGCAGCAAAACCGCCGCCCCCGACCGGGCATCTGCTGCACAAGCTCACCTTCAGATCCGCCTTAAGATTCGAGCCGCCTCTTCCATGCCCACACTCACCGTCGACGACATCACGCTCCACTACACCGACAACGAGCGCGATGCGCTGCCGCTGGTTTTCGTTCATGGCCTCGGCTCCAGCGGACGCGACTGGTTCGCCCAAACCGAAGCCTTCGACGCCGACTACCGCGTGCTCACCTGCGACCTGCGCGGGCACGGCCAGACCAGCAAGCCCCCCGGCCCCTACAGCATTGCGCAGATGGCCCGCGATGTAGCTGTGTGGATACGCAAGCTGTCTCTTCCACCGGTCCACCTGGTCGGCCTCTCTATGGGCGGCATGGTTACATACGAGCTGCTCACCCACGCACCTGAGCTGCTTCGCAGTGGTACGGTCGTGAACAGCGTGCCGGCTGTCAACCTGCAAACACCCGCCGACTATGCTTTCTACTGGTCGCGTCGCGGAGCCGTACAGGTCCTTGGCATGCGACGCGTCGGGCAGATATTGGCTCACAAGCTCTTCATCAAGCCCCACCACAACGACCTCCGCGAGCAGTTTATCGAGCGATGGGCTGCCAACGACCGACACGCCTACCTCGCTTCCATCGACGGACTCGTGGGGTGGAGCGTCGAGTCGCGCCTGTCCATAATACGCCGCCCTGTGCTGGTATGCGCAGCCGACGACGACTACACGCCCGCATCCGTCAAAAAACGCCACGCGGCGCGCATTCCCGAGGGGCAACTGGTGGTTATTGCGGATGCGCGGCATGCACTTCCTGTCGAGCGTCCCGATGCGTTCAATGCGGCGTTGCGTGCCTTCCTGAAACGCGTCGATGCGCGCGGACCTTCGGCAGCCGCACGGTAGCCCATCGCTCGCTGAACAGTCTCCCTCCCTACTTGCCTGGCGTGGGCAAATTGGCCGAGACGGCCTTCGCGGCACCCGCCGACTTCTTCTTCGGCTGCGAACGCCGCCAGAGCGGCACCGAAGAGCACGGCTCGCCGTACATGAGCTTGCGAGCCACGCCCTGCAGCTTCTGCGTCGCAATCAGGTACGCCACGTCGGGCACGGTATCGCCGCCGCATCCCTTAATGACGACCGGCCGGTCGGCGTACGGACTCCAGTCTTCTGCCTCCAGTGCACGGATATAGTAATCGCGAACCAGGTCATCTTCGGTGCCAAACGCTACCGTGCGGGCAATGCCTTCCAGCTTTGAGGCGAGCAGCATGTAGCCCCACGTGGGCACAATGGCATCGGTGGAGCAATGAATCGCCACGTGCTGGCCCTCGTGCTGCGTAAAGTCGTACGCCTTCACATCCTCACGAAAAGGCTCTTCTTTAAGCATCAGCCCCTGCACAAGAAACGGCTCGATATCCAGTTCAGCGATTGGGGCCTCATCCCACAGGTCAGCCAGGTTATAGACAGCGATCTCGCTTTCTGAAACGCGATTTGTGATGTTACCTGTCAGTTCATCCATCGTACTTAGAGGGGGTTGAGAACAAGAATCAGCAGAGAGTCAGATCTATGCCTGGGCAGGCTGAGAGGCCCGCGCCAGGGGAAGCGCCTGCTCCAGCACATCGACCGTGTAAAGAAGGTCATCTTCTGTAGTGTCGCGTCCGGCACTGAAGCGAAGCGAGGCGTGGGCCTCGGCAGGCGAGTGGCCCATAGCACGCAGTACGTGGCTGGGTTTGGGGTCGGTGCTCGCGCAGGCACTGCCGGTTGCACACGATACCGTGCGCAGTGCCTGCATCAGTCGTTCGGCATTGGTGCCGGGAAGCGTGACGTTCGTAGTCTGCGGGAGCCGATCCGCCTTGTCTCCATTAATACGGATGTCTGGGAAACGCGTTTGCAAGGCAGATTCGAAGGTGGCCTGCAGCGCGTGCCAGCGCTCCGCATCCGCTGGCTGACGCTCTTCGGCGAGCGCAGCTGCTGCGCCGAAACCTACCACGGCAGGCACATTCAGCGTGCCGCCGCGCAGCCCCCGCTCCTGTCCGCCCCCATCAATGAAGCGCGGACACTGCACTCCGGCTCGCCGGTAGAGCACGCCGATGCCTTTGGGACCGTACAGCTTGTGCGCTGAGCCGACGAGCAGGTCGGCGTGCTGCACCTCTACCGGAAGTTTGCCCAGTGCCTGCGTGGCATCGGTCAAGAACAGCGCGCGGTGGCTGCGCACAACGTCGTAGCAGTCGTCTATCGGATGCAGCACGCCCGTTTCGTTGTTTGCGTGCATCACAGCCACGAGCACGGTATTGTCGGTGAGCGCCCTGGCCAGCGTGTCGGGGGCGAGGCGGCCCTCCGCGTCCACCGGGCAGTAGGTGATACGCGCGGTGCCTTGCTGCTCCAGCGCACGGCACGATTCGAGCACAGCCTTGTGCTCGGTAGCTACCGTCACAATGTGCGGCATGTCGACCGAGCTGTGCTGCGCAACGCCTTTGATCGCCATGTTCAGTGCTTCCGTTGCCCCACTGGTAAAGGTGAGGCGCTCCGGGTCGGCCCGTAGCAGTCCTGCGACCTGCTCACGCGCTACATCGACCGCACCTTCAGCGCGCCATCCGTGCGAATGCCCGCTTGCAGCGTTGCCGTAATGGGTCGTGAAGTACGGCTTCATCCGCGCAAAGACGGCGTCGTCAACGGGCGTCGTAGCGTTATAGTCGAGATAAACCGAGCGGGGCATAACAGCAGGATGCAGCGGTAGTAACGGACACGCTTTGTAAACCGCTCTGGCTAGGAGTGGGTTTCTAGCGGTCGCAGGCGGTTCGCCTCCCACAGCCGGCCCTCTCACAGCCGGCCCTCACAGCCGACACGGTGTCTACCTGCTTTAATGGCCCTCGCTATGCGGATGCAGCTCACGAGCGCGCTCGCGTATCGCATCCACGTAAAAGCCGTATGCGTACGCAGCCTCACGCGAGCGGTCGAGTCCCTCAAACGTGTAGGCCAGCACCCGCGACTCGTCTTCACGACGCGGTACAGGCCGGGGGCGCTCAGCCGCCTGCTCCTGAAACGTAAACAACAGCCGCAATTCCACCCGGTCTTCAGACGCCGGGTCAAGAAAGGCTTCGGCGTCCACCACCCGGTAAGGCGCATAGCCAAACTGGGCCGCGCCCCGGGCCGCGATGTGGCCGGCGTCATAGTCGACCGTTTCAGGCGTAAGGTCGTGGGCGTTGAACACGTCGAGCACGGCGTAGAAGGTGGCATCGTACGAACTCGAAAGAACAGCGCGTGTGCTTCCGGTGTGGGTCGACGTTGACGTGCAGGCTGCAAGGCAACAGGCTGCCGCAAGAAGTATCAGGGGGATGCGAAACGGATGGGACATAGCGGACGGATAAGCTGCGTGCACTGAGCGCTGCAGATCCAACGAGTCATCTGCATGATGCAGGCGCTATGCAGCCCCATCAAGTAACACCGAACACACGCCGGCAGCTCATCCTCGCTTCAGCAGGATCCGACTCGGAGTTAGTTATTGCGTCCCTGAGAGCGCAAGACCGACGAAGCCGCTGTGCCCACGGCGATACGGGAACAGAGCCCCCGCCACGAGGACCCATCGCCTCGCCCTTCGGGTATGGTCTACTGCACATGCATACTCTGATGCACGCTATTTTTGCGCTTGCTCCCTATTGCTTGCTCCCTATAGAGCGATGGCCTCCCCCTCATCCAACCCGACCGCTGCACAGTCCTGGCAGGACGTGTGCAGCGACCCCAGCCTGCACGATCTGCCCTACAAAATCGAAACCAACGCCCGCGGACAGATCGTGATGAGCCCAACCCATCTCAAACACGGCGCCTTTCAGAGCGAAATTGCTGGGCTGCTTCGCGAGCAGATGCCGACAGGACGAGTTGTGACGGAAGCTGCGGTGGAAACAGAGGATGGCATCAAGGCAGCTGATGTCGCGTGGTTCTCTTCAACGCGCTGGAAGCAGGTGCACGACGACTACGCGGCTTCTATCGCCCCCGAAATCTGTGTCGAAGTGCTTTCGCCTGCGAACACTGACGCCGAGATGCAGACCAGGCGCGCGCTCTATTTCGAGGCCGGAGCCGACGAGGTATGGCTCTGCGATGAAGAGGGCGCACTCTCGTTTTACACGGCAGACGGTCTGCTCGAATCTTCCCACCGGGTGCCGTCGTTTCCTTCTACTGTCTCGTTGTAGCCGATTGCTCAAACCCAGACCCTCATGCAAGACTACTTCCATTACGATGTCATCGTTGTAGGCGGCGGCCATGCCGGCTCCGAAGCCGCGGCAGCAGCAGGTAACATGGGCGCCCGCACGCTGCTCATCACGCTGAAGCTCAACACGATCGGACAGATGTCGTGCAACCCGGCCATTGGTGGTATTGGAAAGGGGCACATTGCCCGCGAGATCGATGCCCTGGGCGGACTCATGGGGCGCGTGACCGACCGTGCGGGCTTGCAGTTTCGGATGCTCAACACCAGCAAAGGGCCGGCGGTGTGGGGCCCGCGTGCGCAGTGCGGACGTGAAGCCTACGCCGATGCCGTACGCGAAGAGCTCGAATCGATCGACAACCTCTACATGCGCGCCGACCAGGT
>NZ_JARWGJ010000193.1:0-4595 GCF_040409695.1 Longimonas sp.
GTGGTCTTGCCAACGCCGCCCTTCTGGTTTACCAACGCCAGGGTATGCATGGGCATGAGACGTCCAATTCTGAAAATAGCGCGGGGAGTGAAGATAACAGCACTACAGCACTACAGAGGAGTACTGCTAAAGTTCTGCAGTGCTGTAGAACGGTTGCACTGTAGTGTTAAAGTGCTGTAGTAATACAGTTCTGTAGTGCTTCGCGTGGGGTATCACCGAAGATAAAGGCGTGTGCGCAGGTAGCTGTAACGTAGCGGCATGTTACCCTCTGGGTAGACCCAAGACAAGAATCTCCGTCCATCGTCAATCACGACCATGCGGTTCGAGACGGTTGCCCCCAGCGCACTGGGAAGCAGCGAGGCGTTTTCTTGGGCCTGCTTGTAGTGCTCGAAAATCACCTGCAGGCTCCGCTTGTGTCCAAGCTGAACGGCGGCATGTCCTTCGCCACGTAAAATGCGCTGCCACACCGGACGTCCAGGGGGATAGCGAACTTCATGAGGTGTAGCGGGGATTTCCTCTGGCGAATGATCAGCATCTTCCCAGATCGACCGTAGTACAGTGCGTCCCAGTGCGCACTCATCTTCTTGGATGCCTATGGGATGTGCCGCCAAATGCTGCAGATAGCGGCCGGCAAACAGCATGAAAAGGCGTCCCGGCGTTCCAGTGAGGTCACGGATCTCGCGTGCCACCTTCATGTCTGATCGTGCATAGCGTACCGGAAAGGTAATACGCTTCATGCGTGATTCCATCCACCGTGGAATCTGTACCCGGTTGCTGGAAAGAACCAATGCTGGATACGACCGGCCCACCGCCTCTGACCGCAGCCAGTAGCCTTTGATGACTTTTTCGAGTCCCATGCCGCGCCGGAAGCGATTGTGAGGCACGTCGTCGAAAACGACTGGGAAGGCCGTACCCAGTTGACCGGCAGCAAGTACGCCATCAGCTGAGAGATCGCGTCCAGGTACTGGATCTACAGGGCGTCCAGCCAAGAGAGACAGTCCAAAGTGCAGTACGGTTGACTTTCCGTTTTCTGAGTCCCCAAACAGAAAGAGTGATCGCGGTCCCCGTTGAGGACGACTGGCGGCCGTTTGGCACTCGTGGGCCCAGTTTAGATGGAAAAACGGCGCACAAAACAGATAAACCAGTGTCTCGACGATAGCCGACCGTACCGAGTCAAGGTTCGATGTCCGTCCAGTATCAGCCAGTTCGAGAAAGCGTCGTACGGGAGCGATCGCCTTTTGGAGCGTGACACGACGCGCGTCAGAGTCGGCTTCTGTGTTGGGAATCAGGCAACGCGATTGTTGCTGACCCTGAAGTCCAATCCACGCAAAAGGGATGGGGATATTATCAGCACTATGCGACAGTCCGGTGTTCATGAGGGGCACTACATGTCGCCGGTGATCAAGCAGCGTCGTAGTAGGAACGCGCACCTCGTGGCCGGTTGATTTTGCGTCGAAGGGTTTTAGTGCTTTCGCAACAGCCTTCTGCCGTCGACTTCCTGCAGGAAGCGACAGCGTAATGTATGAGGCGACGGGGGATGTGTTTGGCTCCTTAGAATCCGATGGTGATGTTTCTGGAGCAAGGGGCATCGTTGTCGCATAGCCCAAACCCTCTACTTCTTGTACGGTGACCACCGTCAGCTCTCTCGCAAGCGTGTCCATCGAATCGGTGATAGCGAGTTCAGCCGAGGCTTCGTCTTGCTGAAGCCAGATCCGGACCGCAGTTGTAGTGTCGAGAGAAGAACGGTTCATCAGTTCGTGGAGGGGGCCAAAGAACAGTCCCTCGCAGAAGTCGTCGCGATGCTCCAGGTAGTCGCGCTCAATTGACTGGACGTACGAATCGTATTCGCTAAGCAGAGTGGGTTCGGAACGATTGGTTGAGATGGGATCGCTTGGCAGGCCCTTGGGGATGTCGTAGATTGAGGCGTGGTTCACCTGGCGCCCCCGCCATCCCGACCGTGTAAAGTTGGCTGAGCTCGTGATGATACGAGACTGCTCAGTCCCGTAAAGTAAATACAGCTTCGTGTGTAGCGATCGCTTCGGGCTTAGGAAGAGACGCAAGCGCCCGGTGTCACGCAAGCGGTAGAGCCGCTCGACAAGGGCTACTCGTCCTTCGGCACTGCCGCGAAGCGGGGCGGCCTCCTCTCCGATAACAAGCTCTACAGCCTCAAACTGGAAGATGTCGAACAGCTCAGCTACAAGCGATAAGTTGGCTACGTAGGTGACCGCGCACAACGTGTGGTAAGTGCCCGGAGCGAAGCATTTGGCAAATGCGCGTTTCGAACGTAACACGCGCGACGAGAGAGTGCCTATTATCGCCGGTGTCGGCTCAGAGAACAGAGAGGGACGAGACATAAGGGATGCAGGGACATTTGAATGTGAAAGCAGAAAACACATCCAACCAGAGAGGTTTGGCCAACTTTTGATGTCATGAAAACCCCCTTCACGTTGTATGTAACCGGCGTAAATTAGCGTCGGGATCACCTTCACAGGCTCCTACAGCACAGTTTGATGCTGCTAATTCAACACCTCGTCGGTACACAGCACTGCACAGAAATGTAGTAAAGTAGTGCTACAGTTCTACATTTCTTCAGAACTACATTTCTAAAGTTCTGCTTGCCGTAATAGTTATTTCCTATACTACTGTGCCGCTCACGTATACTTGCGCGCACTACGCAGTGTGGTGTCAACCTCTCGCTCGGGCAAGGTGGGGCGGCAGACCAGCCGGTTCCACGTGTGCACGATCGCCCGTACAGCCCTCTCAGCTTCACTGGAGGTCATCTTCCTGATGAGGTACGCCCCTTCGTGCAGTATAGCCCCTCCGTGCGGCGTAGACGCTCTGTGCGGTATAGACTTTCCGTGCAGCGGTGCTGCACCGTCGCCAGAAGGCATAGCTTCCCCATCACGCCCTCGCAGGAGCGCCTGTACACGCTGTAGGGCCGCTTCAGGGTAGGTCCAGGCATAGAGCCCTATCACGAAGCACGCCGCGTTACGGCCTACGTAGGGGCGTCCTACGGCCTCGCCCCAGGCCTCTGCCTCCTGCACGGGGTACATAAGCCGGTCGATGACACTCTGGCTCTCGTAGGAGTCCCCGTTTTGGGCCTCATATTTGATCCAATGGGGGGCGTCTGCCGGTATCGGCGGCGGACGCGAGAAGTGGGGTTTCCAACAGTAGTTGTTAACATGTATGGCGGAGTGGGTCTGCCGATTTTTTTTGCTGGGGGAGCGCTGCCGTTTTACCCTGTGTGATGTGGATAGTGCGCCTAAAAGCTGCTCGACTTGCTTGTAGACCGTGTGCGCTATAGTTATTGACTCCTCTTCCAATAACAGATACTTGAGAGCGGGCGTGTATGTGGCGTCTTCGGGCCGGGGTAGGACGTATCCGTTGTATGATTGGTTGTCGCTGTGCCCAAAGAGAATGAGGGGGTCGAGCTGTAAAAACGACGTGCCGTCTACAGCGACGCACCGTCCGCCGCGCGTTCGGTTGCTCCCGATCATGCGGATCATCTGGGTCGGCCTGCAGGCGCTGTTGTCGATATGTTTGCGAAGGTCGGGACGGTCTTCGCAGAGTCGGTCGAAAAAAGCGATGAGGAGCCGGGTTGCAGCGCCGGCGTCCTGGTAGATGGGGCATCCGACTATGCCGTGTGGGATGCGGACGTGGAAGCCGCGGCCGCCGGTGTAGCTAACGACAATCTCGGATAGGTCGACCCCATGTTGGGCTAAGAGACGGCACAGCGTTTTGGCATAACTGGCGGATGCACGGGGGCTCTCGCCATCGATGTCGGCGATGATCCAGGGCACGGTGACAGCGCTCCCTTTGTGCCTACGCGAGATCTCGCCCGTGCGCCACCGTCCGACCGAGATAAAGGAGGGATAGTCGCTTCCGCGCTGGGCAATAATGGTTTCGGACTGGCGGGCTGTGCGAGGTTTGTGCGGTGTCCACCTTCCCTTTCGAATGGTTGTTTTCCATCCGTGGGTAAATGCGGTGTGGAGCGTCTCGCGGTGGGCATGCAGCTCTTCGGCGATGCGAAGTGGATCGAGATACGGGCGGTGCCACGGAATCCGTGGCGCAGGGCCTGACGAACGTACCGCTCGCGTGGTCTGGGCGGTCTTTGCTGAATCAGCAGGTCGTAGAGTGGAGCGAAGCTGCCAGCGCTGCCCGTTACGATCGCGGACGAGCTTATTGGCTGACGGGACGGCGGGCCCGAGGCATTGTACCAGAGGATCTTCCACCAGGGGGTCTTGCATGCGAGGGTCCTGGCGCTTTCTTGGTTGCTTAGAATGCTCTCGTGAAGGACGTTCTCGTAAAGGGCGCTCAGGCGGCGTGAGGCGTACAGAAAGGCCAGGAGGGGTATTCCCTTGGGGTGTAGCCCGAACACCGCCTGTGGTGTGCTCTCGCGGGCTATCAGCGCCCTCTTGGCCTGTGATGCGTTTTAGGCTGTGGCGAACGCGGTCGTAGAGTCGCCGAAACCCCGGGTCCTCTAACGGATCCTGCGCGGGGGGAAGGCGCTTGTAGATGCGCCGATACAGATCTTCGGCGATGCCCTGGATCGATTTGACAAAGGATCCCTGCCTGCGCTCGACGAGGTGCTCCCG
>NZ_JARWGJ010000194.1:0-4589 GCF_040409695.1 Longimonas sp.
ATAACGGCATGTGCGGGTTTCCTTCCTCCTTTGTTGATCGCCGCCTTGTCGCAGAATGCGCGGTCCTCACATCCCCCATTCCCTCACGCTGTTCGGGATTTCCCCCTTCGCGAAGGGGGAAATGTCGCGTAGCCACAAAGTCAGTGCTAGATCAAAATAATTGAGTACGGCACCAAAATTCTTGGTACATGCAATTTTGGGGGTACGTGCAACTCGGTCACGTATAAAGGACCATGTGACTATATAGACGGACTGAAAGAAATATTGGGGTTGTAAATTTTTTATTTTGGACGTGCAGCGAACTGACGTTCCAAGTCGGAAGGTCAGTTCGCTGTAGTTCAGTCAACTATAGGTAGAAATCATGCGCTTTACAACGATAACCATCGCTCTCTTCTTCTTTTGCCCGCTACTTTTGTCTTTTGCACAGGAAAACCCTCAGGTATCCTGGACGCATGTTGCTACTTATGATAGTGGGTTCGCAGCCCCATATGACTTCCAACTCTTGTTAGATGACACCAGCCAGCCAACTTCTGTATTGGCAATAGATCCCTTTTCATCCGACCAGGTCCTTGCCCGTATCCGTCTCGCCGACGCCAGCCCGATTGGGTCTACTGTCGTATCTGGGGAAGGACCTGGCGAACTCTCTGGAGAAGAGGTCAAAATCAGCCAGTTTTCAGATGGCGGCTTCCTGGTATGGGATAGCGGCCAGCGAAGAGCGTATGTATACGACAGTGATATTCACTTTCAGGGGCAGGTGCGCGGTATCAGCGGTTTTCCAGGAGACCTGTTTCTCGTCAACGATTCCACGGTGGCAATGGCAAGCTTTAGTCCAGACTCTTCTATTTTCACACTTCACCGTCTCCGGGAAGATAATGGGGCGTACCAGATTACTGATAGGTCTGTTGCAACAGTAGACGTATCAGATAGTCCTGCTCTTGAACAGAGCGATATTGACGACAATGTGATGCTCCGGCAAGGGCCGCATCACACGACACAGAACGGAGCGTTTTTCGGGTTTACGTACGGATCGCTCGTACTTAAATTGACCGAAGAGGGGCTACGCTGGGCAACAACTGATCCGCCCGAGCACGCGCTTCCCTTGTACGACTACCGCGACGGATACACCGTGTCCGCACCCGATGTTACGGAACACCCTCTTGGTGTACTTGACGTTACAGGCGGTGATCAATACCTCTACGTTTTATATTCTGGCAGGAAAATCGACCGTGCTGGGCTTTTCGCAACCATGACGGGTGCGATACAACGACGGCTGGAAGAGATTCGCCACTCCGGTCGTCTCTATGTACTGGATCAGGACACAGGGCGCGTTGTGGCTGACACGGAGCTGCCGACGCGGGCGCGGTCTATCAGCGTGGCTGGCGATTATCTTGGACTACTCACGCATGAGGGGGATGAGCCTGCGTTTGAGATATACGAGCTTCCTCAAGAATGGTAGGCTACCTATTCAGGTGTGACCGATCACCACCTCCGACGGAAAGGTGCGCTGTACGATGCGCGTGCGCTGCACGTCGGCGAAGCCGGCTTCTTTCATGAAGGGGGCAATGGCCACGCCCCGGCAGCCGCCCAGCAGTGGGGGCCAGATCGCATAGATCGTGTCCCAGAGTCGCTCGCTCCAGTGGGTGGGCACCGTCATGTTGATGCAGACGCACCGCCCGCCCGGCTTGAGCACGCGCTTGAACTCGCGCAGTACCGGCACGAAGTCCGCCACCGGTAGCATGTCGAACATGTAGCTGTTGAGGAGCGCGTCGAATGTGTTATTGGGGTACGGCAGGTCGTACGCATCCCCCAGACGAAGCCCGAACTGCTGGTGCGACGCATTGCGCATGCGGCGGGCGGCTTTGCGAAGCATCGCCGGCGTGCGGTCGAGGCCTTCGGTCCAACCATCAGGATTTGCCTGCACCAGCGCGGGGAACGAGAGCCCAGTGCCCACCGCCACCTCCAGCACCTGCTCGTCGTTCTGCACCGCAAGCTGCTGCAATCCGAAGGCGCGAGCCTCTGCCTCTACCCACACCGCCAGCCAGTCGTGCGTGGGCGCAATCGCGGTGTACACGTACGGCACCACAGACTGCGGCATGCGGGCGGGCTGCATGGGGGAATCGTGTTGCATGGCACAACGCGTGGGTAAGGGGATGTGAGTCAGGTCTGCGTACGTCGTTGAGAAGGGGCAGGTTTACATGTAGAAAAAGTGCCTCTTCAACAGATTGTACGCCCACCGAAAAATGAGCTGACAGAAGAACGAAGACTCAAATGTAACGATGCCGTCTCCTAAAATGGTTTTGTACACCAAACAAAAGACGCCCATCACACTATTTACGAACGGCTTGTAGCTTATTTTACAACAAACCTTTTTGTTGTATGGTGGCTACAACACTGTGTGGGCTGGAACAGTTGGAGGGCGAACGCTTTTGTTTCTACGCCAACGCCAATCTGGCCGGTGGCTATATTCGCTCACGATAAGGGGGTTTTTGCATGGCATTGCTTACCGATCTCGTATCGATTCGTACAGGGTATGTACGCGGGCGGTTTACACCTGACACTGACGGGGTCTTTGCGGTGGTTGAGCCGAAGCATATCAACAGCAGGGGGCTCATTGAAACCGGCACGATCGATTATGCCGCCGAACTCGACCCGCCTGACCATCATCAGTTGCGGGCGGGCGATGTACTCTTCGTGCCGCGTGGGCCCCGTCACCCGGCTGCACAGGTGCAGCGTCGGCACGTCAACGGGCCGCTACGCCGCGCGGTGGCCTCGTCGCAGCTGTACATCCTGCGCACCGACGATCGCCTTCTGCCTGCGTATCTGACCTGGTACCTCAATCAGGAGCAGGCGCAGTCGTACTTCCAAACGTTTGGACGAGGAGCCACCATCGCATCGATCAACCAGCAGATTCTAAGGGAATTGCCTCTTCCGGTGCCCTCTCGGGCACGCCAGACGAGAATCGCTCAGATCGCGCAACTCGCTGATAAGGAAACGCGCCTCGCGCAGCAACTCCAGCAGAAGCGCGCGACCCTCATCCAGACACTCCTTCACCACGCATCCCAATAACCCCAACGGTATTATGGCGAACCGCAAACCGTCGCAAGCTGAAATCAATCGTACGCTCTGGCAGGCCTGCGACACCTTTCGCGGGGTGGTCGATCCTGCCGAATACAAGAACTACATCTTGACGATGCTCTTCGTCAAGTACATCAGCGATGTGTGGCAAGACCACTACGAAGCGTACCAGGAGGAGTACGACAACGAGCGGCTTATCCAGCGGAAGATGGAGCGTGAGCGCTTCGTACTGCCCGAGAAAGCGACGTTCGACCACATCGCCTCCAAAAAGGATGCGCCCGACATCGGGCAGGTCATCAACAAGGCACTGGAGAAGATCGAAGAGGCCAATAAGCGCAAGCTGGAGGGGGTCTTCCGCAACATCGATTTCAACTCGGAGGCTGCCCTCGGTCAGACGAAAGATCGCAACCGCCGCCTTAAGAACCTGATTCAGGACTTCAACAAGCCCGTGCTCGACTTCCGTCCGTCGGTGGTGGGCACCGAGGACATCATCGGTAACGCGTACATGTATCTGATCAGCCGGTTTGCGTCGGATGCGGGGAAGAAAGGTGGGGAGTTCTACACGCCCGACGAGGTGTCTACGCTGCTGGCAAAGCTGGTCGATCCGGATTCTGGCGATCGCATCTACGACCCCGCCATTGGCTCCGGCTCGCTTGCCATTAAGGTGGCCGAGGAAGTGGGCGACCGCAATGTGGTGATCTACGGACAGGAGAGCAACGGAAGTACCTGGGCCCTCTGCCGCATGAATATGTTTCTGCACGGGATGGACCACGCAGAGATCGCCTGGGGCGACACGATTAACAGCCCCGAGTTCAAATCCAGCAACGACACGCTGGAGACCTTCGACGTGGTCGTCGCCAATCCGCCGTTCTCGCTCAAGAAGTGGGGCAAGGCCGACGCCAAGACCGATCCGTTTGACCGCTTTCATCGTGGGCTCCCGCCCAAATCACGAGGCGACTATGCGTTTCTGTCGCACATGATCGAATCCGCCGTCGAAGGCACCGGCCGCGTCGGGGTCATTGTGCCGCATGGCGTACTCTTTCGCAGCCGCGCCGAGGGGCGTATCCGCCAGGCACTCATTGAGGAGAACCTGTTGGATGCGGTCGTCGGTCTGCCTGAAAAGCTGTTCTTTGGCACGGGCATTCCGGCGGCCATCTTGATTTTCGACAAGAGCCGCAGCGACGACGAGGACGTGGTCTTTATCGATGCCAGCCGCGAGTACGAGGAAGGCACCAAGCAAAACGTGCTGCGCGAGCAGGACATTGAGAAGATCGTGACGACCTACCGCCAGCGCACCGAGATCGACAAGTACAGCTACGTGGCGCCGGTGGCCGAGATTGCCGAGAACGACTTCAATCTCAACATTCCCCGCTATGTGGATACCTTCGAGCCTGAACCCGAAATCGACGTGGCAGCGGTGCAACAAGAGATCGAATCCCTCGAATCTGAACTCGCCGACACGCGCCAGACCATCAACGAGCACCTGAAAGCGCTGGAGTTGATCGACTGATTGC
>NZ_JARWGJ010000195.1:0-22064 GCF_040409695.1 Longimonas sp.
CATGCTCATAGAGCGAAGAATACTCAGTTTAGAAATAAGAAATTCGTTGTCGCATTCCACGCGTGTTTTCCCGCAGATGCTGGACTTACACGCGACGTTCTTATCTAATAACCGAAAACCGTGCCAGACTCTACCAACTCTTCTATGCCTCCTACAAACGTTGATGTGCTTGCGCTCGGCGCCCATCCTGATGATGTTGAGCTCTGCGCGGGTGGCATCATGTGTGTACTTAATGAACAGGGCTACACGACTGCCGTGGTAGATTTTACCCGTGGCGAATTAGGATCGCGTGGCACGCCTGAAGGGCGCATGCAGGAAGCTCGTGCTGCAGCGCGCATTATGGGACTCGCAGACCGGTCGAACCTTGGGCTCCCTGATGGTAACATTGAGAACACGCCTCAAACGCGCCGCCTTCTCATTGAGCAGATTCGCCGGTATCGTCCTAAGATTGTGCTTCTCAACGCGCCGGAATGCCGCCACCCTGACCATTGCGCGGCTGCCGAGTTGGCTACAGATGCCCTCTACTACAGCGGCTTGCGCAAGATTGAAACGAACGGACCTGATGGAGATGAGCAGGCGCCGTGGCGCCCCCACCATATCTTGCACTACATGCAGGCTGTTCCCTTTGACCCTACGTTCGTGGTCGACGTGTCGAGCGTGTGGGAGCGGCGCATCGACGCTCTCCAAGCCTTTGAGTCGCAGTTTTACAACCCGGAGTACGAGGCCGGCTCCGATGAACCGGAGACCTATGTATCGAACCCAGCGTTTTTTAAATGGGTGGAGGCTCGGGCCCGCACCTATGGCTATCGCATTGGGGCCACGTATGGAGAACCGCTGCTTTACTACCAGGGCCCGGTCGGCGTACGTGACTTACCGGAGGCGCTGTCTATAGAACGCCCGTTCCGGTAAGCCTACCCGTACCATCAGCACGTTTCATCGCTGCAAAGAGCTCCGGGGCATCGCTGCAACTGTCCCGGTCGTTTAGCTGGAGTAGCCCTACTCGACCCTTTTTCCTGTCCCAGCTTTGCAGGTCTTGCTGCCTAAGGGACAGCAAAAGGGCGTGAATTGCCCTGCCTGCTCCAGAGGCCAAGCGCTTCTCTATGGCCCTCGCGCAACAATTTGTTGCCTACTCTACTTATAGCTCTGATGCATACCTGCAACAGATTGACACAAAGGGCTGCTGTGCTCTATATTGCGCTTGGCTGCCTTCATGCATAGAGCAGCCTCTATGATAGAGCAGCACATAACGCTTTCCGTAGGACAGTTTTATCTGCGCAGCGAGCGCATTCTGTGTGCAGGCCGCTCGCCAGTTTTCGGTAACTGATAGCTAACTCCATGACAAGTACAAGTGACTTTCGCAACGGCCTTACGTTCATCTGGAAAAATGATCTATGGCAGATCGTCGACTTCCTTCACGTGAAGCCTGGCAAGGGCGGCGCCTTTGTGCGCACTACGCTTAAAAACGTGCGCGACGGCCGCGAACTTGATAACACCTTCCGTGCCGGTGAAAAGGTCGAAGAGGTGCGTGTAGAAAAGCGCACGCACCAGTTTCTCTATGAAGACGACCTCGGCCTGCACTTCATGAATACGGAAACGTATGAGCAGTTTTCAATTCCTCCTGAGCGTATAGAAGGACGCGAGTATTTGAAGGAGGGTGCTGAAGTTGATATCCTGTTTCGCACCGACACGGAGGAGCCGCTGCGTACCGATCTTCCCCAGAAGATGGACCTGGAGGTTGTTGAAACCACTCCGGGTGTAAAGGGCAACACAGCACAAGGCGGCTCCAAACCGGCTACACTGGAAAGCGGTGCCGTAGTCGACGTGCCGCTTTTCATCAACGAAGGCGATCGCGTGCGCGTTAACACTCAGACCGGCGAATACGAAACACGTGTAGAGTCGGCCTAAAACATACACAGGCACCCCGCCTGTGCTGGAACGCTCAAGACGTGTGGATGCTTTGCCTCCGTACGCTCCTTTTTTACATGCGGTGCCTCCAAGGCTCGTATGATTTTTCGTTTGTCTCATCCAGCCTCAAAACGCATGAAACTGTCCAAGATTCAAGAGCTGCTTCAGATGGTTGCCGAAAGCGGCGTCTCCGAAGTTGAAGTAGAGGAAGACGACTTCAAGATTACGATTCGCCAGAATGCCCCGACGGTTATGATGCAGCCGTCGTACAACCCGCCGATGCACTCGTACGGCCCCCCGCAGCCCTATGGCGCAGCTCCACAGCCGTATGGACAGCAGTCTCCACAGCCGCAACAGCCTGCTCCTGCTCCTGCAAGCGCTTCCTCAGCGCCTGCGTCTACGAAAGAGGCACCTGCTTCGCCAGACCCCGCTACAGGCGAAGATAGCGACGAGCTCGGTGCGAATGAGGTGCTCGTTAAAGCGCCCATCGTAGGCACCTTCTACCGGGCGCCATCGCCCGACTCAGATCCGTTCGTCGAAGAGGGCGACCGCGTTGGAGAAGGCGAAGTGCTCTGCATCATCGAGGCAATGAAGCTGATGAACGAGATCGAATGCGAGCAGCCCGGCGTTATCAAGGAGATTCTCGTTGAAGACGCCGAACCGGTCGAGTTTGACCAGCCGCTCTTTATCGTCGACCAGAGTTAGGCGACCGGCTCCCCGCACGCTCTCTTGCCTGTTTGCATGCCTCTCTGCCTCTACCTTGCATGCGGGCAGTTCGTGCTTGGACTTCTGCCCTTGCTCTTCGATCGTTGTTTCACCTGACCCCCGCCAGCCGTTTTGAAGAAAGTACTGATCGCCAATCGCGGCGAAATTGCCCTTCGCATTATCCGCACCTGTCATGAGATGGGCCTCCGCACGGTCGCCGTATACTCGACGGCCGATGCCGACTCGCTTCACGTGCGGTTTGCTGATGAAGCCGTATGCATCGGACCGCCGGCCTCTGGAGAGAGCTACCTGCGGCCTGATCGGCTCATCGCAGCCGCCGAAGTGACCGGAGCCGACGCTGTCCACCCCGGCTATGGCTTCCTTTCCGAAAACGCTGAGTTCAGTCAGATCTGCTCTGATCATGACCTCACGTTTATTGGCCCCTCGCCCGAGACCATCCGGCTCATGGGGGAGAAAAGCCGCGCGAAAGAGACGATGGCCGAAGCCGGCGTGCCTGTCGTGCCAGGATCCGATGGCATCGTTGCCTCGATGGATGAGGGCAAGCGTATTGCCGATGAGATCGGATACCCGGTCATGGTAAAAGCCAGCGCCGGCGGGGGCGGACGCGGAATGCGCCTCGTGCATAAAGCCGAAGACTTCGAGCAGCTCTACGAGGGCGCTCGCTCCGAAGCCGACGCGGCCTTTGGCAACCCGGCCATATACATCGAGAAGTGCGTCGTGCAGCCGCGCCACATCGAAATCCAACTGGTCGGCGACGGCCAAGGCAACGTTATGCACTACGGTGAGCGCGAGTGCTCCATCCAGCGCCGCCACCAGAAACTGCTTGAGGAGGCCCCCTCCCCGGTCATGGATGAAGACCTGCGCCACCGCATGGGCGAAGCCGCCATCCGGGGAGCATCTTCCATTAACTACGAGGGCGCTGGCACCATCGAATTCCTGGTGGATGCAGAAAAGAATTTCTACTTCATGGAAATGAACACGCGCATCCAGGTTGAACACCCCGTGACTGAAGAGGTCACCGGCTGTGACCTGATCGAGCATCAGATTCGGGTCGCCATGGGCGAAACGGTGACGCGTACCGAGCTTCCGATCAACGGCCATTCAATCGAGTGTCGCATCAACGCGGAAGACCCGGCGCGTAAGTTCAGCCCTTCGCCGGGTACGATTACCGCCTTTCACCAGCCCGGCGGACTCGGCGTACGGGTGGATACGCACGCGTATACAGGCTACCGCATCCCACCCAACTACGACTCGATGATCGCCAAGCTGATCGTACATGGCGACACCCGCGAACGCGCCATCAGGCGGATGAAGCGCGCACTTGACGAGTTCGTCATCGAGGGCGTAAAGACAACGATTCCCTTCCATCAACAGCTGATGGAGAACGCTGACTTCCAAGCAGGCACCTTCGACACGCAGTTTATGGAGTCATTCACGTACACCCCGCCTGAGTAATCCCCCGCTTATCCGTTTCAGGGCCCGCCCTCGCATGCGACATACGTTCGCCCATACGAGATACCGCAGGTCCTCCGTTTCACCTGAACCTTCCCTCCTGTTATGAGCTACCCCAGCGACCTGTACTACACGCAAGATCACGAATGGCTGCGCGTTGAAGACGACGGCACCGCCACCGTCGGCATTACCGACTTTGCCGAGGGCGAATTGGGCGACATTGTGTTCGTTGAGCTTGAGCCCGAAGGCACTACGCTCTCCGCCGGTGATGTATACGGCACGGTAGAAGCCGTGAAGACTGTCTCCGAACTTTACATGCCGGTTTCAGGCACGATCACCGACGTCAACATTAGTCTGGAAGATGCACCGGAGCAGGTAAACGAAGATCCGTATGGCGACGGCTGGATGATCGTTATCGAGATGGAAGACGAGACCGAACTCGACGACCTGCTCGATGCCGAAGCGTACACCGACGTTGCGTAACGTCGTGCTGTCGTCTTTCTCTGTCGTCTTTCTCTGTTTGTGCCCTGTATCGCATGACTGACGAACGCATTCTTATTGTCGACTTCGGGTCACAGTACACGCAGCTCATTGCCCGCCGCGTCCGCGAGGCCGGGGTGTACTCCGAGATCCATCCTTGCACGCGTTCCACCGAAGAGCTCGCTGCGCTGAACCCGAACGGCGTCATCCTTTCAGGCGGGCCCTGCTCGGTGTACGATGACCATGCCCCCGACCTCGACCCCGACCTGCTTCGGCTTACGCACCCCGATGGCACCCCCGTGCCCGTACTGGGCATCTGCTATGGACTGCAGTCGATCGCTTACATCGGAGGCGGAGCCGTAGAGGGCGCAGACCGACGCGAGTTTGGGCGGGCTACGCTGCGCATCCCCGAAAACCACCGTACCGATCCGCTCCTGAAGGGCGTTCCCGACGGGTCGACCGTCTGGATGAGCCATGGCGACCACCTCACGGCGCTTCCCGACGGCTACACCGTCATTGCGCAGACCGAGAACGCCCCCATCGCAGCGGTCCGGCATACCGACCGGCCCCACTTTGGCGTGCAGTTTCACCCCGAAGTGGTGCACACCGACTACGGCGCGCAGCTGCTTGAAAACTTTGCGCTCACCATCTGCGGATGCAGCGGCACCTGGTCGCCCGCATCGTTTGTGGAAACCCAGGTTGCTTCTCTCCGTGAAGCCGTTGGCGATCAGCACGTCATTCTTGGACTCTCGGGCGGGGTCGACTCGTCGGTTGCTGCAGCGCTGCTGCACAAGGCAATCGGCGACCAGCTGCACTGCATTTTTGTCAACAACGGATTGCTGCGCAAAGGCGAGTGGACCCAGGTGCAGGACACCTTCCGCGGTCATTTTGATATGGACTTGCGTGCTGTAGATGCCACCAGCCGGTTTCTTGATGCTCTGGAGGGCATCGACGACCCCGAGGAGAAGCGCGTGCGCATCGGCAATACGTTCATCGACGTGTTCACCGAAGAAACCGACGCGCTCACCGAAGACCTCGGCACCCGCCCGACGTTCCTCGCTCAGGGCACGCTCTACCCCGACGTTATCGAAAGCGTCTCGTTTAAGGGCCCCTCGGCCACGATCAAAACTCACCACAACGTGGGCGGCCTCCCCGAGGAGCTTGATTTTGAGCTGCTGGAGCCGTTTCGTGAGCTCTTTAAGGATGAAGTACGTGCTATTGGAGAGCTTCTGGGCGTTCCGGAGGCTATCGTAAACCGACATCCTTTTCCGGGTCCCGGTCTGGCGATCCGCATTATGGGCGCTGTTACGCCCGAACGGCTGGCTATTGTTCGCGCCGCTGACGCCATCTTTATCGAGGAGCTACGGGCCCGCGGCCTGTATAACGACGTATGGCAAGCCCTTGCGGTGCTGCTCCCCGTGCAAACAGTGGGCGTTATGGGCGACGAGCGCACCTACGAGCACGTCTGTGCCTTGCGTGCCGTAACCAGCGTCGATGGGATGACTGCCGACTGGGCCCACCTCCCGCATGACATGCTCGGGCACACAGCAAACCGCATCGTGAACGAGGTGCGCGGCATCAACCGGGCCACGTACGATATTACCTCCAAGCCGCCGGGTACCATCGAATGGGAGTAGCCGGTTCTCGGGCTTGTCCCCGACGCTTCTGCTCCACCGTATTGCTGATCACCGACCGTATCTGAACTTATGTGGCGTTGGATTTCTGTAGCGCTTGTGCTGATGCTCTCACTCACGGCGCTTGCCCCTGCGCTCCACGCGCAGCAGACAAACGGCATCCCTGTGAATGAAGATGCTGAACTGCTCTTTGAGGAGGGGGTCGCTGCTTTTGAACGAGGCGACTATACCGAGGCGTACCGCCGCTTCCGGGCGACTGTCGAATATCCGCTCCATCGTCAGACCACCGCAGCGCTGCTTATGGGCGGGCGGGCGCTCTACCGGGCCGGACGCTACAACGATGCGATCTCGATCCTCGAAACGCTTCTGCAGCGCTATCCCGACACCAGCTACCGATCGCACGCGAACCAGATCATCAGCTATGCGCGCGACGGCCAGCGCTCCGGGCAAGCTGCACCCGACACGCTACATATCGGCATTATGCTTGACCTGAGCGGTGAAGAGGCCGCCCGCTCGCAAGCCTTTTTCAACGGCGTCCGTCTGGCTGTAGACCGTCACAACGGGGTCTCGCGACGCTATGTGTTTCCTCCTGAGCTCGACAGCGAAGCAGACGTGACGGTGCACGACACGGCTGCCCTTTTTGATGAGGAACGCGCCGCTGACGAAGGGGCCACGGCTCTCGTTACCCAGCGCGACACGCTCTTTGTCGACTCGCTTCAGGCCGTCACAGAACAGGTCGGACAGCCGCAGCGTGTCGCAAAACTACACATGCGGCACTTCTCCGGCCCCGATGGCCCTAATGAGCGCTCGCTTCGGGCAGCGGTCGACTCGCTTGTCCGCGTCGACCGCGCAGATGTTATTATCGGTCCCTTTTACAGTCAGCAAGCAACGATTGCAGGGGATGCGGCTGAGGATGCCGGCGTCGTACTCATCGCGCCGCTGGCAACCGAGTCTACCGTGTCAGCCGGACGTAGCCACGTCTTCCAGGCCAATCCGTCGATTGAGATGCGGGGGCAGGCAATGGCGCGCTATGCCGCTGAGGCGCTGCTTATTCGCTCTACCGCTGTGGTCTACGAGCGGGGCAACCGCCTGAGCGAACGCATGGCAACTGGCTTCCGCGAGGAGGCGCGCTCCATTGGCATGGACGTACCCTTCACCTACGAGGTGCAGAGCTCGCGCACCTGGTCACGCCTGCCCAATGCAATCCGCTCCGACACAACCATCACGGACGAGATGCTTTCCAACGCACAGGCCGTGTACCTCCCGTTCACTGGGCGCAACGCAGGCGGACGCATCCAGGAGGCGCTTATCGGGCTTGAACGCATGCGGCTGGGCATTCGTGCGCTCGGCAACTCGGAGTGGCACGACCTCAACATCGACCAGGAAGCCAGCAAGTTTACCGCCACATACACCAACGACTTCTACGTGAACACCGCACGCGACGACGTGCAGGAGTTCATACGCAACCATGAGATCCTCACCGGCCGCGCCCCTGATGCAGAGTCTCCCACAGCCAAGCGTCTCGTATACACCGGGTACGATGTCGCCGACTATCTCCTGAATGGCCTCGGCGGCGATACGCGTATTCGTCCATCTACACTCCGCAACGCGCCACGCTACGAAGGACTCGGGATTCGTCTTGACTTCAGCGGAGGCAATATCAATCAGGCGCTGTTCATTCATCGCTATCGCAACGACCGGCTGGAGCTGGTGCGGTAGTCTTCTGCATGCTGCGTAGATAATGAGCCGGGCTACGACTCACGCCTTACCCGCTCCACGCCCTACCGCTCCACGCCCTGCTGCGACGAGGCAGGGGCCGATGCAGACACCTCCTCGCTGGCGCGCCCCTTCGGATCGGCCTCGATCCACTCCCGCAGCCAGTGCTCACAGACGTAAAGCACGGGCGTATCGAGTGCGGCAATGCCGATCTTGAATACATATTGCCCGAACACGATACCCTGCCAGGTTGACCACGCGATGGCTTCTGTCTGGGGATTGCCGTCGATCTGTGGCCACCACACCAGTGCAATCGTCACCACCATCGTGGTGTCTACGAGCTGACTGAAGAAGGTCGACCCGTTGTTACGAATCCACATGTACTTGCCCTTGGTGAGTCCGCGCAGCCACTCAAAAATCTGTACGTCGATGTACTGGGCTGTGAGGTAGGCGATCATCGACCCAAGCACGATGCCAGGCATCAGCCCGAACACCATATCAAACGCCTCCTGCGACACCGGCGACGCCTCGTAGACGGGCATCTGCCCGGCAATCCACACCACGAGCGTAACAAATACGCTGACGACGAACCCCACCCCCACCACTGTGCTGGCACGCTTACGGCCAAAGAGCTCGGAGATTAGATCGGTTACAAGAAAGGTAACCGGATATGCAATGATGCCCGCTGAGAGCTCCTGACCAAACAGCACGAAAAACTTGCCTGCGATGGCATTGGTCATGACCAGGGCGCCGATGAACACGCCGGCAAGCATCAGAAAAGCAATTTCGGCGCGGGTCGTACTGGATTCGCGGAGCACACTCGTATCCGCAGCAGAGAAGTGACTGGGTGGGGGCGAGTCGGGCACAGGGCGGGTGCAGGCAGGATGAAGAAAAACAAGACGCTTTTCCAATCAGCACCGGATGCGCTCCGTTCCAACACTTCGGCTGCGTATCCAGCTTTTCCAATAGCCGCCAGCAGCAGCATTGATACATCGCTACAGCCACCCCTCATCGCGATACCAGGCGATCGTCTCGGCCACCCCGTCGTTGAGCGCAATCGACGGGCTGTATCCAACCTGCTCCACGGCTTTGTTGCTGCTGCACATGGTGGCGGCGTGCCTAATCTCGCGGGCTTTCTCCCGGTTTAATGCGGGATACGACCCCGACAGCTTACCCCACAGTTCGGATGCAGCGCCGACGGCTCCAACCATGAAAGTGGGCACTGGCACTGTAACCGCCCATGTGTCCAGCGCCTGCGTCGAGGCCTCTTTTACTTCGTTCCATGCGTAAGGGCGCAGGCTGCCCAGGAAGAAAACGTCATGTAAGGCCTCGGGTGCAGTAGCGCACTGGATCATCCCATCGACCAGGTCGCGCACGTGCACCAGGCTCACCGCCGGTTCGCTTCCTCCACCAACAACCGGACACACGTGGCTGTTCACCGCCTGAAAGAACGTGAGGATGTCCCGGTCGCGCGGCCCATACACCGCAGGCGGACGCACGATTGTGATCGGCAGCGTATCCCAGTACGAGGTAGGCATCTGATGCGTGCTGCGGAGCGCCTCTTCCATCTCCGCTTTGCTTCGCCCGTAGCGACTCACCGGCTCCAGCGGAGCCTCTTCGGTAGCCACCCCCTCTGCACCCCGCCCAACCGCAGCAAGACTGCTCGTCACAAGCACACGGTCAAGATCAGGGGCGACCTGCTTAATTGCACCCAGCAGGTTTAGCGTGCCTCGCACGTTGGCCTGGTAGAACGCATCCCAGTCTTCAGCACGTGTGATTCCTGCCACGTGGTAGACCTCATCAACGCCTCGCAGGCCCTCCCACAGTGCTTCTACGTCTGTCAGGTCGCCCCGTACCGGCGTGATGTCGAGCGGCCCCAGCCACTTTTGCCGCGAACGCACCAGGCACCGCACCTCATCGTATCCACGATCGAGCAACGCCTCTACCAAATGGCTACCGACGAAGCCTGTGCCTCCGGTGACAAATGCGGTTTTCGGTTTTGGATTGGACGGCATGGAGGATGGTCAGGGAAAGATGGTAAATGGAAGATAGAAGGTTGTCGTGAGGCTATTTCGTCACTCGGCAGGCCCAGAGCAGAAAGTGTCAGTGCGTTGAGTCATGCGCAATCATGCGCTGAAGCGTGCTACCAATCTGTTGCCCGGCGATGTTGCGCATTTTGCATTCGGCTTCGGGCAGATAACCACATATGCAGCCAGGATCGAATTGATGAGGAGAAAGGGTGGTAGTTTGTAAGAAGATAGACCTACCGCGTTACGCTACCATAACGCCGCATCCCATCTCTCTCTCCTCCCCCCATCCATCTACCCTTTTCTGGAAAGCCGCACCACATTCTCAATATGCGGCGTATGCGGAAACATATCGACAGGCTGCACGGCATCAATCTGATACACATCGTGCAGGCGGTCGAGATCACGTACCTGCGTCTGCGGATTGCAGCTCACGTACACGAAGCGCTCGGGGCGTAGGGCTTCAATTTGGGCCACGACCTTTTTGTGCATGCCGTTACGCGGTGGGTCGACGATAAGCACGTCGGGCGTGCCGTGTGTGTCCACGAAATCGTCAGTAAAGACGGTCTTCAGGTCGCCGGGCACAAACGTGCAGTTTGCTACCTCATTCTGGGCCGCATTAGCTCGTGCATCGGCTACAGCTTCTTCGATAAGCTCAACCCCTACCACGTGCTCCACGGCATCCGACAGGAACAGCGAGATGGTACCAGCGCCGCAGTACAGGTCGTAGACCGTGTCGGTAGGGCGCAGGTCGGCCATGTCGCGAGCCACTTCGTACAGCCGCTCAGCCTGGCGTGTGTTGGTCTGAAAGAAGGACTGCGGACTGATCTTGAACCGGTAGTCGCCAATCATGTCGTTGATGGTGCCGGGGCCGAAGACGGTCTGCGTGTCGCCCTCTACGTTGTGCGATTTGCCGGTATGGTTCGTATCCACAAAGGTGGTAACCTCTGGAAAGTCGCGCTGCAGGAAATCGGCAAAGGCATCGCGGCGCTCGGCATTGCGTCCGTACGTAACGAGGTTCACCATCACGTCGCCGGTGCGCTTGCCCTCGCGGATGACGAGATGCCGCAGATACCCTTCTTGCTGGCGGATGTCCCACGGTGCCCAGCCCTGCTCTTTCACGAAATCGCGTACGCCGTTCACGAGGCGCGCACTGAGCTCCGATTGCAGATGGCATTCCTGCAGGTCGATCACCTTGTCGTAATGGCCGGGCGCGTGCATCCCCAGCGCAAAGTCGGTATCGAAGTCCTGGCCCGTGCTGATTTCGTCGGACGTGAGCCAGCGGTCGGCGCTGAAGTCGAAGTCCATCTTGTTGCGGTAGTAGAACGGATCGTCCATCCCGATAACCGGGGGCACCTCCACACCGTCAAACTCGCTATGATGCGCAAAGGCTTCCTGTACCGACTGCTGCTTGGCCTGCAGCTGGGCTGCGTACTTCACATGCTGGCGCGCACATCCGCCGCAGGTGTCGGCGTAGCGGCAGCGGGGCTCGGTGCGCAGGTCGCTGGGCTCGATGAGCGTATCGAGCTTGGCCTTTGCAAAGTTCGACTTGGTCTGATAGAGATACGCCTTCACACGATCGCCCGGCACCGCGCCCTCCACAAAAATTACGTAGCCGTCGATGCGGGCCAATGAGGCTCCTTTATCGGCAAACTTTTCGATGTCGAGGGTAACGAGGTCGCCACGGGATACGGAGGCCATAGGCAGGCACAAGATAAAAGGAAGGAGCCAAAACGGAGACGTCATGCAGCCGGATTGTATGCACAGCCTCACCCCGCGTTGCAAACCGCGTTACGAACGCGTAAAGGGAAAAAAGAATGGGGAACGCTCTCTTGATTCTTATACACGAGATTCATACTTTCGGAAATACAGATGCAGTCTTATCACGCAACAATTTCTTGCCTATCTCCAGCTGCATCGTATAGGTAGAACGCCATCAAACAAACTTCAGAACAATGCGGTTATCTACCCTGACTCAATACGCTACGTGCTTTGTTCTTGTCTTTGCACTTGCTCTCACCACCGGCTGCGACACGGTAGACTCTGCAGAGGATCTGCCCGACCCGTACGCTGACATCCAGGTAAGCGCTCCGCTCAGCGCAACCATTGATGGACAGGCGACCCTGGGAGGATCCGAGTCGTTTGGCGAACAGGGCGCGATGGTCTTTCCGTTTGAAGACCTGGGCATTACACTCACCGCTATCCAACTATTTGGGGAGGACGGCGAGGGCATTGCCCACAATCTCTCGTTTGTATACATCGGCGAGGATCGGCTATCGGAGGGCACATATGACATTGACTTCGACCTGCCCTGTCAGGATCTAACAGATTGCCAGCGGAGCGGCCTCTTCTTCGGTGAGCGACTGATGACGAACTATGTACGGGCAGCCTCTGACTCACTTCACACCTATGTGCTACAGAACGGAATGCTTACGGTAGAACATGCCACCGATGACGCCATCGAGGGCACGTTTGCCTTCGAAGCCGCCGTAGAAGTCAGTACGTCGCGCGCGGATTTAGAAGCGTTCTACGATTCACTCCGGACGACCTGGCCTACAGGTGGGAACCGCTACGAAGACATGCCGGAGTTTCCCCCGCAGCATCGTACGCCGCTCACACCGCCTGCCACTGTCGAAGGCTCTTTTGCAGCCACACCGGGCGAGTTTCCCAACACGATGGGAAGCTCGTTCGGCTGGATCATGCGAGGCGGCATCTTTAGCAGAACGCAGTAGAGACACGTCGTACGGTGTACCTACCGCTGTGTCTTCCGCCTGCCCTACACCGAAAACTTGTACCCGATGCCGTACACCGTTTCGATGTAGATGGGCTCAGTGGGGTCGGGCTCGATCTTTTTGCGGAGCGAAGCCACGTGGCGGTCGATCGTGCGCGTGGTGATGTCGCCGCTGATCCCCCACACGTCGCGTAAGAGCTGCTTGCGGCTTACGGTGCGCCCACGGTGTTCTATGAAGTACTCCAGGATGTCGAACTCCAGCGTAGTAAACTCAACCATCTCTCCGTTACAGCGTGCCGTCTGATTCTGAAAGTTGACCTCAACATCCCCAAAGCTAAAGCCGTCGCCTTCTCCGTCGCCTTCCTGGCTTCGGTCTAGCACCGCACGCACACGAGCAGCCAGCTCTTCAGCATCAAAGGGCTTGGTCACGTAGTCGTCGGCGCCCAGCTCAAAGCCGCGCAGCTTGTCGTCTTCACTGCCCTTCACCGTGAGCATAATCACGGGCGACTTAACGCCGGAATTGCGCGCTTCACGAAGAATTTCAAAGCCGGTCTTGTTGGGGAGCATCACATCCAGAATCACCAGATCATACGGCGGGAGGGTTGTAATCTCTTGCAGCGCCTGCTCTCCATCGGCAACGCGTGACACATGGTAGCCCTTCAGATCAAAAAACTCCTCAAGTCCTGCGCCTACTTCTGGGTCGTCTTCTACAATGAGCAGACGGGGGGCGGTGGTAGTAGATGAAGTGTTATACATACCTACATGCATTAAATGACGGCATTGGCTGGTGGTTGAAAGCCGCTTTTCGCGCAAACAGTTCTACGTAGAGTGTGCGGGGCCCAATACAACCGGCCTCGATACATGCGCACCAGCAAGGTCATTTCTCTCAACCGCATGTATCAATCAATACACACCGCGCATGTTCGCCCAATTATCCTCTAAAACGTCGTGCACAGCCTGGATTGCAGAACATGAGCAGAACATGAGCAGGGTATGTCCCTACTCGCAGCGTAAACCGGAATACCGCACGGCCGTAGAGGTCGCCACAGGTCGTTATCACGCAACGTCGCATCTGCAATAGACGCAATAGAACGCACACACGGCTGCATCGTTAGACATCCTGTAACAGCACTCTTTTTCACAACCCCTGCTGCCCCATGGATGCACAGTTTTGGATGATCACGATCCCAACGCTGGTTATCTTCTTCACGCTGGCTGCGCTGCTGCTTGTGCCCATCTGGCGGTTCTTAGACCGCGAAGAGAAGGTGAGCGAGCGCTGGACCCCCGAAACCGTTGGCGACCGCCTGCAGGAGCACGAAGAGCGCCTGAAAGCATACGAAGCGCAGAAAGCCCCGTCTTCCTCACGAAACGATTCCGACGAGTAGCCTGGCTCGCTCTGCATCCTGCCTGCCCCGTCTGTTGATCATACTATTGGGTCTGGGCGGATGCGGGCGCAGTGCCTCTCTGCATATTCTGGACGCGCATCCCGTCTATGGCATCTGGATTACTATGTCGCCTTGGATGCGCTCAACCGTCTTCGGACCGATGCCTGGCACGTTCTGCAGCTCTTCTGCCGACCGAAATGGGCCGTTCGCATCCCTATAGCTAATAATGCGCTGTGAGAGCGCGGGCCCAATTCCCGAAAGCCGTTGCAGCTCGGTCGCCTCTGCAGCATTCACGTCTACCGGAGGCGGTGGGGCTGCTGCCAGCGGAGATTCCGCTTCGTACTGCGCTATGCTCGCAGCTGTAGCAGCCCCGGCTTCTCTTTCCCCGGCGTCTGCATGTCCGAACTCCGGGTTGCCCATGCCGGCATTGGGGTGCGCCCTATTCGTCTGTACCGTATCCGTGCGCACCGTGTCTGCTGCGGGCCACACCACGTGGTCGGCCAGCGGCGGAATCTGTTGCATCCGCCAGTGATGCACGCCGGCCCCCAGCATCAACAATCCAGCCAGCACCAGCACGACCGTCGTTTCAATGGCCGTAATCGCAACGTAGCGTTGTATCTTGTAGAGCCAGCGCATCCCTCAAACAGTTTCTGTGTGGTGGACGTGTACAGTATAGCGACACTGCAGGCTGGCTGCTCGTAACGTATCCGTTGTCTACTGCCCCGCTTTACCACGTACGCTCATGGCCCAACGAGAAATTATCCGGACAGAGGCGGTTGTGCTTCGCGGACTTGACTACAGCGAGACGAGCCGCATTGCTACGCTGCTCACCGAGGCGCAGGGCAAGGTGTCGGTGCTCGCCAAAGGAGCGCGGCGAACGAAAAGCAAGTTCGGCGCCACGCTGCAGCCGATGGCTCATACGCAGGTCGTCTACTACTACAAGCCCTCGCGCAGCTTGCAGATGCTCAGTGAGAGCAGCCATGTGGCAACCTACGACCACCTCAGCAATCACCTGAACAAGATCACGCTGGGCCTGCGCATTGTAGAGCTCACCGATGCGCTCCTGAGCGCTGAGAGCCGCCAGCCTCAGATCTTTACGCTTTTGGTGCGTGTGCTGCATCGCCTCGATGACGAGATGAATCGCCCCGAAACGCTGTGGCCGTTCTTCCAGCTTCGGCTGGCACAGGCGCTCGGACTCGCCCCGGCCATACGGCGCGAACGCGTCGAGGCTGTAGATGAGGAGGGCTGGCTTTCGCTTGCCGACGGGGGCGTATACCCAATCACAGAACGGCCAAGCAGCGCACGGAAAGCGCCCCGTGCGGCTCTACGCGCCTACGCCGTTCTCGCACGGGCCGATCTCGACACGGTGCTACGCATGGAGCTTACGTCCAGGCAGCGCCGCCGCGTACAAGAGCTGGTAGATGCGTACCTGCGCTATCACTTCGATGAGAGCATTCCCAACCGCTGCCGTACCGTGCTGGCCCAGTTGAAACGGCCTCCTGCGCGGTAGTCCGCGTGGGTAGCAGAAGTGGGTAACGGAAGTGGAGTAACGGAAGCAAACAACATATCCGGTCGGCGCTTACAGAGGCAGCTGGCCGTGCTACTAAGGCCTGGTGTGTGTCACGTTTCCATCGGCCTCACCGCAGATCACATCGGTCGCCATCCCCAAGAACAGTCCGTGATCCAAGATGCCCGGATGGTCGTTCAGCGTCCGGCTGAGCGCCTCCGGATCTTCGATGCCGTCAAAGTGAGCGTCTATGATCCAGAGGGCCTGGTCGGTAATCACCGGACCGTCTTTGGCCTGTCCCATGCGCAGTTCGGGGCGGCCGCCCAGCTTCCCGATAAGGCGTTGCACCGGCCCCACGGCCATAGGCACCACCTCGATGGGTACCGGACACTGGCTCCCGAGCGTATCTACCTCTTTCGACGGGTCGATAAGCACCACGAAGCGTTCGGCGGCATGCGCCACGACCTTCTCGCGGGTGTGCGCCGCCCCGCGTCCCTTGATGAGCCGCCCCTGCGGATCTACCTCGTCGGCCCCGTCGAGCGCCAGGTCAAGGCGCGGCGTGTCGTCGAGCGTGGTGAGCGGGATGCCGTACTGGTGCGCGAGTCGCTCTGCCGCAAAAGATGTTGGCACCCCCACCACATCCAGGGCTTCCTTCTGAATACGCACACCCAGCGCCTCCAGCGCACAGGCTGTGGTCGAGCCGGTACCCAGCCCCAGCATCATTCCAGATTCAACGAGATCGGCTGCCGCGGAACCGGCGGCTTGCTTGGCGGCAGAGGCGTCAGACATTCGTACAGAGCATTGAGGGAAGATAAAGCGTGCTATGCATCTTTTTTAACATGTTTGCTGGACCGCGCAATCGCAAGCAGAGATCCGGCAAATAGCGCTGTGTGTAGCCCTGTGCTACCGCAGGCTGATCCAGCGTCCATTTATACCGGACTCTACTCGTACCGGAGCGACTCGATCGGATCGAGGCGGGCGGCTTTGTAAGCCGGGTAGCCGCCAAACACCAGCGCAATGACCGTCACGCCGAGCACCGCCCCCATCGCCCAGTCCCACGGAAAGGCCATCCCGATCTCGAAGTAGACGGCAACCAGGTTGCCAAAGAGCCCTCCCAGCACAATGCCAACCAGCCCCCCGATCTGGCACAGCACGACCGCTTCCAGCAGGAACTGGCCCAGCACGTCGCGCTTCTTGGCCCCAACCGACTTGCGAATGCCAATTTCGCGCGTACGCTCGGTCACCGACACCAGCATGATGTTCATGATTCCGATTCCAGCTGTTATCAGCGCGATCAGTCCGATGCCGGCCCCTGCGATAGTCAGCGTAGCGGTAAACGCGTCGAAGGTGCTGCGTGCCGATTCGTTGGTCTCGATCTCGAAGTTGTTGGATTCGCCCGCATCTACACGCCGAATGACACGCATCTGACTGATAATAGCATCCTGTGCCGCAAGCATCTGCGCGTCGTCGTCGACCCGCACGCTCACGCTGTTCATGTTGCGGCCTCCGTCGCCGTAGGTAGCCAGAAGATGCGTGATCGGCGCGTAGACGCGCGAGTCCGGGTCGAGGCCGAGGAAGCCGCCTTTTTCTTCGAGCACGCCCACCACCTCCAGGCGCACCCGTCCGATGCGTATCTCGTTGCCAACCGGGTCGGTATTCGGGAAGAGCGTTTCTGCCACCGGAGCCCCCAATAGCGCAACCGGACGGCCGCGCGACACGTCTTGCTCAGTGAAGGGGCGGCCGCTTTCAAGCGTAAACCCAAAGTTATCCAGGAAGAACTGATCGGCGCCGTGAAGCTCGATTGCTGCCTCTGTTTCAGCAAAGCGCGAGCGCGTGCGTTCGCGGCTCGCAAAACGGTTCAGCACCCCAATGTCGTAATCGGCCCCCACCCGCTCGCGCAGCGTCTCGACCTGGTTGTACGTAATCGGCGGCCGGTACGTGCGTCCGCCACGCGGCCCGACGAACTGAGCTCCGTGACGCTCTACTGAGAACGTGTTGGTTCCGTACTGTTGAATTGACTCCTGAAAATAGGTGTCGATCACTTCGACGGCTGTTACCGCAGCAATCACGGCGAACACGCCAATCACCATGCCCAGCAGAGTGAGGGCCGAGCGGGTGATGTTGGCCCGCAACGAGCGCAAGGCCGACCAGAACGCTTCAATCAAACTCACAGGTACAGGGGGATTCGGAGCGGGAGGAATACGGAGAGGGAGATGGGGCGCTACTCGTAGCGGAGCGCCTCAATCGGACGCGCTTGCGCGGCCTGCCAGGCAGGCGCAATGCCGAAGAGGATGCCAACGCTCACACAGATGCCGAACGCCAGGGCGATGATCTGCACCGGCAGCTGAGCGGCAAACCCGAGTCCTTCGCTGATGAAGGTTGTAAGGCCGTAGGTAATGCCTACGCCGATCGCACCGCCAATGAGACAGACGATGATCGCCTCAATCAAGAACTGAAGCAGAATGGTGTAGCGCTTAGCGCCGACGGCTTTGCGGATCCCGATCTCTTTCGTACGCTCTTTCACCGACACAAACATGATGTTCATTACCCCGATACCGCCCACGACCAGTGCAAGCGCCGTCAGGAAGATGCCTACGCCGTAAATCGCCAGGCGCACCGTGGAAAACGATGCTCGGATCTCGTCTTGCTGATTGATCTCGAAGTTGTTCGCCTCCATCGGATCCACCTGACGAGCCGTGCGCAGAATGCCGGTTAGCTCGTCTTCGGCAACTGGCATCAGATCGGTGTCGCCGACTTTCACCATGATGGTAATGCTGCGCCACCGGCTTACGCCGAAGACGCGCTCGAACGACTGAAACGGAATAATCACTGTGTTGTCGTGGCTCCCCTCATCCCCAAAGAGCCCGCTGCCTTCGCGCTCCATGACGCCAACTACGGTGCAGGGGGCCATGCCCATACGCACCTGCTGACCGAGAGCGGCCCCCTGTGGAAAGAGCTCGTCGGCGATGCCCGCGCCAATCACGCACACGTTGCGCGCACCGCGCTCATCGGCATCGGTCAGGAATCGACCCTCAGCAAGATCTACCCCTCGGATCTGTCCGTACAGCGGGGTAGAGCCCGTAATGGAAGCGCGTGCCGAGCGATCGCGATGGCTTACAGTACGCCCCGTGTTTGCCATCGGCGCTACAAACGACGCATAGGCCGACTGCTCTTGGATCGTGTTGACCAGGTCGGCGGAGATAGCAGGGCGGTTGGCCATCTCCCACCAGTCTACGTTGACGTTTGCCCCCCACGGAAACTTGCTCACGTACATCACATCGGCCCCGAGCGAGGAGAGCGTTTCTTCAAACTCCTCGTTGACCCCGCTAATGAGCGCGGCCATGAGCGTGACCGACACAATGCCAATGATGATGCCAAGCGTGGTGAGAATCGAACGCAGACGATTCGCCCAAATCGCATTCAATGCAATACGCAGGCCTTCTATGAGGTCGAATATGAAACGGCGCACGAGCAGAAGCAGATTGGTGCAGCAGGAGGATTCGATAGCAGCATCCAACCTACGTGTACCCTGAAACGATAGTTACAGCCCCATCTATGGACTGACCGTCCTGTGTTGCAGGATGTGCTTCAGGGGGTCTTACTTCGGAAAGGAACGTGAGAAGCGCAGCCGGTAATCTTCGTGTTCGGCGTTGTATCCGGCTTTCACTACCTGAAACCCTTCGTTCAGCGCCAGGATCGTCATACCCGGATGCTTGTTCGGGAATGTATCGAACACAAACTCCCGGTACCCTCGGCCGCGCACCGCATCCAGCATTGCGTGCAACAGCGCACGGGCCACCCCCTGGCGTCGCACGTCGGGGACGACCCCACCTTTCGCGCTGTAAAACACCCCCTTACGTAGACGATAGCCTACTTTGAAGCCCGTGGGGGCCCCGTTCAGCCACGCCACCAACATAAGCAGATCGGTCCGCTCGAACGAGCGAATCACGTGCGTATCCCCAAAGATGCGCCGGTTGAGCTCACGGATGATCGCCCGCTCTTCTCGTGGCACTTCTACAATCCGAAGCGAAGTTGATACGTCCATGGCGAGATCGGGAAGCAAGGGAAGACGGCAAGACGCGTAACGAGGGTGCTGTAAAACAGCGGAGTGCAACAAGTTGCACAATCATATTACCAGACCATGCAAGGCCCTCAAGAGACGGCCCTACGTCTTAAAAAGGGAGCCCATCTTTGGTACTGGAGGGAGAGGAGTCGGAGCGTTCCGCATCGGAGTGTTCCGCATCGGAGCGTTCCGCATCGGTGGGGGGAGCCTCTCGCGATGAATCTGCTTCGGGCAGGGATGCGGGGCCGGCGTCCTCAGATTCGGTTAGCTGTTTCTGGGACGGCCCCTCGACCAGCTCCACCGGCTCTAACACCGACGGCGGTACGTCTTCTATGAACCGACTGGGCGACGCCATCGTGTCGCCGTAGAACCGCTGCGTTTGTAGCATCGGATACGAGATAAAGAGGTTTTCCTCGGCGCGGGTTACCGCCACGTAGAGGAGACGAAGCTCCTCATCGAGTCCCCCCGGCTCGTTGAGTGCGTACTGTGAGGGCAGCGTGCCATCGACCGCATGAATCAGAAATACGGTGTGGAATTCCAGTCCCTTTGCGGAGTGAATGGTCGAAAGCACCAGCGGCGGCTCATCGTCATCGGTTCCCTCCTGATCGAGCGCCGAGAGCTCGATCGGGTCGAGAGTAAGGTCGGCCAGAAAGCGCTGACGGCTCTCGTATCCAGCTGCCAGATGGCCCAGCTGCTCCAGGTCAGACGCACGCTTCGGGTAGTCGTCGGGGTAGGCATCTTCGAAAAGCGGCGTGTAGTAGGTAAGTACCGCGTCAACCTGTTCAGAGAGCGGCGCCTCATCGGGGCGAATGCTTCGCAGGGTGTTCAGAAGGCGCGTGAGCGTATCGAGATACCGCTGTGCGAACGGCCCCTGCTCATCCACGACAAACGGCTCCCGATCGCCCTCGGTGAGCCAGTCGATGAGCGACTGTGCCGTTTTAGGACCGATGCCGTGAATCAGCTTCAAGATCCGGTTCCAGGCCGCAGCATCGTCTGGATTTTCTGCCACGCGTAGATGTGCAAGCACGTCTTTGATGTGTGCTGCTTCGTTCAGTTTGGTGCCCCCGTACTTCACATACGGAATGTTGCGGCGGTTCAGCTCAATCTCTACGTCGTATGCGTTGTGACTGCTTCGGAAGAGCACAGCCTGATCGCTCAGTGGCACGCCTTGCTCGCGCAGCTGTGCTATCATCTGCCCCACGAACTGCGCTTCCATCGACGTGTCGGCCGCCGGCACAACGGCGGGTAGCTCCCCCTCGGTCTTGTCGGAGAAGAGCGTCTTGTCATACGAACGGTCGGCGCTCTCGATCAGATGATTGGCGAACTCCAGGATGGGCTGTGTGGAGCGGTAGTTTTGCTCCAGCTTGAGCACGCGCGCCTCCTCATAGAGCTTGGGGAAGCGGAAGATGTTGCGGAAGTCGGCGCCCCGAAAGCGGTAGATGCTCTGTGCATCGTCTCCCACGGCGGTAACGTTGCCGTGGACCGAAGTGAACTGCCGCACGAGCTTGGCCTGAAGCGCGTTGGTGTCCTGGTACTCATCGACCAGCACATGGCGGCAGCGAGACGCCACCTGCTGGCGCAGGTCGTCGTGCATGGCGAGCATCTCGTGGGTGCGACGCAGGAGGTCGTCGAAGTCGAGCATGTGATGCTCCGCCTTGTAGGTGCGGTACGTCTCCTGCAGCTTGCGCAGATCGTCGTGCAGATGCGTAAACTGCGGATACTTTGCCTCAAGCACCGAGGCGAGCGAGCGGTCGCGATTCACGGTAGCCGAGAACATTGACTGCAGAGCGCGCTTGCTCGGAAAACGGTCGTCGCGCTCGGTGTATCCGCCCCGGGTACGGAGCATCGACAGCACATCGGCGGCATCCGACGCATCCAGAATGGTAAACGTTTTCGCGAGGTTGATAGCAGGCGCGTGGCGACGCAGCAGCTGTACACAGAAGCTGTGGAAGGTGCCGCCCTGCACGCGTTGGCATCGACCGTCGAGCAGCGAGGCCGCACGGGCCATCATATCGCGTGCTGCGCGGCGCGTAAAGGTGAGAAGCACAATGGAACGTGGGTCGAGTCCCGTTTCGACCAGGTACGAAAGCCGGTACACGAGCGTGCGCGTCTTGCCCGTACCTGCCCCCGCAATAATCAGAAGAGCTCCGGGATCGGCCGTAGCCGCTGCGTACTGCTGGTCGTTGAGTTCAGCGCGATAGTCAACCGTAAGCTGGTCGGGCGCAGGTGTATCGGAGCGGTCGGACTGTAAGACAATGCGGCGGGCCATAGAGTGGCAAGAACCCTGGGAGCGAGAATAAGAAGCTGCGCAACACGCAATGCAGCCAGTGGTATGAGGAATGCAGCGTTGTTAAAAATAACTTCGACCTGCACAGAGGTGATCCCACAGTTATCTCACGTGCGCAGCAGTGCCTGTGCTTGCACGCCGCTTGTACACA
>NZ_JARWGJ010000196.1:0-4562 GCF_040409695.1 Longimonas sp.
TCGCCCCAGGTCGCCGCCAGCGCCCGCCCCTCTCGTCCGTAGATGCTGCGGCTGAACGGCATCGTCGTCGACTGAAACCCCGTGCAGTAGACGATCACGTCGGCGTCGTGCGCCCCCACCGGTCCAGACACGCTTCCGGGATGCACCTCGCGCGCGGCGCCGTCGACAACGGTGACGTTCGGCTTTGAGAGGGCGGCGAGGTAGGTGTCGGAGTGCAGGATGCGCTTGCAGCCGAGCCGATAGTCGGGGATGAGCGCCTCGCGCAGGTCGGAATCCGGAATCTGGCTCCGCATCCAGTACCGCACGAACGGCTCGGCCAGGCGGGCGATGCGCTGGTCCCAGAAGAGCCAGCCGGAGGCTTCGCGGAGGAGGTGCAGCGCCCCGCGCCACATCTGCATCAGCGCCGGCACGCGGCGAAACAGGTTGTGGATCGTCGCCGAAATCTCCCGGTTGCCGTGCGGGACCACCCACGCTGGCGTGCGCTGGAAGAGCGTTAGCTGCTCGACGTGGGGCTGCAGCGCCGGCACGAGCTGCACGGCGGAGGCGCCCGTGCCAACAATGGCGACACGGCGCCCGGACGGGTCGAAGCCCTCGGGCCAGTTGGACGAGTGAAACGCCTTGCCCTCGAAGCGGTCTTGCCCCGGCAGGTCGGGAATGCAGGGCTGTGAATGGGCGCCCGGGGCACAGATGAGCGCCCGCGCTACGTAGGCACCCTGTGAGGTCTCGATGCGCCAGCGGAGGGTGTCCTCGTCCCACACTGCGCTGCGCACCGCATGCCCGAACCGGATGTGCGGGCGCACGCCGAACTGCGTTGCGCACGCTTTCAGGTAGTCGAAGATCTCGTCGCGCCCGGCGAAGCGCCGGCTCCAGTCAGCCTTGAGCGCAAAAGAGAACGAGTAGAGATGCGAAGCGGTGTCGCAGGCGCAGCCTGGATAGTGGTTCTCGCGCCAGACGCCGCCCACCTCGTCTGCGCGCTCAAACACGACAAGGTCGGTCATGCCCTCCTGCATGAGCCGAATGGCTGCGCCGAGTCCGGCAAAGCCCGTTCCAATGATGGCAACGTCGACCCCGGGTGCTCTGTCGTTATGGTGCGCAGCGGGTTCAGGCGGGTGTATGGATGGCATCTGCATAGGCAGCATCTGTACGAAAATAAACTGCGTGTAGATGTTAATGCATGGGGCGGGCATGCGATCTGTCTCCACCTAAAATCAAACTGCAGTCTGCACGATCGTCTCATATAGTTCGTCCGTAGAGACGTCCCGCCGGGACGTCTCTACTGGAACCTCGAGCTCGATCTCCCAGCGCACGCCATCGCCACATATGCCCACACAAGAAAACGCCCCGACCCGGCATGGATCGAGGCGTGCGCTCTTGTTCAGTTGTACCGTTGGGGGCGAGACCGCGACGCATTACGCGGCGGCTTCCTGCTCCTCGGCCTCCTCCAGCGTGGGGTAGTCGATGTAGCCTTCGGCATCGCCGCCATAGAAGGTGCTCTCGTCCCACTCGTTGAGGGGCGCGTTCTGAGCGAAACGTTCCGGCAGATCCGGGTTCGACAGAAAGAGCTTGGCGTAGGCTATGAGGTCGGCGCGTTCTTCCTGCAGGGCCTCCTCGCCGGATGCGCGGTCGTAGCCGCCGCAGACGATGTGGGTGCCGTCGTAGGCCTGGCGCATGAGCGACGAAGCGGTCTCGCCGGTGGCGAACTCGTTCTCGACGGTGTGCAGGTACGTCAGGTCGTACTCGCTCAAGACCTCACCGGCGCGCCCGAACGTCTGGATCGGGTCGTCGTCGTGCATGTCGTTGAACGTGCCGCCAGGCGAGAGGCGCACGCCCACGCGGTCGGCCTCCCACTCCTGCAGCACCGCCTCGACCACCTCACGCAAGAAGCGCAGGCGGTCGTCGAGCGCGCCGCCGTAGCGGTCGGTGCGCTTGTTGGTGCCGCTCTGGATGAACTGGTCGATCAGGTAGCCATTGGCAGCGTGAATCTCGACCCCGTCGAAGCCGGCTTCGCGGGCCGAGGCCGCGCCGTGACGGTACTGCTGCACCACCTCGCGCACCTCATCGGTCGAGAGCGCGTGCGGCGTCGGAAACGGCTCCATCTCGAACGAGGCGGTCATCGCCTCGCCATCGGCGGCAATGGCGGAGGGCGCTACCGGCTTGGCGCCATCGTGGTACGACCCGTGCGAGATGCGGCCCACATGCCACAGCTGGTTGAAGATGCGCCCGTCGGATTCGTGCACCGCGTCGGTGATGCGCCGCCAGGCTGCAATCTGCTCCTCGCTGTGAATGCCCGGCGTGTTCGGGTAGCCCTGTCCACGCGGCGTAACCTGCGTGGCTTCGGTGATGATGAGCCCCGCCGAGGCGCGCTGCGTGTAGTAGGTCGCCATCATATCGGTCGGTACCGTGCCCGAATCACCGGCGGCACGGTTGCGCGTCATGGGGGCCATGATCACGCGGTTCGGCAGCGTAAGCGGCCCGAGGTCGTAGGTCGAGAGCAGTTTCATGGGCGATAAGTTGTCGTGTAGAGATCAGTATGCGAATCACGGCCCCCTACCCCGCATGGCTTGAGAAGTGCCCTGTTCGCATCGCTGTTTCAACAATCTTACAGCGCGCCGCATCCCCCTGAAACCAGAAGGAAGATTGCGTTATGTGTGTGTTAACACATGTTTTTAAGGGATGCGTACGGATGTGTCAGGCTCGCAACGCCTCTGGTGGCCTTGAAACTGCATGCTCACCCTGCGCCTTCAATCTTGTAGGTGCACGTGTACTCCCTCAGCAACCAACCAGCCCACCTCGTTATGCACGACGTCATCATCATTGGAGCGGGTCCGGTCGGACTCGCGTGCGGCATTGCGGCCCAGCGCCGCGGGCTTTCGGCGCGCATCATCGACAAGGGGGCGCTCTGCAACTCGTTTATCGGCTACCCCACGCGCATGGAGTTCTTCTCGACGCCGCGTCCGCTTGAGATCGGCGGCCATCCGTTCCCGACGCGCGACTACAAGCCCCGCCGCGAGGATGCGCTGGACTACTACCGCCGCGTGGCGGTGGCCGAGGAGCTGGACATCCGTCTGTACGAGCGCGTCACCGATCTGGAGGGCACGCCGCAGGACTACACGGTGGTCACCGAGAAAGGGACGCACCGCACGCGCAACGTGGTGGTGGCTACGGGCTTCTACGACATCCCGAATCGGCTGGGCGTGCCGGGCGAGGAGATGGACAAGGTGAGTCACTACTTCAAGGAGCCGTACCCGTACGCGCTACAAGACGTAGCGATTGTGGGCGGGGGCAACTCCGCCGCCAAAGCCGCCCTGGCCTGCTACCGCACCGACGCGAACGTGACGATGATTATTCGCGATGCGGCGCTCGACGAGGGCGTGAAGTACTGGATCAAACCCGACCTGCAGAACCGCATCAAGGAGGGCTCGATCACGGCGTACTTCGAGAGCGAGGTAACGGCGATCACCGACGACACGGTGGAGATGGATACGCCCGAGGGGCCCAAAACCATCGCCAACGACTTCGTGCTGCCGCTGATCGGCTACAAGCCGAACTATGCGCTGTTGGAGACGATGGGCGTAGCGATCCGCAACGACGAGGCCCGCACGCCGGTGCACGACGAGGCAGGCGAGACGTTCGAGACGAATCGCGAGGGGCTCTACCTGGCGGGCACCATCTGCGGCGGCTGCGACACGAGCCGCTGGTTCATCGAGAACGGACGCTTCCACGCTGAGAAGATCATGGACCACATCGCCGATCGGGATGTGGTGGGGGTGTGAGGGATACGCCCGTCGTGGCCTGCCGACGGAGGGCTGTCGGTAGGGCTCTGTTAATCCGCACTTTGATGGCTACACTGGCATCACTTCCCAATAAAGCCTGTCATGGTGAACGCAGTCCTGCACCCTGTGGCTTCCAACTCCAAAGTCCTTGAAGAGGACGCGAAGCAGACGCGTGGGCGCTTTTAGGGTAGTAGCACATCTGTTACATCGTAATCTTTTTTTTGCCTCAAAATGGGCATACTGTAAGTGCAATCTCTTGTGTATCGAAGCATCACTCATATCGATAGAGCTTGCCTCATAGAGAGCATAGAGAGGTCGTAGTCATTCTTGCATTTCTGCATAGAGCAGGATTACAGTGATTATCCTCTCACTTCGTAATAATGCAAATTCAAAAACACTCCTGGTATGAGATTTCTCATCGCTCTTTCCATTGCAGTTCCTTTGTTCCTTTAGCCCGTTCTTGCCGTCAGTCTAATCAATTTAATAGCACACAATGAAAGAATGCATACAGCTGGTCTTGATATTAGCAGTCCTCACGATTGCTTCAGGATGTGAAAGCTCAGAGGACGAAAGGAGAGAGACAAAGAATATAGAAAATATAGAAGCTGTAAGTGTATTCCAAAAAGACATAAGTAGCGAAGTGGCTGAGGTCGGTGCGCTTACCGCTAACGGAGCCGGCACGATATACCTGACGGCTCCCAACCTCTATAAGCTAATGGTCTTCAGCAGCGAAGGGGAGCTGGTTAACATGACAGGTGAGCAGGGCCAGGGACCCGGTGAGTTTGAATA
>NZ_JARWGJ010000197.1:0-21762 GCF_040409695.1 Longimonas sp.
GTTGCATACACGCGCCACAACGAAACCACCCCGCCCGAAGTGTGGACCGCCCGCGCCGACGGCTCCGAGGCGCAGCAGCTATCTACCTTCAACGAAGCGATGCTCGACACCCTCGACGTGCGTCCGTATGAGCGGTTCACGGTTGAGCACGACGGCGGCGGCACCATCGACGGCTTCGTGCTTACGCCCGTCGGGTTTGAGGAGGGCGCGTCGTACCCGTTGGTTCTGAACATCAAGGGCGGTCCCGGTGGGATGTGGGGCCACCAGTGGTTTCATGAGATGCAGATGCTCGCCGAGGCCGGCTACGGGGTTGTGTTCACGAACTACCGGGGCAGCACCGGCTATGGCTACGACTTCCAGAGCGAGGTGCGCCTCGACTACGGCGGCGTGGACTACCGTGACAACATGGCGCTTGTGGATGCGGCCCTGGAGCGCTTCGATTGGATCGACGACGAGCGCCTGCTCGTGACGGGCGGCAGCCACGGCGGCTTCCTCACGAACTGGATCACGACGCAGACCGACCGCTTCCGCGCCGCGGTCACGCAACGCAGCGTAAGCAACTGGATCTCGGAAGCAGGTACACAGGCGTACCCGCCGCGCCAGATGAACGCCGAGTTCGGCGGCTCGCTGTGGACGAACTTCGACTACTACTGGGATCGCTCGCCCCTGCAGTTTGCTGATCAGGTGACGACGCCCACGCTGATCATTCATAGCAAGGACGACCACATCACGCCGATTGGGCAGGGGCAGGAGTGGTACTATGCGCTCAAGAATGTGGGCGTGCCCACCGAGATGGTGATGTTTGCTGGTGAAGGCCACGGCCTCTCACGCAGCGGCACGCCGGTAAATCTGGTTGAGCGCCTGAACCAGATCCTGCGCTGGTTCGGCGAGTGGGACGGCGTCGAGTAGCTTTCCGTGTCAGCACCTGCTCAACGGAAGCCTGTAGATGTCTCCTCGGTGGCGGGGCGTCTACAGGCTTTCTGCGTTCTGGAAGTAGAGGTGCAGGTGCGTCTTGCACCCGGGGTTGAAGTCGGCCCCGCAGTTTGGGCATGCGTCTTCGGCATGCAGGTACTGCCGCCAGGTGAGCACGGTGCGGCACGTGCCGCAGAGCACCGCCCGCTCATCAAGATCGGTTGCTGCATCCCATGGCTTGGCCGGATGGTCGGCTACGGCGTCGTGGCAGGCATGACACGGATAAAAGACGTTGCAGCACGGAAACCGGATCGCGATGATGTCGCGCTCGGTACGGTAGTGGGCGCACCGCGTGTGGGCATCAACCGCTACGCCACGCAGCGGCACATCGAAGCGCGCGTCGAGCGCGGGCGCGCGGGTTCTGCGGCGGTCGGGGGGCATAGCAAGGCACATAGGTAGAGAAGAACAAGAAGGAGCGAGTCCCTTACTCGATGGTCACTGCGTACCGGCGGACGTGCGGGAAGGGGCTGGTGGTTGATGTGTAGAGCGCCCCGTTGGGGCCGGTGGTGTGCAGGCGCCCTAAACCTGGAATGCTGGACCGTCCGCCGCTGTCCTCCCATTGCAAGCGGCCACGGAAATGGCCCTCTGGGGTGAACAGATCGAGCGCGCTGGCCCAGATGGTTTCCGGTGCATCCGGGCTGCGGCTCTGCTCAAAGTGCTGAACGGGGTTGCTTACGTTAGCGGGCCACGACGAGGTAACGATGAGCGAGCCATCGGAGAGCACACGGGGAGCACTAACGTTGCTGTAGATGGTCCATGAGCGTTCATCTCGTGCCATTACGCCGCCTACCAGGTCGTCATTAAAAACGGGGCGTTCAATTCGCTTCTGCAGCGTACCATCGGGGGTGTAATAGCCGATTTGGTACGTGTCTATGTGGCCGAGCCAGAAGCCATCTTCGTAAGGAAACGTTTCGACGTTCACGTAGAACCGATCATGTAGCTCCAGGCCGATGTCGATGTCGACGGTGCGCTCGTGCGTCCAGCGTGTCGGATCCACGAAATGGAAGCGCTGCAGGCCGCCCTGTGCCCAGCCGCTGAGTACGAGCATTCCATCCACATACGAGGCGATGGTGCCCATGAGCTCCATCTCGCTCAGGTTCACGCTTTCGATGAACGTGCCATCTGTCGACCATGCATCGATTCGGGTGCTCCGTTGGTTTGAGATGTAGATCGTGCTGTCGCCATCGCTGACCATGCCAAAGGCGCCGTTGAACTCGCCGGGACCTTCGCCTGCACGCCCGACACTCCATAGGAGGCTACCATCCGGGTTGAAGGCGATGAGGCGGTTGTTGCCCTCATCAAGCACGTACACGATGCCGTCAGCATCCACAACAATTCCACGCACCGTGGCGAGCATGGCCTCTTCCGGTTCGTTCTCCGCCCCGAAGGACTGCTCCAACGTAAACTGAATAGGGGCTGCGTCGTGATCATCCCACACTCTGGTGCCGGTGTTGGTAACGTAGGTGACGCCATCGCGCTCTTCGATGGTGACCTCGTTCGAAGGCGCATCACTGCAGCCGCTCCAGAGATGCGTAGAGGCCAGAAGAAAAATAGAGAGGAGTGTAAAAAACCACTTTTGAGATGCGCTTGGCATAAAGCTGCGATGTACCATGGTCAGAGATGTATCGTGATTAAGAGAGCGTGAGAATAGTGCGTTCTCTGCTTGGGCTCATTAAGATAAGATGCTGACCCGGCTAATCTTACTCATTTCTGGTTCTACAGCCCTGTCGCGCTCATTTTATGATACAAAGATGAAGACCAAGCGTCAAGGTGGCGGATGACACGATCGCCGGGTATGCGGCGAGCACAGACGTGATTTTGCGACTGCGCGATATACGCCCGAAGTGCACCAGCGTGCACCTGCAGCGGCCATCTATCGGGACATGCGGCACATCCGGAAGCCCATGACAGACCTTCGATCTCACCTCTTACGTGCGCATCCCTCCAAAGCACCTGTTCCTGAAAACGGCGCACTGCCTGCTACGGGCGGTAGGTGATCCACCGAAGGAGTTCGCGCAGGCTGGGCGGCTTGCCGTACATGAAGATGCCGACGCGGTAGATGCGACTTGCAATCCATATGGTGGCGACGAACGAGAGCGCGACCAGGCTCCACGATGCGATGAGCTCCCACGTGGCCACGTCGGTGAGCGCGGCGCGCAGCACCATCAGGATCGGAGCGAAGAGCGGAATGAAGGAGAGTACGGTTGAGAGCGTGCCGTTGGGGTCTTCGATAACGACGCCGAGCACGAGCAGCGGAATGAGCAGCGGAATGAAGACTGGGTACATCAGGCTCTGTGCATCTTGCACGCGCTCGACGGCTGACCCGACCGCGGCAAAGAGGCTCGCGTAGAGCAGATACCCGCCCAGAAAGAAGAGGAGCGTCCAGAAGAGCAGCGAGAGCGGAAGCGACGGGATGGTGATGCCGGCTGCGTCGAGCACGGCTTCTTGCGATGCATCAGGGGCCACGTTATAGGAGGCGGGGTCAATAAACAGCATGAGCACCGGTCCGGCGGCGGCCAGCGCGCCTGCTACGAGCACGCCCCAGGTTATCATCTGCACGAGTCCCATAGCGCCGATGCCCAGCACCTTGCCCATGAGCAGCTGAAACGGGCGCACCGACGACACGACGATCTCTACCACGCGCGAGCTCTTCTCCTCGATTACGCCCTGCATCACGTACTGCCCGTAGATGAACACGGCGAAGTAGATCGTGAACGCCAGCACGTAGCCGATGAGCGAATAGACAAAGGTCTGGTCGGCCTGGTCGCCCGCTTCGGTGAGGCGCCGCATCTCGACCGAAGTCGACGACGCCAGAATCGACTCGATGGCTGCAGGCACTTCTTCGTCGGCAAGACGCTGGTCCTGTACCGTTTGGTTTACGAGCGACTGCATGCGGGCCTGTGTGGTAACGCCGCCGCCTTCAGCGCGGTAGAACACGGCCTGCCCTTCGCCCTGAAGCAGCGTTTCAGGCAGCACCAGGTAGCCACTGTACACGCCGGCATGCACCGAGTCGGCCAGCGCTTCGCGCGAGGCGGTGGCCTCTACAAACCGAAAGCGCTCGCCACCACGCGCCTGCAGCGACGGCAGCAGCCGGTTGCTCTCGTCGACGACCGCGATGGGCTCGTCGTCGCTTCCGTCGAGTGCCATGAAGGTGAACACGGCGGGCAGCGCAAAGAGGGCCACCATGCCCACTGGCGCCAGCAGCGTGGCCAGGATGAACGCTTTCGAGCGCACACGGCGCAGAAACTCGCTCTTGAAGATGATCCAGATGGGATGGTGCATCGGTAATAGGGGTACGCTAAAGGGGTGCGCTAAAGGGAATGGTAGGGGGATGCGAGGCGCGTGGGCCCGGCTGCCGGTCTTACGCCGCTACGGATGTGCGTTCTTCGGACTGTGTGCGGCCTACAACGTCCACAAAGATCTCGCTAAGCGGGGGCTCCACGCGCTCGAAGTGATGCAGCTCGTCGACAGCTTCGAGCGTTGCGTTCAGCACGGCACGGGGCGAGGTGCCGTTGAGCAGACGCATCTCGGCCCGATGCGTACTTCGCGTGTGGATGCGCACGGCCCCTGCAGCCTCCAACTGGTCCAGAAACGCGTCGTCGCCCTCGAATCCGACAATGATTGTGTTCTTTCCGAACTGCTGCTTGATCTCGCGCAAGGCGCCCTCTAAGACAACTTGCCCCTTGGCCATAAGGCAGATGTCGTCGCAGAGCTGCTCGACCTGCTCCATGCGATGAGAGGCAAAGAGGATCGTGCGGTCGTCGCGGCGCAGCTCCAGAATGATATCGCGAAGCAAGTCGGAATTGATCGGGTCGAGTCCGCTAAACGGCTCGTCGAAGATAAGCAGCGACGGGTCGTGCAGAAGCGTTGCGATGAACTGGACCTTCTGCTGCATCCCTTTCGAGAGCTCGTCGGTCTTCATATCGCCCCAGCCGGCGGCTTCGAAGCGCTCAAGCCAGTGCTGCGTGCGCGCCTCGGCTTCTTTCTGATGCATTCCCTTAAGCTGCCCCAGATACACCAGCTGCTCACGCACGCGCAGGTCTTTGTAGAGACCGCGCTCCTCTGGCAGGTAGCCCAGCCGCCGCTGGCTCCACGGCCCCACGGTGCGTCCGTCGTACGTAACCGACCCGGCATCCGGAATCGTCATGTTCGTAATCATGCGAATGGTGGATGTCTTACCGGCGCCGTTTGGCCCCAGTACGCCCAGAATACGACCCGGCTCGGCCGTAAACGACACGTCGTTAACGGCTTTGGTATCGCCGTATGTTTTGTGCACGTGGTCAACGATGAGCGTAGCCATATTGGGAGGTTGATAACTTCTGGTTGTCGGCGATTATTTGTATGCGTGGCCGATGCACAGGCAAGTGTCTATTCCGTTGCAGCGGAAACAGCAATGGTGCGCGCCGGCACAGTCACGAGCCGCCCCACTCACATGTTACGGCTCTCTCGTATAAATCTGCTAAACGGTCGGTTTATTGCATTCAACGGTCGCTTTTTTATCCCACACGCGTCTCCCCCTTTCCGCTTTGCTGGCAACGCTCAGAGGAACCGCCCTCCTTCTATGAGCATTTTATAAAGACGGTGGTTTATGTACTGCTTTTACCTGCTGCTTTTACCTGATGGCTATGAACCCAAACGCAGCGTCTCTTTCGATGCCAGGCCCGATGGCTTGGGCCTGCTCTGTCGCGCTGTGCATGGCGCTGTGGGGATGCGGGTCGATGTTCTCGATGACGACAGACGACATTGCTCGCGGCTATCTTCCGGATGTCCGGTACGTGCATCACCCCGACTCGCTGGTTGACCTTCGCCTGGACCCCGCCCCGGACTCCGTAGCGGTGACACTCGACCAGCAGTTGGCGCAGATGACAAGAAAGTGGTCCGCCGCTCCCAATGTACGCCATCGCGGGCCGGGCTTTTCTGAGCGGACGTTTGCCACGCTCATCAGCCGCGAGCTTGCACTGGCGCACACGGCCACGGCGTTCGGCACAGACGACCTGTCGGCTTCCGTGGCGGCCAGCCTGTTCGAGCAGGCCGAGGCGGACTACCAGGAGTTCGTTGTGATTGACTTGCATCTCTTTGCACCGCACATGATGGACGCGAATCCGTCGTACTCGAACATCCGGTTTAACCTGGAGGTCGATGACACGCTCTCTGTGGCTCCCGTTGATGTCGTAACACACGGACGCCCGCAGCGCTCTACTCTGGAGAACCAGCGGGGTCCGGGAGCAGAGTATCTGTATTACATGCGCTCGTCGCTGGTCTTCCCCCGGCGCGACGAGGACGGTAGCGACCGGATTGCCGACGCTAATTCGGTGCGGCTGTACATCACGATTCTCTCTCGCATGGGTGCGCGCAGCTTCTTCGACTGGCGGTTTGACGCATCCGGGCCTACGCTGAGCACGAACGCCCCCGGGTCATAACCAACCGGGGGCGCACTGAATCATCTCCATGTGCTTTCTGAGCTCTCGGCAGAACCTCTCGGAGAACCTCCCGACAAGAGCTCCCGGCTTTGAGCGCCGAGAGCCCTGTTCTATTTTTGGGATTGGCGTCAGGGGATTCGTATCAGGGAGCTTGCGGACCTACGAGCACTGCGTTCAAGAACAAGCGGTTGCCGCTGCGGAAGTAGGCCCGGTAGTTCAGATCTTCGGCAAAGGCGATGACGCGCCCGCTGCCCACGCGCTCTTCGTAGGCGTAAACTGCACCCGGAAGGCGATCTTGCGACTCGGCCCACATGTGTCCGCTGTAGTCGAAGTCGTCGCCTCCAGCATAGCGGACCCCCGCCCGCTGCGACGGGCTGGGTGCCCCCTCGGGCGGCAGGTAGAGGCGCTCCGAATCCACCAGCGCATGGAAGCCGTCGGGCACGCCCGCTGTGAGCCAGTGATTGCGATCCAGATCAGTAGCCACCATGGCGCCAGGAACCGATACGCGCAGGCTGTCGGCGTGGTCTTCGTGATCGTACCACGAGCGCAGATGGATCAGCTCCAGCTCACGCGCAACCTCGGTGCCTGCTCCGATTGTCACCAGTGTACCACCGTCACGCACCCAGCGAGCCAGCCGGTCCATTCCTGCGTCGCCGGCCTCACGGCGAATCATCGAGGTGCCGTAGGTTTCAGGGAGCACGATCGTGTCGTACTCGCTCAGGTTGGCACTGCCCAGCGAACGCGTGCGCAGTACGGTGGTGGGTAGCTCATACTGCCGGTCGAGCGTAAACCATGCCCATCCAAACGAATACGGCTGCACGCCCTCCTCAGCCAGCAGCGCTACCGACGGCGCCTGCAGGTAGATAACCTGTCCCGACCCGAGCGAGGGACGCTCGCCCTCTGCCAGTCCGGTACCCACCGCCTGCACCTGCAGGTTGTACTGGTCAGCAACGGACTGCATGTCGTCGTGCACGCTCGCATCCGACTGACCGGCGTACACAATGCCCGTGCCGGCAGCGTAGTCCTGCCCCTGCAGGCGCGTGCCTTCTTGCAGCATCGCCACGCGGTGGCCCTTCTCGTTCAGATGCATCAGCGCCGGAAGTCCAGCCGCCTGCGTGCCGTCAATCAGGTACGCGTAGCTGGCCTCTCCGCCCTCAATGGTAGATGCGGGGGCCTGCGGCTCCGTTACACGCTCGGTGCTGAGCCCGCTTCCGTCGGAGGTGCTGAAGCCGTCGATCCCGAAGAGCATCGGCAGCGACCATGCCGTGATGTCGTAAAAGCGCGGGTTTTCAGCCCGATCGACCCGCGCACGAGCTTCCTCCAGAAAGTCTTCGGGCACCGGCACATTCGGCTCCATGAGCGCACGGATGAACCGGTTGCGCGGCTGGGCGGCTTCGACGACGTACGTGCCCGCCTCAAACGAGCGGCTGCCGACCGACGTGCCGGTGCGGTCCTGCACATTGCTCAGGCTGGTGGATGCGGTAAGCCGGTCGACTTCGACGCCATTGCGCTGCAGCAGGTCGGCCACCTCAGCCAGCAGGTGCGGGTCTCCATCGCCAGCGGCAAGCAGGTAGCGCTGCGTGCCGGTTTCGCCATCGGCAATGGCATCACGGTGCGCGGCTACATAGTCCTGCAGCAGGGCCTCGCGCTCGCTGGCCGCGAGTCCGAGTGCCGCGGTAAACGCCGTGTACTGATTCTTGACGGCATCGGCATAGGTGCGAACTGTGCCATCCGGGCGCGTTAGGGCGAGGCCCCGACTGCTGCCTTGCTCGTACAGCATCCCAACGGCGCCCTGGTAGCTCAGGTACGAGGTGGTGTATCCCGGATAGAAGTAGTTGAAGCGCTCGCGCGTCATGTAATCGGTGCCGATCGCGTCGAAGGCTTCGGCGTGCGCTGCGCCAAACTCCTCGAACCAGCTGCTCGCGTACTCCGGAAAGAAGGGGCCGACGGGATCTGTGGGCGGGTCGACATAAAACTCAACGTTCGATCCCATCTCGTGCGCGTCGATACCCGCCTGTGGACGCCAGTCCTGCAGCACTGGCACGCGCGCCTGCGTTTCGCGGTGGGTATGCGCAAACCAGTCGCGGTTGATGTCGAAGTAGTAGTGACTGGTGCGATACTTCAGGGCCTCCCACGCCGTAAAGTCGTTGGCCCAGTCCTGATTGTCCGGGTTGGCCTCACGCCCCATGTTGTCGTGGTTGTGATAAGCAAATGCATCGCGCCCATCCGGATTCAAGATGGGATCGATGATAACGACGGTGTTCTCCAGAATAGACTGCGTTTCGGCATCGTCTTGCGTGGCGAGGCGCTCCAGCATCTGAAGGCCGGCCTCCGACCCCGACAGCTCAAATCCGTGAATCGAGCCGCCGTACCAGAACACGGTCGGCTGATCGGCGATAATCGCATCCGCCTCGGTCTCCGACAGGTCTCTCGGATCCCCAAGTTGCTGCGCATTCGCCTGAATCTCGTCGAGGCGCGCATGGTTTTCAGGCGCGGTAACGATCGCATGCATCAGCGGACGCCCCTGCCACGAGCGGCCAATGTGCTCAACAACAACGCGGTCCGATGCCTCGGCCACCGCCTCCAGATACTGCTCCATCTGATAGGCCTGTGTGATGCGCTCGCCAAACGCGTGTCCAGCAACCGCCTCAAACGACGGCACATCCTGCGCGTCGGCTATGGATGGTCGGAGTAGAAGCAGGAGCAGGAGGCTCGATAGTACGATGGTGTAGTAACGGAGACGCATAGATCAACGACCAGGCTATGGGAAGTACGGTGTAGCGTATGGAAGCGATGCATGCAGGAGACCTGCAGGTGGAAAGCATCGTGTGTATGCATGGTGCACACGAATAGCATACCGAATGTACATGAGGGGTGCAAGCAGCGCAGCCTCTGCATGCCGTAGCCAGTTGGGGAATACGTCACGTTCTTGTATATTGGCATTGCGTCCATCTACGCCCTGAGCTATATATCCCTGAGCTATATATTAAGCCTGCACGCTATGCCAACCGATACGACTCCGCCCCGAGCCCGTGCTCTCTTGAATGCGCTGGGCCCTGGCCTGATTATGGCCGGCGCAGCGATCGGCGTATCGCATCTGGTGCAGTCTACGCGCGCAGGGGCAGAATATGGATACGCGGCAGCCGTGCTCATCGTAGCGGCGTGCCTCTTTAAGTATCCGTTTCTGGAGTACGGGCCGCGCTATGCTGCAGCCACCGGAGAGAGCCTGCTCGATGGCTATCGTCGACTTGGGCGTTGGGCCACTGCGCTCTTTGCCGTGGTTACAGCAGGCACCATGTTTATCGTGCTCGCCAGCGTAACGGCTGTTACTGCCGGACTCATGGGGTGGCTTGTCGGCATCACGCCAGATCTGGCGCTCTGGAGCGGGGTCGTGCTTGGGCTCTGTATCCTGATCTTGCTGGTCGGGCGCTACCAGGTGCTCGACCGCGCCATGAAGGGGATCATGGCGGTGCTTGCGGTATCTACAGCTGCCGCTGCCGTGGCTGCGCTCGTCGGACCGCCCCCCGAGGCTACTGGCCCCACCGCAGGTCCGGGTGCGCTGCTTACCACCTCCGGCATCGCCTTCTCGCTTGCGCTGATGGGCTGGATGCCCGTCCCGATCGATGTGGCCGCGTGGCACTCGTTCTGGACGCTCGAACGCGCAAAAGAGGTGCAGACGTCCCCTGAGCTACGCGATGTGCAATCCGATTTTGCTATTGGATACGGCCTGTCGCTGCTCATGGCACTGGCTTTTCTCGTACTGGGTGCCGGGGTGATGTATGGTACGGGCATGCAGTTCGCTACGCAGGCCGTTCCCTTCGCAACGCAGGTCGTCGATCTCTACAGCAGCACGCTTGGCGTGGGCATCGGCACGCTGGTTGGTGTTGCAGCGCTCACGACCATGCTCAGCACCACGCTCGCCGTAACCGATGCCTATACGCGACTGGTTGCCTGGTACATGGCGTTTTGGGGCGGTACGATTGGCAACGGGGCCTCCGACATCGCGACTACGACCGCTACCGAGGCCGTTGCTGGCGATGATGCGCCCACCTCGCAGCGCCACTACTGGATTGCCCTGCTCGTAACGCCGCTGGGCGCCTGGATTATTCTTGCACTCCTGGTGCAAAACCTAACAACACTGGTCGACGTGGCTACCACACTGGCGTTTCTGTCGGCTCCGGTACTCGGCTACATGAACTACAAGCTGGTGTGCGGCGATCACACGCCCAAACACGCCCGTCCCTCTACCGGTATGCGCATGCTCTCGTGGGCCGGACTGGTGTTTCTAATTGGGTTCTGCGTGGCGTACGTGGTGGTGTAGTGGGGGCGTGCACTCCATGCGCAGATTGCGCGCCACTGCGAACGAGGCTGGTGCAGTTAGCCTGATCCCGGAAAAGCCTTTTTTGCTCATCCGGATGGATGATCAGATGCAGGAGATGAGCGGGCTCAATAGACTGATTGAGCTGAAAGAGACACACGCTGAGGTGTCCGTTGTCACGCTCACGAAGGGCGAGGAAGATCTGCTCTTCGTGGATATGTTTGACTCCGTATGCCCGTGTAAGAGCCTGTTTTGATTTCTTACTTTGGGCATCCCAGGAGTACTTCCCCCTGCAGTCGGGGCGCTCCGACCGGCTTCAATGGGCTGGGGCCGAAGGTCATGCCCCTGGTGCAAATTGTCACCGATATACTGGCGTCAGCCGGGCTTGCGCCCTCGTGTCGGCCTGTAGCCCCGCTACGAACCTCCATCGGAGTCCAATTTTCGCCGCAGCGGCGCTCGCTCTCGCGACCAAACCAAAACCCAAACAGGTTCAATATATCGAAGCGCGATTCAGTCTTGGCTCGAACAGCAGGCAGCCATGGAATTGACCGCCTCTACCGTAATCTTGATAGCGAGATCGGCATATAGACCACAGTACACATTCCTATTTTCCTAACCCCATCCATCAAATGATGCGTATCCACACCATACTATCATGCCTTGTCCTTATCGCCTTTATGTTGTTTACCGGATGCGGAGGCGACGCCTCGGAGGAGGGCGGTTCGCACGCGCAAGAAAGTAGCGGTGAGCAGGTCCATCCAGACCCTGAGCGCCTGCCTCACGTGAATGTTACCCCCACCGCAGTCAGTGACGCTGTGCCGTGTGATCTCTCGTCGGTTCCTGCTTCATTGGAACGCCTGCAGGCCCATATCGACGGTAACGATGCGATGGCCGATGCCCATCGGATTCCTGTTGATGTGCCTGACACGGGAACCGTGGAAGTTGCGTCGCTGAATGAGAACCTTGTGCTCATTCTCGTAACCCTTCCTGGTATGGAAGAGCTCTGGTCGTACCACATCCCCACCGAAAGTGCTGAACAGGTCGCCACTCGGGGACAGGGGCCCGGCGAGCTTATGTTTCCGACTGATCTGACTGTTCAAGGTGCAGAGGTATACGTCGCTATGGGAACGATGCGTATTGCCACGTTCACCTGCGAGGGGGCCTCGTGCACGCACCGCAAGGATGTACGCACGCAGTTTCAACCCACGCAGATTGAGGTGAGCGAAGATGGCTTTGCAACCACCGGCCAACTTCCGTTGCGTGGCGAGACGGAGATCGATGCACTTGATGGCGCAATCCACCATGTCGATTCAACCGGCACGCTTGTCGGGTCCTTTGGCGAGCCATACCAGACCAATATCTGGATGGTAGATGACCATTTTACCAGGTACAGTGGACTTGCTGTGCTGGATGACGGGTCTCATGTTGTACACTACCATACATTTCCACGTACCTACACGTATGGACCTGATCAAGAACTGCGACATGTTACTGAGGTCGAAGACTTTCTGGAGGGGACGTTTGTTTACCGAGAAGAGGGAAATGGAAGTATTTCAGTAATTCGAGAAGATAATTATAGTCGTATCAAACAGCTGAACGCACTCGTTGATGAATATGCATTTTTCACCGTTGCGACTGTACAAATGGATAGGCCTTCAGAGACTATGGAGGTTGGAGATGAGATACGCTACCTCTATGATCATTATCTGATTAGAAGCAACTCGGGATGCGCATCGCATCTCGGTCGCGAAGATATAGCCGCCGAATACAAGGTTGACGACCGCTTCCGCTGGGTCCCCACCAAACACCACCTGTTGCGAATAGGAGAGGGCTCGGTGCACTTGGCTGAACTCGACGGCGCGTAGGACGCCACAGCCTTTTCTGTCGAAAGATTAGGCGGACCGGAAAAGGTCGTGGTTCGTCCGTCGTCTACAAAGAAGTGCCTGGCACCAAGCGCAAAGGGCACATCCCCAAAACACACACCAGCACACAAGCCCATCCATCGGCCATCAGCAAAAGGGCCAGGAGGCTGGTTCGCTCAACGAGCGTGCCGCCTCCATAGCCTGCACGTTCCTCACTCCACCACAACCTCGGCCCAGTCCCACCCCGGCAGGTCGCGGCCGTTGACGGCGCGCACAGCGACGGGTGCTTCTGTGTCGAACGCATCAAGCACAACGCTCCGGTCGTCGATCTCCTTGACTACGGTCTCGCCATCGGGGGTGTGATAGCGCACCTCGTAATGCGTAATGTCCGACTCCAACGGCTCGTCCCAGCGGACGGTGTACGTGTCTTCGGTCTGCTCCACATGCAGCCCCCGAACCATAGACGGCGTATGCGCCAGCTTCATGAACACCCCGGTGGTAGACTGCGCTACCGCACGCACCAGGCGGTGGTTGATCGTCTCCAGCCGGTCGGTAGGCTGATGATAGTTCGGGTTGCCTAAGATCGGATACGAACCGATGCCGCCCAGCACGTCGCCGTACGCTTCAAAGAACACCTGCGCATCCGTGAAGCGGTAGTAGCGCGAGTCGTATGTGATGAGGTCCGAGAACAGGATCGACGAGGCGTGCTGGATGTCGCGAATCCCGTAGTTCGAAAAGCGGATGGTGTTGTCGAGACGGTGGTGGCGCGTCCAGCCCATCATGTCGTTGTTCACAACCCCAGCCACCTGCAGGCCCTCTTCATCAGCGCGACGTACGAACTCTCGGGCTCCCAACAGTCCCGCCTCCTCAGCGGTTAAGGAGGCGAAGATGATCGTAGCGGGGAGCTCTTTATCGGCCAAGACGCGGGCCATTTCGAGCAGCACCGCCGTGCCGGTCGAGTTATCGTCGGCACCGGGACTGCCAAGCACCGAGTCGAAATGGGCGCTGTAGATGTACGTTACTTCAGGGTGTTCGCTCCCTTCCAGCCGCGCAATCACGTTGGCCGTGCTGTCTCGACCGTTCGGCATGAACCACTGTTTTTCGGGCTCATAGCCGAACGACTCCAGCGTCTCGTAGATGTACGCGCTGGCTTTTCGGTTGCCCGGCTCGGTAAAGTACTTCGAGTCGAAATCGTAGAGGGCCTTCTGGTATTCGTAGAGCCGCGTCAGGTTGATCTCGCTGGTGGCGGCGGCTACGTCGTCGTGCATCGGGGCAAACATGGCCTCGGCGTCGTCACGCAGCGTCTGCTCCGCTTCAAGCTGATCGGCGATGCGTGCCTGCAGCGCATCCATTGAGATGCGCTGGGTGAGGTCCACCAGGTGCACGCTTTCTTCCTCCGTAATGGTATTGCCGTCCCGGTCGGCGCGTAGCACCACGCGGTCACCCGAAGGCGCCACGTCCCACTCGTACTCCATCGAGACGGTGCGGATGTCGTTGTTGTGAAAGATGCGGTGCTTATCGCCCGTAGCGATTCCGTAGAGATGCGCGCGGCGATGGCGAAACTCACCCATCTTGGCGAGCAGCGTCTCCTCATCCAGAAACTCGGGAAAGAGCTCGTGCTGGATGTTGCGGCTGAACTGCTCTGTAACGCCTGTCTCGGTATCAGACAGGTACACCTGGTGACTGATGCCGGGCTGCTGCGTGAACGCAACGTGCCTCCCCTCCGGCGATACGGCGACCGATGCAATGGCATCATCGCTGGTGTAGAGCGTGCGAGCCTCGTTGGGGGGGTCGGTAGAACGAGCGAGAAGGCGGTGCATGTCGCCTTCGGTGCGGTACGCGACAAGCGCCCCGTCGCGAGACAAGACGGGAGCCACCCCGGCAAACGAGGTGGTGTCGCCCGTGTCGAGGTTGTGGAGCGTGATCGCGGGTCCATCGGACGCTGCGGACGCGGGCATCTGATCGGACGGCACCGGGAAGGGGGGCTCGGTACTGCTTTCATAGAGCAGATGTGGACGCCCGGCCACAGGCTGCGGCTGCATCCGGTACCCTGGCGTGTCGTCGTGCACCGGCACCGGCGCTGCGCTCATGTCTCCAAACCGGTAGATGTGCGAACGATCGGTCTGTTCAGGATTCATCCCGGTCACGTACAGCTGCCCGGAAGCGTCGTAGGCCGGGTCGGCGAGCAGGAGCGTGTCGTGTGCAAGCGGCTCAGACGCGCCGTCTTCGATGCGACGCTCGTTCCAGGTGCTGGCCCGGGCGGCGTGCCATTCCAGCATCGCATTGGCTCGTCGCATGGCGGCCCGATCGCGATCTGCGCGCGCCTGCCGCATCGCCTGGGCAGCCGATCGCATGTCGGCCGTCGGCTGGATGCGCCGGTACACCCCCGTTGCTCCGTCGGGGGCAAACACGAAGTCGGTGCCTTCGAAGCGATCGACTTCCTCGGGCACCTCACCAGTGAGGTCAACGATCACCGTATGCTGCGCATTGTTCTGCACGTGCTCGTACGCTACCTGCTCACCGGTGGGACTGAACGTGAGATTGCGTCCGTCCGGCGCAATCTCGACCGTTTCGTACAGCTCGCCGGTGATAAGCGCAATGTCGTCAAAGAAGCGCTCGCCATCCTCTTCATCAAGCACCGCCTGAAAGCCCATGAGCGCCTCGGGGTATGCCCCTTCATCCCAGGCGATGCGCGCGTCATCAAACAACGTCTGTGTATCATCTGGAGGCGAGCTCCATCCGGCACATAGCACAAGAAGAGCTAAACCAAAGCCGACAGATTGCAGGCGAGTACAGACACGAAGCATGGGATGGAGGGCGTTTGGCAGGTACGAAAACTGTATTTCAGTATGCCGCATTTCAGTCAGATATGCAAGGCGGAACATACCATGCGCGGGTAGGGTGAGCCCCTGCAACCGGGTCTACAGTTTCATATCAACACGCCCGAGCAGTACCACCCAGCCCATCAGACGCTGGCCGGAGAGGGCCTGATGGTGAATAGCTAACTGAAGACGTTCTCCATATCTGTTTGGCGGGATTCAAACACCGCCTAAGATATCCGCTCCTGATCCCGGGCTAAGGGAGCTATAGCCGGGCAGCTCCACACCTGCTCCGAAAGGCTTTCCCTGTAATGTGTTGCCGCACCGTGTATCTTCTGATGATAGGAGGTCTACTACCCTCAATCCAACCCGCTATGAGAGACAGATCAGCACCAACGGTTACGGTTGACTACAGCATGATGCAATATGCTTTTGACATAGCAAGCTTCTCAGATACCTACATTCGGGTGCCCCACAAAAACGAACTTGGTCTGGGATTTTCGCTGGTGCGCAGGTTCGTGAGAACGCATATGCCAGACGAGATGTCGCGTGTGTCCGATATGTTTCGTTCTCGGGGAGCCTATCGGCGCTATAAGCAGCTTTTGGCCGAGAAGGAAATGCTCAACGATTGGCATCAATTTGAGGAGGAGCACATGAAGCGCGCCCTTCGCCGTTGGTGTGAGTTGGAGGGTATTGCGTTGCGAGAGGACGACAGTTAGACAGCATCTGAAAACGCTCCGCGGGCTGCGCGCCGGTGCTGGTTGATGGCCCGATAGGCCTTCCAGCGGAGCCGCCACACCTGCACACTCCACACGGGCGCCTGCCCAAGTGCGCGCTCTACCATGCGCAGAGCACGCCACGCCAGAACGAGTGCCCGCCGCTGCGATCCATCCACCGGGGCCGAGAACGCACTCCCAATCAACGTATGCAGGTGTGCTAACGACGGCAGGGCACTGGGCTCCAGGTTCCGCCTCGCAAAAGTTGGATTTGCTTGAGGATCGGGCGATTGGATGTCGTTCGTGGACTGATCTGCTGTTTTATGCAGCGCCTCGTCTAACGCCTGACGCAGTACCTGCTCCGTTGCAGCATCGATGGGATTCCCAGACTGCCGCGCCTGCTTGAGGCGATGCGTGAGCACGCGCTGTGCGTAACGCCACACCGCTGCTCCATCTCCCGCATACCCGTCGGCGCGAATCGTGCGAACCAACTGCTCGATGTCTATCCCCGTCTCTTTCATCGCAGATCCCTGTGTAACGGTGTAGCGAAACGATGTATCTGCCTATTGAAGGTCTATCTCCGCGTGGGTGGAGTCATCACTCTGACACAGGACATGTACAATTGCAATCATACATGAGATTTTTTGCAAAGTAAAGTACTTTTTCCTGTCATGCCGGCCGCCAGGAGCCGCTGCCGCGACCATCCTGATCACAATATCATAATGACGGGGCCGTGCGCGGCACCGAGTCTGCCGAAGCGGGACGGATTCTCTTTCTTGTGGATACCACCCGCCGCGCCATCCTGGTCTACCGGCTGGATGTGCCCTACGACCTCGCTACAGCCATCTACACCACAGCACTCGACGTAGGCGAAGCTGAAAGTCCGCACAGACTCAGAACCTGTTTGGGTTTTGGTTTGCAGGCCAGCGGAGACGCTCGCAGCGCCCCGACCGCAGGGAGGACGTACTCCTGGGTGCCCAAATTAAGAAATCAACATACCAGGTTCTTAGGTCAGCCATTATGGGCGTTTGTTCGTGCTGAGTCCATAGTTGCGACAACGCCGTGATGCTTGGCCGCAGCTGCGGCTCCACAGCCCCTTTGGCCGGTAAGGGGTATATATCGCATTGTCAGTTTCAAAGCCAGCATATGCTTTGCCCAATCCGTTCCGGTATTTTATAGAAGCCATTGGCCGGGGGCTGGCCCATGTCGGGTGGATCCAGACGGCGCATGTGCGTCCCATTGCCAATCTGGCCTGGCCACGTATCCTGACCGGGCTGGCACGCATGTCGAAGGCCACAGCCGATCTGGCCATGATCGGGATGGCCATCGGCGCGGCAGGCATTGCAGGCATCGGGTACGGAGTGCCGTACTGGACGCTCGCTTACATGGTAGGAGGCGGCATCGCGGGTGGCACAATCAGTCTGGTTTCGCAGCGCTTCGGTGCGAATCGTCCGGAAGATATCAGCACCGTGCTTAGCATCAGCACGGTGTACGCGCTAACGGCCACCGTGCCACTGCTTGCGCTGTTTTGGATGATCCCCGAACCGCTGATCCGGCTCATCGGCTCGGGCGAAGAGGCCATTCGCTATGGCACCGACTACCTGCAGGTGGCCAGCCTGGCGATGCCATTTGCTGCGCTCAATCTGGTAAGCAGCCGTGCCCTGGTAGGCGCCAACGAAGCGTGGATTCCTATGGTAATCCGTGCCGGGGGAGCATTCGCTAACATCGGATTCAGCGCGTTCCTGATCTTTGGGCTCGACCTGGGTGTGGTGGGGGCGGCCCTCGGTACTGTGATCGGCACTGCCTCGGTCACCGTCGTTTTTGGAATTGGACTGGTGCGCGGGCGTCTGCCCGTCGTTGGCAAGCTACCCATCCAATGGCAGCGGGCGGCGGCGCAATGGGATCGAACGCTGTCTCTCGATTTTCTGCGCATCGCATCCCCCCTGGCCCTGCGAAAACTCACACAGGGCAGCACCCATTTTCCCATGCTGGCCATCGTGTCGATGTTTGGTCCGCAGGTGGTGGCAGCGTACGTGGTGGCCATCCGTGTGCGCGGCCTCATGAACACACCCGGCTGGGGATTCGGCCTCGCATCCAGCAGTCTGGTGGGGCAGGCACTGGGGCGCCATGAGGAAGCGGAGGCGCGTACTGTCGCCCAGGACGCGCTTCGCTTTACCATGGCCACCTATCTTCTGGTAGCCACTGCCATCTTCATCGGCGCAACACCCGTGGCCCGCCTGTTTGTGCAGGAGCCCGAGGTGATCCAGTTGACCGCTGGACTGATCCGCGCTGCCTGCGTGAGTGTCGTGCTTAAGGGGCTGATGAACGGCGCGATCGGTCCGCTGCGCGCCAGCGGAGACACCACCTGGCCGTTCTACGGGCAGCTGGCGGGGCTCGTGTTCTTTTCGCTTCCGCTGGCCTACACCGGCGCCACCACGGCGCTTGCGTTGTGGGGACTGTACCTGGCGCTGGTTGCCGAGAAGGGCGTACCTGCCGCCGTAGCGTACTATCGCTACCACACCCAGCGCTGGTTGGCCATTAGCCGTCGGTATCGCACCGGCAGGGCGTCAACAAACTGACAAGTACCGACATATTGCCTGCCGCCGCAATTACTCGTTCAGGGGTAAGGTTGACACGGTTGGCATCCCCAGCATGCCATCTGGCTCCTATTTCGATGCTATGCAGCTCGGGTCGATCCTTAAGTCCAACCGCGTTGTGTCAATTCAGGCACTTACGCTGAATCTCGTCTTGAACGAGCATCAGCCATTCCGGATTGGGGCTGTCGGCTTGCAAGTGGCCGTCGCAATCTTCCCCCTCACCTTCATCAAAGCTCATGATGTGGCACTGTCGAACCTGTTCAAGCGTCGACTGGCTACAGTCGCCTTCCGCATCCAGCGCGTGTAAACACTGGCGCGCCGACTGGTAATTGTCGACATGGCAGGCTGTGACTTCCGCAGCCCAAGCCGGGGACTCAGCCGCTTCGGCGGCTACATCTCGGGCGCAAGAGGCGATCTCATCGATTTCCTCTGGCTCTCCCACCTGCGCGTCAAGGCAGGCCTGCGCCGAATCATATCCGTCTCCCGGCAGGATCGCAGGGTTATCGTATTGGCAGTTGCAAATGTAGGTATAGAAGTCCAATTCGTAGCTGAGCCGGGCCTCGTAATAATCCCCAAGGTCAGCCACGTCGTCGCCTTGAGCGACCGAGAACAGGCTGGGCGAGTGAAGATCCTCCACTTTGCTGACCGCCAGGGCCGTGGCGTTCTCACAGGTCACGGTGATACCATTCGCAGCCCGCTCAACGTTGGGGTTGTCCTGCGCCTGTACAGCCGCGGGATCGGTGAGGCTCCATAGCAGCAGCGTAGTGGCGATCAGAAGGGAGTAACCAGCAGAGGTCGCTGCATGGGGGAGCCGCGAAGAAAATCGAGGAACGTACAGCATGATGGCAGACTCGAAACGTTGAGGAGTAGAAAAAGAATGGTGGTCTTATCTTTTGAGCGTACCTGCTCCTGCGTTCAGGACATGACCCCCACGCGCCCCCAGAGACCGTGATGGACACCAATTATCTACTCAGGGGCTTACCCGCTCCAGCCGCGGTACCAGATACGTATCCAACATCAAAGACCGCGCGGCTTTCTGAAACGGCGTAGAGGGGGGCGCGGAACTGGCTGCCGGATGAGAATCTGTTTTATTTCCCGATTTTGGCGTCCCATTTCGGCTGCGCCAGAGCACTTCTTCTCCACGTTTGAAGCGGCACATTCCTCTCACTCCCCACACTGCACAGGTGCAGAGATAGATTGGCAAAGCTGTTTATGCGCCTCGGAGGAAGACAAAGTAGTAGATTACAGCGATAAAAACGCCGCCGCCGATAATATTTCCGATTGAGACGAAGAACAGGTTGCTGGCGATGGCGCCGATCGTGATCTCTGACGGCAAATCGAGCGGAACGCCTTCAGCCTCAGTGATGAGCGCCAATACAAACTGAAAGACGTTTCCGGTGCTGTGCTGAAAGCTGAGTGCTGGAACAGCAGCTACAGGCACGAGCAGGGCAAGCACCTTGTCGGTGACCGTACGTCCGGCCATAGCGAGCCATAGTCCAGAACAGATAAGCATATTGCCGAAGGTGCCAATGATGACGAATTCAACCGGTCCGTACGCGAGTTTTTCAGCAGCCAGCGACTTCGCCATCTGTATCACGGCCAGGTCCATCTCTTCAGGCAATCCAGAGAAGGAGTAAAGCAGTGCGATGAACGTAGCTCCAACCAGGTTGGCCACAAGTACGAGCGACCAGTTGCGGGCCACTTCAAGCAGGCGCAGTTTGCCTGAAGCCACGCCCATCGCCGACAGGTTATTGGTCGTAAACACCTCGGCCCCCGATATGAAGGCCATGATGTACCCGAATGCGTAGAAGAACGGAGCTACAATCGTTGCAGCGCTGTCGTTTGTGTCGGGGTGCGCCATGACCGAGAGTTCGTACAGCGCACCAAACGAGATAAACGCCCCCCCCATGAGTCCAAGGGTGAGCGTCTTGTATGCCGGGTAATGTGTCTTCTTCACGCCGATGTCCAAGACCCGCTTGGCAATGGTCTTCGGGGCGTAGGCGTCCAGTTCACCCTTAGGACCACCATTGAACGCTGAATCGTTAGACGAAGGGTTGCTCATAGAGAGAAAGAAAAGGTGCAAAAAGCGAGCACAGAGAGGGCATTTCCGAAAGAGAAAGCACCTACCGCCGTTGTCCGAGAAGTCGCATCCAGACCCGGGTAGCCTGTGCAGGTCAAGGCCGGATTACTCGCCATCTGGTACAAACGTGCGCATCGGACTGGTGCGGTGGGCGGTTCGGGTCCACGTTACCTCGGGAAAGCGCTCGGCAAGCCAGTCGCGCAGGAGGGCTTCGGTGAGGGCTTCGGTTTCGTAGTGGCCGGCGTCGATGAACGCCATCTGCGGTGCGCCGTCGTCGGCGCCCAGCACGTTGAAGAAGTCGTGGTACTTCACATCAGCCGTCACATACGCATCGGCCCCGGCGCTCTGCGCGGCGCCCACGAGGCTGCTGCCCGCTCCTCCGCATACGGCTACGCGCTCCACGGGTGCATCCGGAGTGCCGGCATAGCGCAGGCTGTCCGCATCCAACTGGTCGGATACGCGGGCTAAGAACACGGAGAGCGGCACCACCTCATTGAGCATGCCGATAGCGCCCATGCCTGCCTGTGTGGTGGCCTGGTCGAGCGGGTATACGTCGTAGGCGACTTCTTCGTATGGGTGGGCGTTCTGCATCGCGGCGCGTACAGCAGGCAGGCTCCACCGGGTCACTTCCATCTCCAGGCGAATCTCATCGACGGTCTCCAGGGAGCCCCCGGCGCGGCCGATGTGCGGGTCGGTACCCTCGCCCGGACGAAACGTGCCGGTACCCGCTGCGCGAAAGGCACACGCGTCGTAGTCGCCAATGCGTCCCCCCCCGGCATCGGCCATCGCGGTGTGCACTGCTTCGGCATCCTCCTCAGGCACAAACGTGACGAGCTTGCAGGTTGCGTCGCGCATTGGCGCGAGGAACGTTGGGTCTTGCACGCCGAGGCGCTCGGCGAGGGCAAACGACACACCGCCAGGTGCCGCATCGAGGTTGGTGTGGATGCTGTAGAGCGCGATGCTCTGCTCGGCCAGGCG
>NZ_JARWGJ010000198.1:0-21761 GCF_040409695.1 Longimonas sp.
GCCTCAAAGGTGCGTTCCTACTCCGGTTTGCTTGTTCATGTCTTCGGACGGCTTACTGCTGCCGTGCTCATCCTCGCGCTCAACCCCTGATTCGCATATAACATAGTACATGTCATCGTAACGTAATGCAAGAAGGTGAGTCTCTTTTTTGTAATACTACCCTGTGCGTAGCAACCTGTGTGATGTGTAGTATGCACAGCAGCGCAATTTCAGGCGATAAAGAAACGTGCCGGTGGCCCGACCGGGGATATCCGGCGATGCAGATACAGATATATGAAGGCACCGCTCGTCCAAAACATGTCTTCATTAGAGGACGGACTGAGCGGAGGGGCGTCACGTAAGGATATGCATGCTGAAAGATGTGCCTGCCATCAACAAAAAAAGCGCCTCAACGTGCAGGTCAAGGCGCTTTCTGGTACCGCGTACGGGATTCGAACCCGTGTTACCGCCGTGAAAGGGCGGCGTCCTAGACCAGACTAGACGAACGCGGCATCTTAATATGTGAGGGTGACCGGAGGGATTTGAACCCTCGGCCTCCAGGACCACAACCTGGCGCTCTAACCAACTGAGCTACGATCACCATGTTGCACTCACGGAGTAAACACGATACAAGGCCCTTTGCTTTTTTGCAAGGCGCTTACCGTGAAGCCGCTGTGCATTGCTTTTTAAGCTATCGTACAGCTTGAGTATTCAAACTTTCCGAGGCTCGTCTCAGCGCAGCAAGCTCTCCGTTAAGGCATACACATTGACGCTGCCCCCCTATCGGTGTTCCAGGTTCACGAATCACTCATAGGAAGCTGTCATGAAGCATCGAGCTGTGCGTTAACGTCGACCATCTCGATCGCTGCAAGTGCAGCCTCTTCGCCCTTGTTTCCAGCTTTCGTGCCGGCCCGTTCAATCGCCTGCTCAATTGTGTCCGTCGTAATCACCCCGAAGATTACAGGGACTCCAGTGTCTACGGAGACGGTCATATTTCCACTGGTTACCCCCGAGCACACATAATCGAAGTGAGGCGTGGCTCCACGGATAACCGCTCCAAGCGTAATAATGGCGTCGTATTGCCCGGAGGTTGCCATTTTTTTGGCAAGCACCGGTATTTCAAGTGCTCCTGGGCAGTAGGCCACAGTCGTTTCGCTGACATCGGCTCCGTGCCGACGTAAGGCACCGAGCGCGCCCTCAAGAAGCTGCTCTGTAATGAGCTCGTTGAAGCGGCTTACGATGATTCCAAAGTTAGCGTCTTCAACGATGTGGCGTCCTTCGATGCGGTTGGGCATATTGTATGCAGCTGATGGTCGACAAGAATGCAGAAGCTGTTACGTGCAGGCTGATGCGATTCGTTCCCAGGCGCGTCGCGAAAGTCCGATGCGCCCCGGATACCGATGCTCGGTCAGCGGACCATGAAAGTCGGATCCGCCGGTCACGTGCAGCTCGTGCGACCGGGCCCGATTCCGGTAGTAAGCTTCGAGCGAGGCGTCGTGGGAGGGGTGTACGCATTCAAGTGCATCGAGACCCGCTTTGATCATGCCGCGGAGCACGGTGCCTGGCAGCCAGTGCCCCGGATGCGCAATCGATGCCACGCCTCCAGCAGCCTGTATCTGATGCATCACGGCAACTGCATCAACAGTTGGCAGAGGCACATAGCCCGGCCCCCCGTCGCCCAGGTACCGCTCAAACGCCTCGTTAACCGTATCCACCGCCCCTGCCTGCTTTAAGGCCGCCGCAATGTGCGGACGCGCGACAATCTCTTCAGGGACTTGCTCGGTTACGTCCTCCCAGGAGATAGATAGGCCGCACTTCTCGCGGAGACGCTGCACGATTGCCTGTGCCCGGGTGCGTCGGGCTGTTTTGTAATCATCAAAATGACGACGCAGCGCCGCGTCGTTCGGGTCGATGCCATATCCGAGCAGGTGCAGCCCGTGCCCTTTAAAATGCACCGTGCACTCGACCCCTGCCACAACGGTGAGCGACGTCGACGCGGCCGCTTTCTGGGCAGCCTCTATCCCGGCAACGGTGTCGTGGTCTGTAACGGCCAGCACCTCTATCCCTGCATCACAGGCGGCTGCCACCAGTTCGTCAGGAGCAAGCCGTCCATCTGAAGCGGTGGTGTGGGCATGCAGGTCGGCGTAAATCATACGGATGCGGAGCGCAGGGCGGAGAAAACGGGGACGTTCGCATCCCCCTGAACCGTACCCTACTGACGAAGTTTACCTCTGTGGTTTTTTCTCACTGAGTTTCTTCTTTGTATGGACCGGCTTTGGAGCCCCTGGCGCGCCGCGTATGTTGAGAATGCAAATGATCGTCCAGATCTGGATGCGGATGAGTCTATCTTCTCGCATCTGGTACGCCAGGATAACGACCGCGAGAATCTGATTCTATGGCGTGGCGAGCAGGTATTCGTCATTATGAACCTGCACCCATACAACAACGGCCACCTGCTCATCTTGCCGTACCGGGTTGTTGCTGAATACGATGCCTTGACAGATGCCGAACGAAGTGCGCTTGCACAGGCGGCCAACCGGTGCGTGAAGTGGCTCCGCAAGGCGCTTCACCCCGAAGGATTTAACATGGGGATCAATGTAGGACGTGCCGCCGGGGCCGGCATCCCGGAGCATCTGCATATGCATGTAGTGCCGCGCTGGAGCGGAGATACGAACTTTATGCCCACGACCGGGCAGACGAAAGTGATCCCTGAGTCGCTCAACGATACGTATGCAAAGATCCGCGCCGTCATCGAGGCAGACCCGGATGCCTGATTTGTACCGATAGCTGGTACAGGTTCTTAATTTTCCTACCGTTTGCTTCATTCAACCGATACGTCCGACTATGTCTGACGCCTCTCTCGATGTACTTCGCGATCAAGCCGATGCGTACGTCTTCCACCATGTGCACCCTCGTGTCCGATTTGGGACCGCCAGCGATCGGTACGCAGGCTGGATCGGCCAGGTGTATCCTGAGGAGGCTGCTTCGGAAACGACCTCGCAGTCGCGCACCCTTGGCGGCGAGTCTTACACCATCGACAAGGTCCCGATCTCCTATGCGCCGCACTACTTCGATCATTTCTCGGTGCTGGAGATCGACTTCACGTTCTATCATCCCTTGCACGACGCAGGAGAGCCCACGCGCACGTTTCACACGCTGAAGCGTTATGCCGACGCGGCCCCCGGGAGTGCGCGGTTCTTGCTCAAGGCCCCTCAGCGATTCAGCGCACGCACGCTTCGCTCCAACACCAGCAACGGACCCCGATACACGACAAACGCCGACTATCTCGATGCGGAGGCATATGTAGATACGTTCCTGGACCCTGCCCGTACGCTCCTTGATAATCGCCTGGCTGGCATTATTTTTCAGCAGGAGTATCAGCGCAAGCGCGACAGCCCGCCGCCCCATGCCTTTGCAGAAGAGCTTGATTCGTTTTTCAGCGCGGTACCTACCGAGATCCCCACGCACCTCGAAATACGCTCTGGTCATCTCTTGCAGCCTGTCTACTTTGACTGGCTTAACACCCGCGGTCTCGGACATGTCTTCAGTCACTGGAACTGGCTTCCCATGATCCGCGAACAGTGGAATCGCTGTGGTGGACGCTTTACGCAGGGCAACAGCACGGTTGTAAGTCGCCTTCTCACGCCGCGCGACATGCCCTATGCCGAGGCATTCAAACACGCCTATCCGTTCGACAAGCCCGCGCCAGCCCTCTCTGAAACCAGACAGGCCCGCGACATGGTGCTCGATGCCACCGCGTTGGCTTTTCAGGCGGAGCAGCAAGATACCACCCTCTACCTCATTGCCAATAACCGAGCCTGGGGAAACGCGCCCGACCTGGCACGCACCGTTGCGCATCGCATTTTGGATGAGCGAGAAAAGCGATCATGAGATGCGTAGCTGCAGCGACGACCTTGGTGCACCGTATACCTCTCGCCCGTCTTTTCTATTCGTACGTCCTATTACTCATCAAGGAAGTGTTGCAAGATAAGAGCCGCCGCTGCCGCATCCACCCGGCCCTTGTCATGCCGACCGGGCTGTCGTACCCCCGCGTCGCTGAGTGCCTGCTGGGCAAGCTCTGATGTGTTGCGTTCGTCGCGTTTATCGACAGGCACCGAGGGCAGCGCCTCCCGAATCGCATCGATACACTTCTGTACAGTCTCAGTCATTGCTCCAGCGGTACCATCTGGCTTCAGGGGCCAGCCGATGACAATGCGTGCAATCCCGTGCTTGCTATGGATGGCTTGCAGCTCATCTACAAGCGCTGGGGGAGACACCGTGCGATGTGGACGTGCCACCATGTGGAGCGGATCTGAGAGCGCAATTCCTACTCGCTTGGTGCCGTAATCGATGCCAACAAGACGTGGAGGGGTTTCAAGCACGGTGTTCAAGCACAGTGGTGCAGGGCTATAATCGGACGTAGCTGGAACGCGGTATGACCACGTTGGCGGAAAGCTTCGCAACGCAGATGGCCGACACAGTGTCCACAGTGAACATGTTGCCAATGAACATGGTGCTAATGAACATGATGCAGCAAGTCCAGGCGCGCTGATAGTACCAATCTCATAGTACCAATCTCATAGTACCAATCTCTTGGCGTGTCTGTAGACACTACATGACTTGGGTATCAGGTTGGAACCACACTGCCTGCTATCACCGACCAGCGTGCTCCTGAGCGTAATCTTGTAGGCTACCGTCCTACTCATCGTCGTCGAGGTGTTTATCGGCACTGCCTTCTGGAATTTCGTACCCCAGTTCATGCAGCGGAGTCTGCAGCACCTCGCGGATGCGTTTGCCTGGACGGAAGTGGGTCTTTCGGCGGCTGTGTACGAACACAGTCTCGTTGGTTTTGGGATTGCGTGCCTTGGGCTTTGCTTTTGTTTTCTTTACCTCAAACACGCCAAAGTCGCGCAGCTCGATGCGCACCTCGGGGTCAGCTTCGAGGAGGAAGTCGCCCATCGCGTCGAGCACCGCGTTGACCCACGGCTCGCTCTTATAAACGGGGGTATCCATCTCCTGCGCAACACGGCGCGCAATATCTTTCTTTGTGATGGTTTCAGTACGTTCTGCCATGGTACCAACGTAGCTTATGAGACTGAATCGATGAGTTGGACTAACATACTGCGGGCCGAATGCCTGTTACGTGAAGCTACGCAGTGCAGGCGCATCACTATTCAAGTAAGCTATTCTTCTCAAGTAAGCTATTCTTCAAAACGATAGACCCCGTGAATGCCGTCGATCCGCTTCAGGCGTTCCATGAGACGCTTCAAGTGCTCCAGGTCGCTCACGTGAAGCACGATCGTCCCTGAAAAGATACCGTCCTCCGAGTCAATAGTTATAGACCGAATATTCGTCTTTAAGTTCTTGGAAATCACGGTTGTCAGGTCATTAACCATTCCGACCCGGTCTTCACCGACAAGACGCAGAGCTGCACCAAACTGCACATCGTTCTGATGACTCCAGTCTACCTCGAGGATGCGATCGGGGTGGTTTGCAAGCAGGTCGGGCGCATTCGGGCAGTTGGAGCGGTGGATGTTGATCGACCCGGAGCGGCTCACGTAGCCGAAGACTTCGTCTCCCGGAATCGGATTGCAGCAGGCTGCGTAGTTCACCGCCAGATCGGTCTGCAGTTCACCGTTGATGAGGAGAGCCTGCTTGCCTGACGTCTGGGCTGCATCCAGAAACCGTTCGTACTTCTTTCGGAGCTCCTCTTCGTTAGCCTCTTTGGCGGCGGCTTCGTCGTTCTTGGCTCCCAGCTTGATCCGGTCGATGAGCTTCTGAGGCTCGTAGAGCCCACTTCCGATCTCGTAGAATAGCTGCTGGAGATCCGGGAACTTAAGCTCGTGCGCTACCTCTTGAAGGTCCTGGTCGCTAATCTCTACGTTAGCGCGGCGCGCCTCTTTCTCCCAGATCTCGCGGCCGAGCTGCGAGGTTTTGCGGCGTTTCTCGTTGGTCCAGTGGCGGATGCGACTACGCGCTTTGTGCGTAACGACAAAGTTAATCCAGTCTGGATTGGGGGATTGCTTTTTTGAGGTAATTATCTCCACCTGATCACCGCTTGCCAGTTCGCGCGAGAGAGGCACCATCTTACCATTGACCTTCGCACCGATGCACTGCATGCCCACTTCAGTGTGCACCTTGAAAGCGAAATCGACAGGCGTGGCCCCCTGTGGAAGCGTCATGAGATCGCCCATTGGAGTGAAAACGTAGATCTCCTCGTCGTACAGATTCAGCTGAAACTCCTCGACAAACTCCGTTGCCTGTTCAGGCTTGGGACTGTCGAGCAGGTCGCGAACCCAGTCGAGGAACTGGTCCATCTCCTCATCCGAACGGTCGCCCCCCTCCTTGTATTTCCAGTGCGCAGCCACACCGCGCTCGGCCACTTCGTGCATCTCTTTCGTGCGTACCTGTACCTCTACGCGCCGCCCTTTTGGGCCAAGCACCGTAGTGTGCAAGCTCTGGTAGCCGTTCGACTTGGGAACCGATATAAAATCTCGAAAGCGCTCTGGGAGCGGCTTGTAAAGATCGGTGACAATGGAGTAGATTCGCCAGCAGTCCTCCCGCCCTTTCTTTCCGCTTTCATCAAGCACAACGCGAATCGCAAAAATATCGTAGATCTCTTCAAGCGGTTTATTCTGCCGCTTCATCTTCCGATGAATGGAGTAGATATTCTTGACCCGCCCATAAATATCAAACGTAAAGCCCTCTGCCTCAAGGCGCTGTTTCAGCGGCTCGGTGAAGTATGCGATGTACGCCTCCCGCTCCTCTTTTCGGTCGGCCAGGCTGTTCAGGATATGATAGTATGAATCGGGGTCGAGTACCTTCAGCGACAAGTCTTCGAGTTCGCTCTTGACCGCGAAGAGCCCAAAGCGATGCGCAAGCGGGGCAAAGAGCTCTTTTGTTTCGCTTGCCTTCTTGAGTTGCTTCTCTTTAGGAAGCGCCTCGATCGTGCGCATGTTGTGCAGCCGATCAGCAAATTTAACCAGGATGACACGTAGGTCGGTTGCCATCGAAAGCATGAGCTTGCGCACGTTCTCTGCCTGCCCAAGCTCTCGACTCGCAAATACCCCGCTAATCTTGGTAAGTCCGTCGATGATCGTTGCGAGCGTGTCGCCAAACTCTTCACGAATGAGACCGATCGAGAGGTCGGTGTCCTCAACAACGTCATGCAGGAGCGCAGCCGCTACGCTTACATCGTCAAGACCTATATCGCGCGCTACAATGTCTGCAACCTCCATTGGATGCGCAATGTAGCGCTCCCCCGAAGCCCGCCAGTGGTGCCGATGCGCCCAGTAGCTCAGCCGAAACGCACGCCGGACCATGTCTTCGTCTACGTTAGGCAGATGCGTGCGGCAGTGCGCAAGTAGGCGCTCCAGACGAGCTTCAAATTTCGGCTCAATGGAGATATTGGCCTCTTTCAGAACGGAGGAGGCTTGAATCATAAATGCTGTATAACCCCGTGAGTATAGGCGTGCTGCTACCCTATACGATGCTTATGTTCGCGGGATTCATACAAAGCGTTCTGTCAGTGTAGGCACCTTACCATTAGAGGACCTCTCCACACGTCCTCAGCGCAACCGGTCCCAATAAAAAAGCGAGACAGAAGCGGTTTCGCTTCTATCTCGCTTTCGGTTTTTGACGTTACTGTAGCCGGCGCAGCAGGCATCCAGACGAGATGGACCGCGTCTGTACGGTGTACTTCTACCTTTTGCCTGCACGATACGGGGTGCTACTCTTCGTCATCATCACGGCTTCCCTTACCGCTACCACGACGTGTGCGCGATCCGCTGCTGCTTCCGCCTGCTGTTGACGGGGGAACGTCGTTGTAGTCAACAAGCTCAACGAGTGCCATCTCGGCGCCACCGTTGTTACGCTGACCCAGCTTGATGATGCGCACATAGCCGCCCGGGCGATCTCCTACTTGCTCTGCGATGTCGTCAAAGAGCGTAGTTACGGCCTTCTTGTCTTGCAGGTAGCGAAAGACCTGACGGCGGTTGTGCTCGTTGTCTGTTTTTGCTCGCGTGATGAGCGGTTCAACAAACGGGCGCATCGCCTTTGCTTTGGCGATGGTGGTACGGATCCGTTTGTGCTCAATCAGCGCGTTTGAAAGCGCCTGCAGGGTCCGTTTGCGATGCGCGCTGGTGCGCCCCAGCTTGTGACGTTTTGTGCGGTGTCTCATGACAATCTATAAACCAAAAGTAATCGTGTTTATTGCGCGAGGGCCTGTGCGGTACACAGGCAGTCTCGTTCAGTAGCGTTAGCTGCCGGACTGTTCTTCCAGATACTCTTCGACGTTCATTCCGAAGTGTAGTCCACGGTCGTCGAGCACTTCAACCAGCTCCTGCAGTGACTTACGTCCGAAGTTGCGGAACTTGAGCATCTCGCTTTCTTCACGACGCACCAGGTCACCAATGTTCTTGATGCTTGCCGCTTTCAGGCAGTTGTGCGAACGAACCGACAGATCGAGTTCGTCGACGGGCTGTGCCAGCAACTCGCGAATGCGCTTAACTTCTTCGTCGACTTCCTGCTCTTCAACAACCGGCTCTGGCTCTTCGTCGAGCTGAATGAAGAACTGAATGTGATCGCGCAAGATAGCGGCGGCACGCGTCAGTCCTTCTTCAGGCGTGATTGAGCCGTCGGTGTCTACCTCAAGGGTGAGCTCCTCATAGTCGATCTTCTCTCCGATACGCATTGGCTTAACCGAGTACTTCACGTTCTTGATCGGCGTGAAGATCGAGTCTATTGCGATCACCCCGATGGGGTCATCTTCGCGCTTGTTCTCGTCAGAAGGAACGTACCCACGCCCGTACCCGATGCGAAGATCAACGTTAACAGTTGCATCTTCAGCAAGCGTGGCGATATGATGATCCGGGTTTAGGATCTCAAACTCGCTGGTTGCATCCTGCAGATCGGCGCCCGTCCAGTTACCCGGTCCCTCCAACGTCAAGTGAATGTGCGCCTCGTGCATTTCCTCTGACTTCAGGCGTACGCCTTTCAGGTTGAGGATAATGTCCGAAACGTCTTCGGTCACCCCCGGGATCGTCGAGAACTCGTGCTGAACTCCGTCGATCTTTATTGCGGTAATGGCCTGTCCACGCATAGAGGACAAAAGAACGCGGCGCAGGGCATTGCCAATAGTAATGCCGAAGCCCCGTTCAAGCGGCTCGATAACAAACTGTCCGGTCGTGTCGGAAGCGTCTTCTACGTGGACCGCTTCCGGCATTTGGATCCCAAAGTTATTCATACGCTCAAGTCGGTATTTTATACAAAGGCGGTGCGGAGCGTGGTACAGGCACACAGGCGAGCGGCTGCTACGGCCTATCTGTGCCTCGTCCAGACTGAAAAGATGAAACTGTTACTTGGAGTAGAGCTCCACAATCAGTTGGGATTCTATATTTTCGGGGATCTCATCTACCTCAGGCATGCGGATGACGCGACCTTTCGCATTTCCGTGGTCTACTTCAAGCCAAGGAAAAACACGGCGCTGGCGCTCGGTGTTTTCTTGGATTGGTTCGATGGTCTTGCTGCGGGGGCGGACCTCAATGACATCATCTACGCTCACCTCATAAGAGGGGATGTCAACCGGACGATCGTTAACCAGGATGTGGCCGTGGTTCACAAACTGACGTGCCTGACGACGTGTGCGTCCGAATCCCATGCGGAAGACAATGTTGTCGAGCCGCATTTCAAGCATCTGAAGCAAGACATCTCCGGTAACGCCTCGCTTCCGGGTTGCACGGTTGAAGAGATTCTTGAACTGGCGTTCAAGCATCCCGTAGGTGTACTTTGCTTTCTGCTTCTCTTTGAGCTGAACCGCGTACTCACTCTCGCGACGACGACGCCCACGACCATGCTGTCCTGGGGGGTACGGCTTGCGCTCCAGTGCTTTACTGGGCCCAAAGATTGGTTCTTTGAATCGGCGGGCTACTTTTTGTTTGGGGCCTCGGTATCGAGCCATGTGACGCTTTGTTATATATCTTGGTGTACAGTAAAATACAGATGTTCAAGCAACGTGGGGCGTGCGGCATCCCACCGTGCAACGACTGTGCGACATCAACGCGGGTGCGTCTTGATCGCCAACGATCCATGCATATGCTGGAGTAAGTGGTCTGGCATATGCGATGGACGGACGGTCTTGATCACACGCGGCGACGCTTTGGAGGGCGGCATCCGTTGTGCGGTAGCGGCGTAACGTCGCGGATCGTAGCAACCTCAAGCCCGACATCGGAAAGCGCACGCACGGCTCCCTCGCGACCCGAACCAGGCCCTTTCACGTACACATCTACACGTCGCAGTCCGAGGTCGTAGGCCTCTTGTGCCGCAGCCTGGCCGGCACGTTGTGCAGCGTAGGGAGTGTTTTTGCGGCTCCCTTTGAATCCCATCTTGCCAGCACTGGCCCACGAGATGGTGTTGCCATACTGGTCGGTGAGGGTTATAATAACGTTGTTGAACGTGGACTTGATGTAAGCCCGTCCGTTCGATTCAACGACGACGTTCTTCTTGCGAACGTTTCGTTTTCCTTTTCCGCGTTTGCCTTTTTGCTTTGCCATATCAGAGGGTTATCCAGTGTTAAGAGAGGGAGCAGTTGGCCTGTAGTGTATGAGCCTGTTGCCTGCCAACACGCTTGCTGACATACTACCTCATACTGCTATGTCCGCCGGGTTACTTGCGTGGAGCCGTTTTCTTACCGGCAACGGTTTTGCGCTTCCCTTTGCGAGTACGTGCATTGGTCTGGGTACGCTGCCCACGCACAGGAAGCCCCTTGCGGTGGCGCTGGCCTCGATAGCATCCAATTTCCATCAGACGCTTGATGTTCATCTGCACCTCGGTGCGCAGCTGTCCTTCTACGACGTACTCTTCTTCGATGAGACGGCGTACCTCACGCGTCTCAGCGTCAGACCATTCACGCGGCAGTTTATCTTTGTCGACGTCAGCGCGTTCGAGAATCTCTTGCGCGCGTGAGCGCCCTACACCAAAGATATCGGTGAGCGCGATTTCGCTACGCTTGTTTTCGGGAATATCGACTCCGGCAATTCGTGGCATAAGATTTCAGTACTTAATCAGGTCAGAGGTTGAGAGCGGGGCATAGCAAGGGCAGGTCTGCTCGGCATTTCGTGGCCCAGAGCAGGGAAAGTAGGCTGCGTGAAGCCGCCACACACAATGCAAGCGGGCTTCCAGGCAGATACTACTGTACTATCGCGCTACTTGTAGCGGTATACAATGCGACCTTTAGAGAGATCGTAGGGGGAGAGCTCCACTTTGACGCGGTCTCCTGGCAGGATCTTAATGTAGTTCATACGCATCTTGCCAGAGAGCAGGCCGAGGATCTCGTGCCCGTTTTCCAGCTCTACGCGAAACTGCGCATTAGGAAGAGCCTCAAGGACTTCTCCGTCTTGTTCGATGGCTTCTTCTTTGGCCATGGGTTATGCTGATTCTGAAACAGTCAGTGTGTATGGTGGGCTGTGTACGTCCTCAATGTAGTCAAAGGTGCTGAGCACCTCGTATCCATCTTCTCGGATAGCAATCATGTGCTCATAGTGAGCCGAGGCGCTGCCATCTGCTGTCCGTACCGTCCAGCCATCAGCGTCTGTAGTTACTTCGCTGACGCCAACGTTTATCATAGGTTCAATGCAGATAACGAGCCCAGGTTTTAATCGACGTCCAGTACCAGGGGTGCCATAGTTCGGCACCTGGGGCTCTTCCCAGAGACTTCGTCCAACGCCATGCCCACAGAGGGCTTTTACGATGCCATATCCGTTGCATTCCGACTCAACGGCATGGCCAATGTCTCCGGTTCGGTTGCCAGGTTGAGCACTTTCGATGCCTGCAAGCAGCCCTTTGTGGGTCACGTTGCAGAGCGCTCGTTTCTCTTGCGATATCTCGCCGACAGCAAATGTGTAGGCGCTGTCGCCGATAAATCCGTCAAGAACAACCCCGCAATCAATTGAGAGCAGATCGCCCTCTTTGAGGGGGTCACTGTTCGGAATGCCGTGAACAACCGCGTCGTTAAGGGAGACACAAAGTGTGGCAGGAAAAACATTACTACCGGCCTTGTGGCCCTTGAATGCCGGCTCTGCCCCGTGGTCGCGTATGAAGTCTTCTGCGATCGCGTCAAGCTCCAGTGGCGTGATTCCGGGTTCCACGTGTTTTCCGACCTCGCCGAGGGTACGCCCCACAAGGTCGGCGCTTGCACGCAGGTGGTCAATCTCGCGTTCGCTCTTCAGATGAACCATGTGGCGTTGTATAAAACCGGGGAGGTACGTGGTCCAATTCATGTTATCCGCGTCGCCCGCGCATCTTGCCACTCTTCATGAATCCGTCGTAGTGGCGCATGAGCAGGTGGCTTTCTATTTGCTGGAGGGTATCCAGAGTTACCTGAACAATAATGAGCAGGCTCGTTCCCCCGAAGAACATCGCGAAGCCCTGTGAGACACCGGCCTGCATCGCAAAGGCAGGCAGAATAGCTACGAAGCCAAGGAAGATCGATCCGGGTAACGTAACGCGCGTCAGGATATTGTCGATAAACTCGCTTGTCTGCTTTCCGGGGCGAATTCCCGGAATGAAGCCCCCTTGGCGCTTCATGGTATCGGCCATCTCTTTGGGGTTCACCGTGATGGCCGTATAGAAGTAGGTAAAGAAGAACGTCATGAAGAAGAAGACGAACGAATACCCAAACCCTGATATATCAGAGAACCAGGCGCCCATGTTTTGCATGAACGGGCTCTCAGGAAAGAAGGCGGCCACCGTCGACGGAATAAACATAATCGACTGGGCGAAAATAATCGGCATCACACCTGCAGCATTCACACGGATCGGCAGGTACTGTGTTGTGCCTCCGTATACTTTTCGCCCAACCACACGCTTCGCATATTGCACCGGTATCCGGCGTATCCCTTGAGACACCAGCACGATTCCACCCGTGATGAGCGTCCACATGCCGATCTCCAGCAGGAAGATGAAGAAGTTGTTCGTGAGGTTGAACTCGTTGATAACCGCGTTCGGCAGGAACGCGATAATTCCGATTGTAATGAGGAGCGAGATACCGTTTCCAATACCGTCTTCGGAAATACGCTCACCAAGCCACATGACGAACACCGTTCCCGAGGTAAGCACGATCACGGTGGTTACCATGAATAGGGTCGGGCCAATGACAATGGCACTCCCTGTAGCACCGTACTGCAGATTGATCGCATACCCGATAGATTGCAGCGATGTAATACCGACCGTCAGGTATCGGGTAATCTGAGTAATTTTTCGGCGCCCCTCTTCGCCCTCCCGTTTCAGCTTCTGAAAGTACGGCACGACCGCTCCCATCAGCTGGATGATAATAGCAGCCGTAATGTACGGCATAATGCCCAGGGCAAAAATTCCGGCTTGCAGGAAAGCTCCCCCCACAAACATGTCGAGGAACCCAAACAGGCCGGCGTCGCCGCCCTGTGCGGTTACATCGGAGAGAACCTGTGCATCTACCCCTGGAAGGGTAACATAGGCACCGATGCGATAAACGACGAAGAGCCCGAGCGTATACATAATACGCTGTCGAAGCTCTTCGACTTTCCAGATGTTACGAAAGCTTTCGGCAAGACCAGCCATACGAAGGGGCGTTCTCTGGTGAGCGTGTATTTGCAAACAACACGACCACCGATGGGTGTGGACGTTGTTTACGCGACGAGGGCAGTAGTGCCGCCGGCATCCTCGATCTTGCGCTTAGCGGCACTGCTGAATGCATGCGCTTGCACATCGATCGACACATCAATTTCTCCTTCTCCGAGAATCTTGACGCGTTCAGCACTACGCACTGCGCCGGCGTCTTCAAGGACGTCAGGAGTGATAGGTGCGTCTGCACTGAGCACACCTTCACCAAGCAGGCGAGCGATGCGCTCAATGTTAATGATGCTGTACTCGGTCGGGAACGGATTGTTGAACCCGAACTTTGGCAGGCGACGGTGCAACGGCATCTGGCCGCCCTCAAACCAGAGCGGGCGGTTCTTGCTGCCCGACCGGCTCGACTGGCCTTTTGTGCCTCGGGTCGAACTATGGCCGCCTCGTCCGGAGCCGACACCGCGGCCCAGTCGTTTCTTCTTTTGTGTGGCCCCTTCAGCAGGGGAGAGATTACTAAGATCCATATCAGTATATACTCAACGCTAATGCAGGGGCATTAGCACATGATGGAATAACGAACGAACAGAAAGCAGTGAGGGAAGCCTCGCTGGTTAACCGCCGAATGCGTTGAAGGCCGCCTTTGTGAAGGCAGGAGCTCTACGCTTCCTCAGACTCTTCAATAGAGACCAGGTGGTTCACTTTTGCAAGCATACCACGGATCTGCGGAGTGTCTTGGTGTTCGACTGTGTCATGAGGGCGACGCAGTCCCAGCGCTTTCATCGTTCGACGCTGCCTTTCAGGGCGGCTGTTCAGGCTTCGCACCTGTGTGATTTTAAGCGTAGACATAAATTTGTGTGCAACTGTGCAGGCCAGGGTGAAGATCTTCGGGGGTTACCCGTTGAACACTTTCTCAAGTGGGACGCCACGGCGGCGGGCAACTTCAATTGCATCTTCGAGTGATTCGAGCGCATTGATTGTTGCCTTCACCTGGTTGTGCGGGTTACTCGTCCCAATCGACTTGGAAAGCACGTTGCTAAGTCCTGCGCATTCAAGCACAGCACGCACGCCTCCGCCCGCAATCACACCGGTACCCGGTGCCGCAGGCTTCAGAAGCACTTTACCAGAGTCCTGACGCCCAATTACCTTGTGTGGAATGGTGCCATCTCGGATTGGAACGCGGACCAAGTTTTTCTTGGCATCCTCGTTCCCTTTCGAGATCGCGCTGGCTACCTGGTTTGCTTTTCCGAGACCGGCTCCAACGAGCCCATTCTCATTGCCAACGACTACAATCGCATTGAAGGAGAACCGGCGTCCCCCTTTCACCACTTTCGAGACCCGGTTGATCGCGACCAAGCGATCGACCCAGTTCTCTTGTCGACTGTTTCCGTTGGAGCGCTTCCGTCTTTTCTTTCCTTTGGCCATAATTGGCTACTGTTCTACAGGTATTCGTGTGCGGGAGTAGATTTACAGATGCAGGCCGCCTTCGCGTGCTCCTTCGGCAAGTGCTTTTACACGGCCATGATACTTGTATCCGCTCCGGTCAAATACGGCGCGCTCAATACCAGCATCTTTTGCACGCTCAGCAAGTATGCGACCGACTTCATGACTTGCACCGACAGGGTCTTCAGCGTCAATGTTGTCATCTCGGGTCGAAGCAGAGGCAAGCGTGTGACCTGCCCAATCGTCAATCAGCTGTGCGTAGATGTACTTATTGGAACGGTACACCGACAGCCGTGGGCGAATCGAACTCCCCTGGATGGTCTGTCGAATGTTTTTATGAATGCGCTTGCGGCGCGCTCGTGTCTTTTCTTTGCCTTTAGCCATGCTTGTATTGTACTATTTTGTTCAATGCGTTGGCATATGGGTTTAGCAGGCTGCGACCGGAAGTCCGTTTGAGCTTTTCTGCGTTTTATGCAGTGCGTCGTAGTGCGCGAGCATCCAACGGGGTCGACGGCGTCTCTGCGACCTGTTTGCCGATGACCTAATTGGGAGACTATCGGGCAGCAGTTTTTCCGGCCTTCAGTGGCACGTGCTCATCGGTGTAGCGAACGCCTTTACCTTTGTAGGGCTCTGGCGGACGCAGGTCGCGGATCTTAGCAGCAACCTGACCGACGAGCTGCTTGTCAATGCCCTCAATCGTGATGGTGTCGTCTTTCCCCCGCCCTGATTCCACCTCCAAATCCACCTCTTCAGGCGGCAGGAAGAATATCGGATGGGAAAACCCGAGAGCCAGTTCAAGCGTGTCGCCGCTCAGGCTTGCACGATAACCGACTCCTTTAATCGTGAGCTCTTTCTTGTAGCCCTGCGTTACTCCCGTCACCATGTTCTCAATCAGCGACCGAGACATGCCGTGCATGGATCGGTGGCGCTTCTGATCTGTCGGACGGTTCACAACGATGTTATCGTCTTCAATGGCGATCGACATTTCGGGGTCAATCTGCTGGGTCAGTTCTCCTTTCGGACCTTTGACCGTCACGACGTTTGTGTCGCTGACCGACACCGACACGTCGTCGCCAAATGTGATGGGCTTACTACCTATACGAGCCATGGATACACCTTCATTTCAAATTGAGCAGGTACAGACGCTTCGAAAGCGCAGATCTAAAATACGTGGCCGATCACTTCACCGCCGACGCCAAAGCGACGTGCTTCCTTGTCGCTCATCACCCCACGCGAGGTTGACAGGATGGCGATGCCAAGCCCGTTTTTCACGCGTGGTAGTTCGGTCGACTTGGCGTACTCGCGAAGGCCAGGCTTCGATACGCGCTTCAGCATCTGAATCGCGGGCGTTCCCGAGCGATCGTACTTCAGGTAAATACGGAGCCGGCCTTGTTTGCCATCGTCGATATTGAGGTAGTTTTTAATATACCCCTTCTCCATCAAGATCTGGGTGATGGCTCGCTTAAGGTTCGAAGCAGGGATCTCCACGTACTCGTGGTTGGCCTGCTGCGCATTACGAATGCGCGCCATATAGTCGGCTACAGGATCAGAAATTCCGCTCATTGTATGTCAGTCCGTCTCTATTGGTCATAAAGCATACGCGCAAGGAAACGCGCCGCAGTAGGGCATGCACAGATGCATGACCGGTGCAGTATGGGGTGGCGCTACCAGCTGGACTTCCGTATTCCAGGGATCTTACCTGACAGGGCAAGCTCACGAAATACAATCCGGGAAACGCCAAACTCACGCATGTAGCCGCGTGTGCGCCCCGAAATAGGGCAGCGATTGTTCTGACGCACGGGGCTGGCATCGCGGGGGAGCTTTTGCAGCTCAACCCAACGGCCTTCCTCCTTTAGCTTGCGTCGCTTTTCTTTGTACTTTTCGTAGGTTTCGCGGCGCTTCTTTTCGCGCGCGATCCAGCTTTTCTTAGCCATAGCTTTTGGGCTCGTGTGTATTCAGCAAACTCGTCGGCAAGTGCGGTGCAGGGCTGCAAACGAGCAGTGGGCTCGCATGAGCACAGATATAAGCAGTAGAAAAACTATTCAGTAAAACTACCTGCCAGCAGCCATGCGCTGCTATGCAGCAACAGCCTCATCTTCTTCACGACGCACGAAAGGCATGCCAAGCTCTTTAAGGAGCGCGTAGGCCTCCTCGTCGGTCTCGGCGGTCGTAACAAACGTTACATCCATCCCGCTTACACGGTCTACGTTGTCTACGTTGATCTCGGGAAAGATCGTCTGGTCTTTAATGCCGAGCGAGTAATTTCCGTGTCCGTCGAAGCTGCGGTCAGGTATGCCCTGAAAGTCACGCACGTTGGGCAGCGCAAGCGTTACCAGGCGATCGAGAAATTCGTACATCCGCGCGGTGCGCAATGTAACACGAACTCCTACCGGCACGCCTTCGCGAATCCCGAAGTTCGAGATACTCTTTTTCGCGCGAGTCACCTCCGGGTGCTGCCCCGTTATGGAGCGCAACTGTTCGATCGCATCGTCAAGCAGTTTCGGCGTTTCTTCAGCCTCTCCTACTCCTTTATTGATGCAAATCTTTTCCAAGCGCGGAGCGCGCATCACGTTGTCATACCCGAACCGCTCTACAAGCGTGGGCAAAACTTCGTTTTGGTACTTCTCTTTAAGTCGTGGAGAGTCTGGCATGACGTCGCTTTATGTCAATTAATTCGCTGCACAATACACCCAGGCGCGAGCCTACTGCAGATGTTGAGAATGAGCTTGAATGCAGGTGAGTTCCTGCTGCATCCTCGTTTCACGTAGATGGTTTAGTCGTCAAGCTCCTGTCCGGTCGTTTTCGCATACCGTACCCAGCGGCCTTTACCGGTTTCTGGATCTTCGATTCGCTTGCGTCCTACCCGGGTCGGGTCGCCGTTTTCATCAACGGGATTCAAGTTTGAAACATGAACAGGTGCTTCACGCTCTACACGTCCGCCCGACTGGTTCTGCTGGCTGGGTTTTTCGTGGTAGATGCGCATGTTTACACCCTCGACGATCGCGCGCTCGCGCTCAGGAAATACGCGAAGCACTTTGCCCACGTATCCCTTTTCGCGATCTTCTCCGGCCGAGGAGGCAGACGTTATGGTCTTGTTTAACATGACCATGTCGCCTTTCTTGATGTGCAGCTTCCGCTGCTTATTCGATGTACGAGGCATAGTAGTGTCTCAAGTTGTATATTATAGTACCGATGGTGCGAGTGCTTTCACTTCCCTAAGCGTTTCTCATTGCATTTTGCCTGGCCAGTACATACTTCACATGCCTGTGCCTGTACACAATTCGGCGCTACGCTCAGGACACGCAGGCGGCACGTTCAGACAGCCAAGCGGGTCGGTTGTGCAAGCACGTGAGCAGGAGCAGAGGTCTGCTTACAGCACCTCAGGGGCCAGCGACACGATGCGCATGAACTGCTTTTCGCGCAGCTCTCGGGCTACCGGGCCAAATACACGGGTACCGACCGGCTCGCCCTGTTCGTTGATAAGCACAGCCGCATTTTCGTCAAAGCGAATGTACGATCCGTCGCTTCGCCCCACCTCCTTGCGTGTCCGTACCACAACAGCCGGGCTGACCTCTCCTTTCCCTACTGTTCCGCCAGGAATGGCTGATTTAACGGATACAATGATGCGATCTCCAAGGCTCGCGTAGCGGCGTCCGCTACTTCCAAGAACTCGGATGCATTGCACTTCCTTTGCACCGCTATTGTCGGCTACTTTAAGTCGTGATTCCTGCTGAATCATCGCTTGTCACACAGTCAAATATGAAGAAGAGGTACATGATGCAGTGTCGACTCGCTGTACGGAGAACGCACTGCATGGTCTGCGCGAGAGGCTGCAGCACTCGTGCTGAAGCCGTTTTCGCAGGCGTAGCGTGGTTTCGAAGGCCTCGCAACATGAAGGCCTCGCGAGACTTACTCGGCACGCTCAATAATTTTCGTGAGGCGCCAGCGTTTGCGCTTGCTCAGCGGACGCGTCTCCATGATGCGCACGATGTCGCCTTCTTCGGCTACTTCGTCTTCGTCATGGGCGAGCATCTTAGTTGAGCGCTCCAGGTACTTTCCGTACATGGGGTGCTTCTTCTGGCGACGCACGTTTACGGCGATGGTCTTATCCATCTTCGTGCTCACAACGATGCCAACGCGCTCTTTACGAGCGTTGCGCGCTTCTGAAGAGGCACCAGAGTCTGTTGCTTCAGCGTCAAGCGCTTCGGTATCAGGCGTATCAGTCATATCGGGGAGTCAGGGTCTTGGAAAAGCGCACAGGCCAAATTATCTACGCGGTGGCCTCTGCTTTCTTTTCGGTCAGTATGGTTTTGAGGCGGGCTACGAACCGGCGCTTCGTGCGCAGAATCATTGGGTTCTCAAGGCGCCCGTGTACAGAGTGGCGAAAGCGAAGACGCTCAAGCTGGTCTTCTTCCTCCACAATGCGCGCCTCTATTTCGGCAATGCTAAGGTCACGAATATCTTTGGCTTTCATGACGACACAGATGTTTTGAGTACAGGGGGAGGCGGTGCGAAGCCTGTATGTCGGCTACGCTTCATCAGGGCCACGATAGGTTGGGCGAACGACAAACTTCGTTTTGATAGGAAGCTTGTGCTTTCCAAGACGGAGAGCCTCTTTTGCAACCTCACGCGACACACCCCCACCCACTTCAAAGAGCACCTGGCCAGGGTTTACAGGGGCTACGTAGAATTCAGGAGCACCTTTTCCTTTACCCATCCGCGTTTCAGCAGGCTTTTTCGTTACGGGCTTATCGGGAAAGATCCGAATCCACACCTTACCAGCGCGCTTCATATGGCGGTTGATTGCCACACGCGCGGCCTCAATCTGCCGGCTGGATATCTGACCTACCTCAAGCGCTTTTAGCCCAAAGTCGCCAAAGTTAATACGCGTTCCACGCTGTGCATTGCCTTTTTTCAGGCCTTGCCGGCGTTGTACTTTTCGGTGTTTTGTTCGCTTAGGTTGAAGCATAGTAGTTCGGGGTTGCTGCTGTCCGATTTATACTCGGCAGCACCTGATTCATTTCAAGAAACTCTTAGCGGCACAATAAGCCCGTACGGCTGCGCCTCTGCGTCTTTGATAGTCGCAGTCGTAATCGATCAATTGCGGTTTCGACGGCGGCGGCCACGTGAGCGCCCGCTCTGCTTCTGCTTGCGCTGCTGGGCCTGTACGTTCGGACTGAGGTCGGGCTGACCGAGAATCTCACCGCGGTGAATCCACACTTTTACGCCGATAGTACCGTAAATGGTCAGTGCCGTCGCTTTTGCAAAATCAATATCGGCACGAATCGTGTGGAGAGGAACGCGGCCTTCAAGATACTCTTCGATGCGTCCCATCTCTGCACCTCCAAGACGACCTGCAACGCGAATGCGTATTCCTTCTGCGCCCATTCGCATGGCCGAGGTCATAGCCTGCTTCATTGCTCGCCGGTACGAGATACGTCCTTCAAGCTGCTGGGCGATGTTCTTCGCCACCAGCGTTGCGTCAAGCTCTGGGCTTTTAATCTCGCTGATGTTGATCTGGATGTCTTTCCCAGTCAGCCGCTTCAACTCCTCACGTAGCTTCTCGACCTCGCTTCCCCCACGGCCAATCACGACGCCAGGACGGCTCGTGTGCAGCGTCAGGATTACGCGCTTCGGAGTGCGTTCAATCACAGCGCGGCTCAGCCCGGCACGACGCAGACGCGCATCCAGGTACTCGCGAATTCTGTGGTCTTCCTCTATGTTTTCTTGCAGGTTCTGCTCGGAGTACCAGTTGGAATCCCAACCACGAATGATACCGAGCCGAAATCCGATTGGATGTGTTTTTTGACCCAAGGGTGATACCTCGTTTTCCTATACAAATGTAGCGATCGAAAGCTGACGAATGGACGCGGTGCGTCCAGCGCAGCTACGCAACGGGCTCGCGCTCACGCACTTCCACGACAACCGTCAGGTGGGTGGTGCGCTTGCGAATCGGCTTCGCACGCCCGCGGGCAGCTGCCTTGAACCGCTTGAAAGTAGGCCCTTCGTCGGCGCGAATTTCTTTGATGACCAACTCGCTCTCATCGAAGCGCTCGTCATGCTTATCCATCAGGTTAAAGACCGCAGACCGGATTGTCTTTTCGACAACCTCTGTTGGTTTCTGAGGCATAAAGCTGAGGATGTTGATCGCTTCTGGCACCGAACGGTCACGCACCAAGTTGATGACGCGCCGCACTTTCATCGGCGAGTTCCGAATGTATTTTTGTACAGCTCGTGCTTCCATAATGCTTTTCAGTTTGTGGGCGCAGGGCCTCTCGTTGGTACATGCACGCTATCTCTGTTAGGCGCGGCGTGTTCGCTTGTCAACCTTCGATTTTGCGTGTCCCTTAAAGGTCCGGGTAGGCGCAAACTCTCCCAGTTTATGGCCAACCATGTTTTCTGACACATATACCGGGATAAACTGCCGACCGTTGTGCACCGCAAAGGTATGCCCCACAAAGTCTGGCGTGATAATGGAGTCGCGGCTCCACGTCTTGATGACCTTCTTTTTCTGGGACTCGTTGAGCGCGTCTACCTTGCGTTGCAGCTTGTAGTAGACGTAAGGGCCCTTGCGTAGTGAGCGAGGCATAATAGTTGGCTGGTGTAATCAGTCGGTAGCGTGCGTTAGCGGCAGTTCCTATCGGCGCTTCTTGCGCTCGGTCCGCCGCCGAATGATGTATTTGTTGGATGTCTTGTTGCGTTTGCGGGTCTTGTAGCCCTTAGCAGGCACTCCTTTTCGG
>NZ_JARWGJ010000199.1:0-21714 GCF_040409695.1 Longimonas sp.
GGGACAATTTGCAGCCCAGCGGAGCCGCTCGCAGCGCCCCGACCGCAGGGAGGAAGTACTCCTGGGGTGCCCAAATTAAGAAATCAAAACAGGTTCTAAGTGATTGGCCTCATAAGATCTGCTGATTTGCTGATGCACGGCGCAGAGGGGTTAGTACACCAACAACATCAGCACCGGTACAGGTACACGTAGTTGCTGGCAGCCGCTGGGAAAGCTGGCAATGGCCACTCGAAACCATGGGTATAGCTGTGCATTGCTAAAAAGCTTCGCTGTAAGCAAGCAACGGCTTGTTTCCTACCTGAAGAATAAGCGCTCTCCCTGAGAGATGTCTTAACACACGGTGCAGGGTCCTACAGTCTTTGAGGTTACAGAAAACAGCCAGTAATCTCAGAGATGCACACAGACATCAATCACACGTCATGGCGCAGACAGCGTAAGGGCTGCGTACAGCACATGGGTGTGGAAAACTTGTTCAAAAAGTAAGTAGAAGCTCTACATCCCCAAGTTTTCCACAATGCGTTTGTAAGCTGTTACCGCCTTTGTTCGTCAGTCGAAGCCTAAGCACCTAAGAATCAGTGCCTTATCCCATAAGTCCCCGTGTGGATAAAATGTGGATAACTTCTGTTGCCATTGATTCTACATAGAACACCTCCCCGGTGTAGCTTTAGATGCTGTGGATAACTTTGGTGGTAATGTGTGCGCCAGGTGTAAAGAACGAGCTGGGAAGAAGTCTACTTAAGCACTGACAAAGCGCCCGCCAGTCCTATCTCTGTAGATAAAAACAATGATTGGTGGGCTGAGGAAAGCCTGTAGAAATGTAGGTGTGAGTTGTATTAGCAGGACGCTACTTACACGCCCCACATCTGCATGCTTTGCAGCTTGCGTTTCAAGCAGTTACACAGCACCTGCAGCGCGCTGATATCAATTTTTTGATCTAATCACTAACTTAATTGGCCGTTTTCTATGTGGCCAGGCCGCTGAGCCTGCATGCGATGTAATCGGTCAACTAACATGCCTACGGTATGGAGCAATCTGCTGAACAAGTGTGGGGTGCGTGCCTTGAGCATATTCAGGAGCATGTCAGTCGGCAGAGCTTCAAAACATGGTTCGAGCCGCTCACGGCACAGTCCATCGAGGAAGATGATAACCTGCGTAAGCTGACGGTGCAGTTGCCAAGTCGTTTCTACTACGAGTGGTTGGAAGAGCACTACTACTCGCTTTTACGAAAGACGGTAACTAAGGTGCTTGGCGAGAACGGGCGTCTGTTTTACGATATCGTCGTCGAGCAAGAAGCTGATACTGACGTCAGTGCAGCGGATCAGCACACCGTGTCAAGACCGCCGACGCGCTCTGCGTCTACCCCCTCTACAGAGCAGTCGTCTGCCGGGAGTCCGCAACCAACCGGGGCACAGCCTCCAAGCCGGTCCTCGTCTGTATCTTCAGAGAGCAGTGATGAGGAGGGGATTCGCAACCCCTTTGCTATTCCTGGAATCCAGAAAGCGGAAATTGACAGTCAGCTAAACAGCAACTATACGTTTGACCGGTTCATTCAGGGGGACTGTAACCGTCTGGCCCGTAGCGCCGCGTGGGCCATCTCTCAGGAGCCGGGTGGAACGAGCTACAACCCCTTCCTGGTGTACGGAGGCGTCGGACTGGGCAAGACGCACCTTATCCAATCGATTGGCAACCAGGCCAAGGAAGAAGAAACGGCCGATACGGTGCTCTACGTATCGAGCGAGCGCTTCACGACTGAGTTTGTCCAGTCGATTCAGCGCAACCGAATCAACGAGTTCTCGATGTTCTACCGTCAGATCGATCTGCTCATTGTCGACGATGTGCAGTTTTTCAGCGGTAAAGAGAAGACACAGGAAGAGTTCTTTCACATCTTCAACGCCTTGCACCAGTCAGGAAAACAGATCGTACTCTCTGCAGACCGCTCTCCGCGCGAGATCGATGGCATTGAGGAGCGGTTGCTGTCGCGATTTAAGTGGGGACTTTCTGCTGATGTGCAGTCTCCAGGACTTGAGACACGCATCGCGATTTTGCAGCGTAAAGCCGAGGATGATAATATCGACCTCGACCAGGAAGTGATCGAGTTTATTGCGCATAACATCAAGAGCAATATTCGCGAGCTTGAGGGGGCTCTTATCCGCCTGATGGCCCACGCAAGCCTGCACCAGCGCGACATCGACCTGGGACTTGCCAAGGAGGTGCTACGCGACCTGATGAAAGACGTGCAGGTTAGCCTTACCATTGAGGAGATTCAGCGTACGGTCTGCGAGTACCTCGATATTGCTGAAGACCTCATCCGGGCTAAAACGCGTAAGCGTGAGGTGGTGCGGGCTCGTCAGATTGCAATGTACTTCTGCAAAGAAATGACACAGCACTCGCTGAAAACGATCGGACTTCACTTTGGCGGGCGCGACCACTCCACGGTGATTCACGCTGTGAAAACGGTCGAAGACCAAGTTGAAACAGACGAACAGTTCCGAGACACCGTAGACCAGATTGGGCGCAAAATAGAGCTGCGAGCCCGCTAAATAAGCCCACTACACACAGTCAAGACACAGTCAAGAAGTAGGTCTGTTCGCAATGGGCAGATGCAGTGTCAGACGCGCTGGTTCATGCGGATCTGTTTCTTGCACATACAGTACATATACCTCTATACTTTTTGCGATCTCACGCCGACGTCGCCATGAAATTTTCTGTTTCCAGTTCCGACCTTTTAGACGCGCTCAATACCGTAAAAGGTGCTGTGCCCTCTAAGAGCACGTTGCCCATCTTAGAGTCCATTCTGTTCGAAAAGAGCGAGGATGGGTCGGCGCTGGTGCTCAGTGCCACCGACCTTGAAATATCGATTGTGCAGCAGGTGCCGGTTCAGTTTGCTACGAACGGTACCGAGGCCAATCGGATCGCTGTGCCTGCAAAGCGCCTGATCGATACGCTTCGAGCACTACCCGACCTTCCGGTCTCATTTGCTGCAAACAGCGATTTTGAGATCCGCTTGGAAACGGATCAGGGGCACTACAAAATGGTGGGGCACGATGGCGAGGACTTTCCGGACTTGCCCGAGGTTGACGCTGCACACGAGATTGCTGCGGAGGGGGCTCTGGTGCGTGATGCAATCAACAAGACCAGCTTTGCCGTGAGCAAAGATGCCCTACGCCCAGCGATGATGGGCATCTACTTTCAGATGAATACTGACGGCAGCCGTATCGTTGCAACTGATGGGCACCGCCTCGTCAAGCTTGACCGACCGGCGCTGCAGAGTGATGCGGAGGTATCCTTTATCGTCCCAGAAAAGGCCACAAAGCTTGTGAGCCGCACGCTGGATGACGACGCGCTTTGCACGATTGGCGTGAGCGATGGACATGTAAGCTTTACGCTCGACACGGCACGCGTTATTGCGCGCCTGATTGATGAGACCTATCCGAACTACGAAGCGGTTATTCCTGACGAGAACGACCGAAAGCTGATCGTAAATCGAGAGACGCTGCTGAACGCTGTAAAACGAGTTGGCCTCTACTCAAGCAGCATGACGAACCAGATCCGTCTGGCGCTTACAGAGTCCGAGATGACCGTGTCGGCGGAAGACATCGAGCGCTCCAGCGAGGCCAAAGAGGTGGTGCGCTGCGAGTACGACAGTGAGGCGATGGAGATCGGGTTCAACTCAGAGTACCTCACCGAAGTGCTCGGCAACGTAACAGCTGAAGAGGTGCTCTTCCGGCTTAGCTCTCCGAACCGCGCAGGTATCGTGGTGCCGCATGACACAGAAGACCCGGATATCCTGATGCTGATTATGCCGGTTATGCTGAATACGTATGCATAATGCGTGTGGGTAACCACGTGCTCATGCCCAACAACAGGCACAGCGTGAGTACGATCCCATTCCCATCTGGGGCGGCTTCCACGGCACAGCCTCAATGACAGAAAGGCGACCTCCCAATCTGGGAGGTCGCCTTTCTTCGTTCTACTCAATCCGTAGAGCAGTACCCACAAGGAATAATCTGATTTGCCCCTTACGCTGTTCGTTAGAGGCTGTGTTCTTCAGGAATGAAATCGACCTCTACGGGATAGTGTCGTTCAATCTCCTCAAGCAGTCGGGATGCCTCGGGTGCTCGGCGGCCTTCATTCACCACAACACGCTGGAAAGCAGTGCGGGCAGATTCGACCTCCTCCTGGCTAAGATGTGTCTTGCCCAGAAAAAAGTAGGCCTCTAATTGTAAAAAAGATGAGGGCTCTTCTGCATCGACAACCTGTTGAAGCAAGTCGCGAGCCTCTTCTATTTTAGCTGGATCGAATCGTGGAAAAAGTCCAAGGATTGAGCTATGCGCTTCGTCGAGGAGGTGGAGGGCTACGAGAAAGCGTTCGTCGTTATCAGCTGTAGCTTCTACAGCGCTGCGCGTACGTACTTGGTACCCTTCGATTTGCATTTCTGCGCTGTCGAGCACAGCCATGCGCTCGGCCGGTGATTGCGTGGCCATGCTAAAGACAAAGAGCACCCCATACAAGAGGACCGAAGCGGCTGCAGCAATTCCGGCATACCACGTATAGCTAACGAATCGATCGCGAACCTCTGAGCGATTTGAAGGCCTTTGAGGCGAGCGAGTAGCACGGTCGGCCTTCGTAGTGCGCTCTGCCGCCGAAGAGGGATTGGATTTTTCCAACTCGCCTTGTACGGGAAGGTCCTCAAGTGTATGCCCTGTTACAGAGGCAAAGTGCTGAGCGAGATCAAAAGTCTGTTGGGCCTCACGAGCACGCTCCTGCATGGGACGAAGGCGAGAAGCAAGTTCGGCATCGGTGTTGAGCCGATCTTCGAGCTCGCTGAAAAACGGAGACAGGGCTTCAGAAGACGCAACGTCATGGGCTTCATGGACGGCGTAAAGCGCAAGCAGAGTATCTGGAACAGAGTGCGATTCCGGTGAAGGAATATAAACGCTTCGAAACTCGTTCTCCAGGCGCTTTACTTCGTCGAGAAGTTTCTGCAAGTCGGGCGCCTGAGCGATAGACCGTTCAAGGGCTTCGCGCTCTGTATCCGAAAGCTCGCCATATCTAAAAATTTGCTGCTCAACTTTATCCATGAGAGTACCAACGTTTAGTTGAGATGTGGGCCAATGTACAATGATGCTGTATCATATGTGGAATCAAGATCCGATTATCGGATTTGGTGGGGGCTCAGCGAGAGAATACGTAAAGACCAAAGTCAGGTATTGGGTTGTGTGGATTGTATTCCACGAAAGCAACTTAAAAAACCATTCGTGAGGTAGGGGCACATCAACCCGTTATAGCGTAACGTTAATATCGACGATAGACACTATTTTCACTTAAAAGGTGTCCTAAGCGGTTGAATAGGGTTAGCCGCCCTGTTCAAGAAAAACATGTTTCAGTTCCGGGTCTTCGCGTAGGGCTTTAAGGACGCGCGACTTATATACACGGACGGTTGCCGCTGACTTTCCAAGACGCTCGCCAACCTCCTTGAATGAGAGGTCTTTGAAGTAATAGAGCCGGGCTACCTTTCGAAGATAAGGCGGCAGGCGGTCAAGCGCATGTTCTAAAACCTGACGCCGCAAGCCAACGTCTTCGTCGATCTCTGTGGTTGCCCCTATACTTTCAAGCGCAGGGGTCTCCTCATCCTCAATGGAATCGGTCTCGACACGATACCGGTTTACATAATTAATAAACGTGTTTTTAGTGACTACGCTAACCCAGTGCGCATACTTGTCCGGTTCCTTAATCGTTGGTCGCCCCTTACGCACTCGCTCGTACGTTTTACCGATGAGCATCTCAATGTCTGAAACGTGCCGAATGCTTCCCTTGGCATGTTTTGCAGCCATGTATTTACATATATACCCATATGTCCAAGCTTCAACCAACTGCTCGCGTTCAGGAGACGGGTCATCAATAAACTGAACATACAGTGCATTTACGGCCTTGGCATCGTCAATACCGAATGGAAGACGGTCAGTGATAATACTTAAGTCGAAAGAACCGGCCATATGCTAAAAGCTTGCCATTTAAGAGAGATAAGACCGTTAACCTATATCCATATTGAATAACAGTATAAGGCATTGAGCCATCACCTGCATTCACACCAGCGGCTTTCATGCAAAGACTTCGTTATACACGGTTTGTGCGTAACGTGAAGGGATGCCGCAGGACAGGGGAGCACTGGAAGTTGGGACCGGAGAGGGACAATCACCACAGCTACCAAAAGCGTAACGTGCGGTTAAATTCGTGGCGAGGAGGCCTTTTGCATTGCCTTGCGTTCAAATATTGTCAAATAGCAATCGCTGTGCCTTTCCTGATAGTAGGCTGGAAAGCTGTTAAGTCGTCAATGGGAGGCCAATAAACAGAATGGATAACGTTACATACACAGAGCCGTTACGGATTCGGAACACTTCTTGATCATTCCTACTGTGGATGCAGGTACATACCATCTCGCAGAACAAAAATGACAGCACCAGTGGAGGTAGCGTCCTGCATGCATGACATGCACGAGCCGTGAACACGGATTTGAATCTTGCGTTGGCATCCCTACAGGAAAACCTTTCGTCTCTTACAGTAAATAGTGGTTCATTGCAGCAGTATATACGACACACAGGTGCTTCCGCCTTTCTGTACGTTTGTTGATGTTGCACCTGGCCGCATAAGTAAAGCACTTTTCAGCCTGCACCGCCAACGGAAATGCCTGATACCTCATTGCACGAAGATTCATCCTCTCACTCGTTTCCGCAAGACGCGTCTGCAGAAGAGGTGTGGGCAAAGCTTTGCTCGCTTCTGAATACAGAAGACCCCTCTGCGGTGGTGAGCCGCGTGCTTTCGGTACATGAACGCGTTCATGGCGATGAAGAGGCGCACGCCTTGTCAGCGTACGGACTGCCCCCCGTTGAAGAGACCGAGGCCCTCTTACATGACGTACGCACGCGTCTGCACACGCTTCGCGAGCACAACGAATCGCTCGTTGAGCAATTAGACAGCGACGAAGAGCTGCGCGACATCAAGAGCAGCCAGGAGCAGCTGGAGGCGCTTATCGACCTGGTCGAAGCAGATAGCTTTGAAGCCACAAAACGCCAGATCCAAAGCCTTCAGGATCAGGTGGATGCACTCTACGAAGAGAAAGAACAGCTTGTGGCTGCTGGGTTTGCTAGCGTCGATGAGGCCCTCAACGAGATCGACCGGCTTACCGACACGTGTGAAGCATTGCGCGACCAGCTGAGCACTGGAGACTCCGAGGTTGCGTCTGGTGGCGATGCTGATAGCGACGCTTCGCCGCCAGAGCTATACGTAGATCGCCCTACCGTTCCCCCAGCGCATGTTCAGGCGGCAGCATCAGAGAAGCCCGGTGCCAGTCCGCAGGTGAAAGAGGCGCTCCAACAGGCCCTTGAAATCTTCCGGCGGCGCCTGGATGACGCCCCACAGCCGCTTAACGAAGACGCCTCGCTGCACGAGCAAGTTGAGCAAATCCAGGCGTACGCACAAGACCTCGACGCAAGCTGGGAGCATATCGTGGGGCCGGCACAGACCCTGATGCATGAGGCGAAAGATACGCTGGGAATGGTGTCGATTGCTGACTTCGAAGCAATCGCTCAGCGGATCGAGCGCCTTGCTGACATTACCACGACGCTGCACGCATCCCTCTCGCCCTACCTGGACGGGCTCACGGCATCCATTAAGCGCCCTGAGAGTCAGCGGGCCGCAGAGCAGTTGCAGCGTATCGTTTCGCATCTCCAGAGACTGCATGGAGCGGTGCAATCGTCGGATGCGCTGGCAGGTGCCCAAGGTCTCGATCCGGAGATCGGACGCATACTGGGCGTGTCTTCCGTGCAAGACGCGCGCGACATGGTCCAGATTGTGCAGCGTATGGCCGAGCAGTTAGATCAGAAAAAGGCGGCGGCGCAGAAGCGACTCAGCACGCTCACTGAACTGATGAATCGCCACGTACTGGTAGATGCAGATGCCCTGCAACAGCTCCACCATCTGCTCGGACACAGTGTTACGATCGACCCTGTAGACTCTCAAGACGTGCAGCGCGTTGAGATTCGCCCTGTTAATGACGAGCTTCAGGCGCGCATAGAGGCTGCTGCGGGATACGTATCAGGCCAATCTGCCCCCGATACGCTCGGCAAAACCATGACGGCGCTGCAAAACCGCATAGAGACGCTGAAGCGTGACAATGAGGTACAGCGTAGCGCATCACGCAAAGACAGCGCAGCGCAAGAGAAGCTGGCCGCTGCTGGACTCAACGACGTAGAAGACGCTATCGACATGATCGAAAGCATGTCGAGTCAGCTAAGCGAGCTCTATGCGGCTCAGGAGGCAACCATTAATCAGGCCCAGAAGACCAACGACGGACAGAGTACCTTTCAGCAGCTTGAAGCGCTCTATGCTGAGCAAGACAAGCTGCAGCGTGAACTGGGCGTCTCGGATGCAGACGCGCTCATCTCTATGGTCGACACAATGAATGCCCAGCTCAACGATCTGTACAGAGAACGCGAGCAGACCCCAGACGCCTCTGACACGCAGAACGAGGAGATTATTGCAAGCATGAGCGAGCAGCTGTCTACGCTCTATGAGCAGATCGAAGTTCTGTACGACAAGGGAATAGAAGATCCTGAAGACGCGGTAGATACGATCGAAACGCTGGAGCAGGAAGCGGAGGAGCTGTCTGCCGATATCGAGCGCCTCAGAGCACGTATCCGCGAACAAGAAAGCACGATCAACAAGCTAAAACAGTTGCAAGCAGATGGGGAGGTGCCCGCACAGCCTCAGGGGCCCGATCCACGCACCACAGACAGTGCACAGGCACAGTCGGAGTCCGAAAGTCGCTCGTCCGGCACGAATGCCTCTAAAAAGAAGACGAGCCAGTTCGAGCTGAGTGCAACAGCGCCCATCTTCGGAACAGACCGGCTCAATGCACTCCGTACAGAACCGCCCCATACGTGGGATGACCACTCCGTGGGCGTCATCCAGGTTGGGGATGATGGAACCGTACACTACATCAACGAAGCAGCGTGCAGGCTGCCGCGTCTGCAAGAAACCGACCCACAGGAGCTGGTAGGCCAGAACTTCTTCAAGGACCTGGCTCTTAGCACAAATAACGACCTGTTTCGGGGTCGCTTCGAGAAGGGAACGCAGCACGATGCGATGCGCGTCTGCTTTCCTTATACCTTTATTGCTCCCGGACATGCTCCAGTCGTCTTTAATGTGCACATGCATCGCGCCCCCGGCAGCACAACCAATTGGATCTTGCTGCAAACCCCGTAAGTGTACTCCACGCATGCACATGCACTTACGGTCGCAGCGCACTCGCCTGATGTTCACTGGCATTGTATACCTACTCAAAGACGAGGACGACTATGAAGCCTGACTCAGATCTCTATTCCTTTCTGCGATCGAAAGATTTCGTCGAGGAAGAAGAACCGGCCAGCAACGTTGATTCCGGATCGACGGCAGACAGCGGCGCTTCTTCCTCACAAGAAGCTGTGTCGCTTGACTTCGAAGATCCAGATCTTGTCGAGAAGCTCTACCAGTACTCAGAGGCAGAGCTCGACGAGGTTGACTTTGGCATCGTGAAAGTTGATAATGACGGCACGGTACTGTTCTACAATGAGTACGAGGCGCGCAACGCTGGCGTACGCCCGGAAGATGCAGAAGGAAAAGACTTCTTTACGCAAGTGGCCCCGTGCAGCAACAACCGTATCTTCCGAGGTCGTTTCAAAGAGGGGATGATGAAAGGCACCTTAGACGAGACATTTACGTATACGTTTACGTATAAGATGTCTCCTACGCTCGTGGATGTACGTATGCTGCGAGATGAACGCTCCAACAACTGGCTTCTTATTCGCTTTCGCTATGCCAAGTAACCTGCGGTAGCAGTGCCTGTACCGTAGAGCAAGCTTTGGGCGGCCCTTTTCACAACCGTTCACCGTGCTATGCAACGCTCTGCTTCTAAAACACGCCACCCGGCATCTCGTGCCTCGACCACCACAAGCACACCGCCGCCAGCCAATACGCTGGGGGGAAATCGCCCGCGTACCGTGCTCGACGTGCTGTGCCGCGAACTGGGTACGTCGCATCCCGACGCTGCACTTCGGCAGATTCGTACCATGAAGCGACTGCTTCGAGAGCACCACCGTGCCGGACGCAAACTGCGCCGCGTTGGTATTGATGGGGCAGACGAAGCAGCTCGTGAGATTGCATCGCTCGAAGCACGAATTCGGACGCTCAAAGAGGAGCATAAAGCTCGCGCGGAAGAGCGCATCGCAGTCATCGAAACGATGGCTAAAGCAATCGAGATGCTGCGACGACGCCTGCGTGAGCAAGCGACAACCGCAGAAGGACAGACAGCAGCCTCACCGACTACGTCTTCGCCTTCTGACGACCAGGTAGCTTCATCAGAGGAGCCGGCGGGCGCTGCGGACTCTAGCCGTGTCGACAATGCGCACAGCGAACTCGACGAACTGAATACACTCCTCCAGCGCCTGCGTAGCGAGCTCGACGAGATCCGGCTTGAGCTGTGGTGCTACCAGAAAGAAGACGAGGAGCTGCCGTCATATCCTGATGACGGACGCATGGCTCATACCCTGCTTGACCGCATCGAGCAGAAGGTGTCCGATACTGCCGACAAGCACGACCAACTCTTCGATGCGTACCAGCGCGTCATGCAGCGGATAGACCCCAAGAAAGAGTCTGCAGCGTAGCGCAATTTGCGCTGCACACGCTGAACGAGAAAATCTTATTTTGCATCTCCTCCTCTGTTCACCTCCCCTGTATGCCTCTCCAGAACACGGGTACATTGCTTGAAAACCTGGTGCTTGTTGAATCGGCACGTCTCCTGTTCGACGAGACCCAAGGGACTGTTGATATAGCCAGCGCGTTTTCAATGCCACCGCTTACGGTGTGGCGCCGGGCCGAGAAGTACAGCTATGACAGCCCGCTCTTCACCATAGCTCAACTGAACGCAGTGGCCAACGGGTATGCCACAGAGCCAGAGTCGTACCGTGAACTGCTGCGTCAGTGTCTGGCCTACGACCGAATGCGTGGACCAAACGGCGTCTTACTTGTTGGGCTACTTGCTCTGCAACGTGAGCGCACGCTTCGCGCCTGGGTCGAAGATGTTTCAGGCGAGGCAGCCCACTACGGGCCTACGCGACCAGCGTTAGAAGCGCTGGGTACGTACGCATCCGCTATTGGCAAAACGAACCACTCCCCGTTTGGGCGGCTTACCGTTACGACAACGCCCTACCCCGGCTGTATCGATGAACTGCGCAACACATTGTCTGGGTGGATGCAACGCGCTCCTGCTCAAGCGCGCCTTGGGTATCTGGATCCGAACGTATACTGTCCAGAAGGGCGAGAGGGCCCCCAGACGGCACGTCGCGACCATCAGCAATGGCTGCGCTCGCTGACACGCGGGGCACCAACATGGAGCGCCTCCGTTCATTTCAGTTCGAACCGGAGCACCGAGGCATTGGTACAGGGACTGAAGCAGATGCATGCCGATGCACGCGCTGCCGGCTATCACGCCACCCGCAGCTACCGGCACCAGGCGCACACCATAACAGTCTGCGTGCAGGGCCCATCTCTTGACGCAGCCGCACAGTACATGAACAGCCTCGACAAGGCTGTGCAAGCAGGCTGGATGCAGTGGGTGGATGCGCTTGGAAATGGCTCCGACGCAACGCCAGAAGCCGTCCCCTTGAAGCGCTACGACTTTAGCAAATAGCAGACGCTACGCAGCGTCACGAGGCGACGCTGACTCGTCGCGCTGCGACATGAGAGGACGAAACGTGTATGGTGGCCACGGACCGGTAAGGCGAAACGAGAGTCCGTGGTCGGCATGAGTGCGTTCGGTCTGTTGGATAACCTCACGCAGCGCGTTCTGATCGCTGCGGCCAACCAAGAGCGCCCAGTTTAGCGCAAGGGTTTCATCAGGCGAGGCCAGCACGGCGCGGCGTGGGTCAAGCACCTCAATCTCGCGAATCCCAGCGTTCTGGAGCCGGTCGTAAAGTGCATCCGAGACCTCCTGGAGCCACGTATCTACAGCGCTACGTGCTTCTTTTTCGCGCTGTTTCTGTTTCAGATAAGCCGTGCCTGATGTGGGAGGAGCCTGTTTTTCTTTTGCCGAGAGGTGGGTGGCCGCGCGATCCCGATCTACAAACATCTTGAGCGCCCACTCGTCGGCGTGCGATACCCGTTCCATGAATGCAGACAGTTCGCTTCGGTGTGCATGCGCCGTATCCACCAGCCTATCGAACGACGAGTAAAGCGTTCCAAAGCGTGCCGGATACACGGGGCCGTGCTGCATAGCCTGCTCAACCACTTCCTCGTGAAGGGTCGCCCGCGTGCCAACCCATTCCAGCGACTGCATATTGTCGGATGCCTCGGGGCCGGTCCAGGCCTCACGCTCCACGATGTCGACCACAGCACAGATGGGGACGCCGGCTGCGTCGCCGATCACGTTACCGAGCGACAGCACGTGCAGTCCATTTCCACTCATACCGGCATGCTCAGCGGTCCACGGCGTTGATCGTGCCAGGCAGAAAAAGTATAGCGCTTCGTGTGCATCAACCGAAAGGGGACGTGCAGAGGCATTCATGGGCGGGTCAGCAAAGACAGAAAGAGGAAAGCTGCCGGAATCAATCGTCGGGAGCGTCTAAAAATTGGCCTACGGTGCTGACACGCACCTGAGCATCAATGATACCGGGCTTATCGGTAGCGTCTGCTGTAAACGACGCAGTGCGGCGCCAGGTACCCTCTTTGTCAGCAGCTGCTTCGGCGGTGCGGAGCAGGTCGGCCAGCGCCTCAAACAGAGAAGACGCAGCATCCGGACGTTCGTCTGAATGGTTCATTGCAAGGCGGGAGAATGCGCGTGAGCTACAGGGTTACGTTAACAAATGTGTAGGGGGCCGTAGGATCTGTGTACGTAAACAAAAAGTTGTCGTCGAATTCCTGTGCCGCTTCGTGCACGGCTTCATCGAACGCGTCGACCTTGTCACGCTTCACAAGACAGGCAAGGCGCATCACATCGGTCTCTTCGCGGCACTCATCGGCATGAATCTGCTCGGCGGGGGCGGCCAGGTGCGACTCTACCGCTGCGCGGTAGTCGGCGCGTTTCGCTTCCAGTACTTCACGGAAATACTCGCCCAGTTCGACTTTTTCTTGTCGGCTGGGTTCACGCTCCCCATCCTGGAAATAAGTGTCGCGCGCGTCGCGAAGCCCTTCGTGCGTATCCACAAAGTACTGAAACAGGTTGTCGACCTTCCATGCCACGCGAAAGCCAATCTCAACGCAGTTGCGTAGGTCTTTCAGTTGCTGGCGGAGCGTGCCCTGGTTTGCTGCAAGGAACGTGCGCAGTTCTTCGGTGCTTTGGGCGAGCACACCGAATGACATCGGCAGCGTGTCAACATCGCTGCGCACGAGTGCATTTACAGCGTTGTGATGAGCCTTTAGGTGCCGCCGCCGGGGACGAAGCTTCTTGCGGTCGAGGTTGCTCACGACCATGGCGAGTCCGTCGCGTTTCACGGCATAGAGTGGGGCCCGGTCAATCCCTTTGAGCGTGAACCCCTCTGCGTCAAAGTCATCGGCGGGGACCACAGCGTACAGATATTTTTTGGCAGAGCGGCTCATTCGGTCGAGATAGATTCAGGGAGACAGCGAAGCAGCAGAGAGCGAAAAAATCAGTATTCGTATTCAAATCCTCCATCGGCAGATCCATCGGAAGACGGCTTCGGACGACGGGACGCCTCGGCCTGCTGAATCTCGGCTTTAATCGCTTCCACCTTGTCGTCAATTTCCTGGATGCGCTGCGTGCAATCGTTGACCTGCGCCTGCAGCGCTGCACGAATTCGCTGTTGGCGCGTGCGGGCCATCTGCAGATTGGCCATGCGCACATAGAGCGTATGCGGCTCCTGGGTAGAGAGCGACCGCATGCTCGTGGGGGGGCGTGTGGAGGGCGGTCGGGGCCGGTTTACGCGAGGGGGCGCATAAGAGGACGAGGAACGCCGGGGCGTGTTCGGGGTGGAGCCAGAAGGCGTATCGGAGGAATCGCTCATACGATCAGAGGAAGAAGGTTACGGAATCTGTGTATACATTTCGTCGATGGCATCCATGATAACTTCGCGTGTCTGTGCCTCAGCATCCGGACTGCTGGTGGCACGGGCGGGGCGAAGTACGTCGAGGCAGATATCGCGGAAGAAGGCAGACGATGGGCTGACATCGTCTGTACGGTCGGCGAACACGCGCGCCAGCACAACCGAGCCCCGAACCGATGGCCCATGATAGTCGTCGAGGCGAGTGCGAACACGTCGCACCAGGTCTACGATACGTGTTGCCAGAGGCTCAGGCATGCCCGAGCGGGTGCACGTGATCTGCACCTCGGTGTCACGGTCTGGGTACTCCAGCTTGATCGTGATCATGCGGTCGAGTAGAGCACTCTGTGTGCCATGCGTACCAGCGTACTCTTTCGTGTTCGACGTAAAGATCGCCCGGAAGTTAGGATGCACACGCACATAGCCCTCGCTCTGTCCTCCACGCGTTGGAAGGTTCAAGATGCGCTCCTCGAGAATGCTAAGCAACACGTTATTGGCTTCAGGGCGCGACCGGTTGAACTCATCGTAGATGAGCGTATAGCCCTCGCGACATGCTTGCGCCAGGCGCTTGTCTTCCCACACCTTATGGACTTGCTCGCTGGTCTTGAGCACCGAGCGGATGAAGTTGTCGACGACTTTCGACTTACGGTAGCCAACCTCGCCCCCAACCAGGTCTGAGCGTGAAAACTCACTGTCGCCGTGAAGCAGCACAGCTGGGCGTTCCAGCCGTGAAGCTACATGAAAAGCAAGGCTGGTCTTTCCGGTCCCCGACACCCCCGTTAGGTGAATCGGGTAGCCGGCATTCAAGTAGACCATGGCGCGCTGCGTGACCCGTTCTACGGCTGGAGTAACGACAAACGATTTACTCGGCTTCGGGACAAAGATGCCGTCGCGGCGGCGCGAGTTTTCGGCAACCGATGGCGAAGACTCCGACGGTTCCATAAGAGCAGAGGGCAAAAAGAGGGAAGGAGCCGAGGTAGGAGCAACACGTGCAGGCGAGTCTGGGACGGGTGAAGCTGTCTGGCGTGTATCTGACAGACATACTCAATGCAGGCACACGCAGCAACTGCTCCTCGCGGAACGACTGCAACGAAAAAAGCAGGAAAGCCGGCTGCACAGAGGCACAAAGGCACAACGCGCATCCAGTCTCCCTGCCCGGTACATAGCAGGCCCGTCCAGAGCCACGGCATGCTTGCAGCACGAGCAGGCTCAGGCGCGAGCATGGGTATGTTCTGTACTACGATGCAGGAGCCGCTGCAGTCGCCGTAAGACCGATGCCTTCGGCATACTTCAGGTAGGTTTCTACCGAGGCAATAACGATACGAGCCTCTACCGAAACCAACTCAATACCTACCAGGGAAACGCGGACAAATGCGTCAATGACAATGCCTTTGTCGAGAATACGGTCAACCACTTCTGCCAGACCGCTGGCGTCACTTGTCTTTTGAACTTCAGCCATATTGATACCTCGTTGTGTGAGTACGTGTGCGAAAGAGAGATAACGAACTGCCGCGAGTCATGCCCACAGTTTCCTGACGCATTCTCGTAGAGAACCGGCAGCGAACGGGAGCTAACAGGGCATATTCACACCACTGTGTCAGTCAAAGATCATTCCACTCATTGGCCGACGTCCGAACGCGATGCAAGTTACACATGTTGAGCATGGAGGTGCTTTGCGGCAAGTAATTTCAGTATATGAACCAGCGAGTAGGAAATAAAAGACGCATCGTAACTTTACCAATACATGGAGGCAGAAGATGTGCAGCGTCCCGATCTCACACGTCGCATCTGCCGACCGGGTTACCTCTCGTCGTCTCCAGTCGGGTCATGTGATGACGCTCCTCCATTCTCAGAGGAATCCTTCTGAGGGGGTGTATCAGAGGATGCGGGGGCAGCAAGGCGCTGCATCGTCTTTTCCAGCCGGTCAAGGCGGGCATTGAGCGCGTCAAACTGCTCTTGATTGATTGAATTCGGACCAGACGTGCCTTCTGAGCCCGATTGGGACTGAAGAAAGTCAGCCGACTTCCACCAGTCCATGCCCATCTCGTTTGCCTTATCGACCGAGCAGATGATAAGCCGAATCTGCACCGTAAGCAGTTCCACATCGTTCAGGTTCACCTTAATATCGCCGGCGATAACGATGCCGGTTTCCAGCACACGTTCCAGAATGTCGGCGAGGGTGGAGCTGCGCGGTCCGCGCATGTTCTGCATTGAGCGGCTCATAGTGAGCGAGAAGAATCTATCCGTAAAAGGTAAATAAGGGCGTTTTCGATATGCCCAGCAAGTGTGTTGCCAACCGTCTTGGTTAAGACGACAGTTAAGACGACGGCTCAGATTGCGACATATCAGCTTGGCCGGCGGGGTGCTGGATGGTGCCAAGGTCCAGGTGAAGGTCGTCAAGTTCGAGTCCGAATACGTCGCAGAGTCGCTCCAGCTCTTCGGCCTGTTTCATGAGCGTGCGTCCAACCCGTTCTACCTCATCGTCGGTGAGCGTTCCGCGCTCCATGCGGCCGATGGCCTGCTTCTCCAGCAGGTCATGAATCAGTTTGATGAGGGTGAGCACCAGATGTGCAAGTCCTTTGCCGGGGTTGTCTTCGTCGACCTCCACGCGCCGAGGTCCCTGCGATGGAGTCGGGGCTGCACCAGAGCCAGGGGCAATGTCATGCACGGCGAGATCGTCGGCACGAGACAGACGGGCTGCAGGGTCAGGTACAAAGAGGTCTTCCGGAACAGATTTACTCATGGGAAGCGGGGTCCGGGGTGGCAGAAGAGCGCATCGCACCGTATCCACGGGCCGTGTCAACAGCGCTTAGAAGCAAGCGGAGGTCGAGGTAGAGCAGCTCCACATCGGCTACAGAGATCACGACGTCGCCGCGGAGTACGGCACCGGTGTCGAGAACGCGATCAAGCGTTTCGGCAAGTGTGACGTCCGAGACGTACTGGGGAGGCGGCAGCGCTTCGGGCATAATGTAGAAGACTATGGCAGACGATGACAGGTAGAAGCTACAGGCGGTGTAAAAGCGCAGCTAAGCGGTCGTGTACATCCTGCGGCCCAGCTGCCGAAGCGCGTCGACACCAAGAGGAGGCGCTCCACGCTGAACCTGAACGACATGCTGCTTGGGAAAGTCCTCCTGCACCTCAGAGAGCGTAACGCTGGCCGTCGATGCGCTATCGGGCATGATGTTATTGACAAACAGAGCCGGTATGCTCAACCCTGCGTGGGTGCAATGGTTCACCAAGCGCTCTGTCTCGGCATGCACCATGCGGTGGAGCATTGTAACAGCATAGACGTGTCCTGCATGTTGATCGTCTTGCCCCGTTAGCATCTTCCGAAGCGCTTTAACGCCTTTAGAGAGGCGTACCAGCCGGTCGTTGAGACGCGGAGCGTGCACCACGCGTCGGTACGTGCGCAGCAGGCGAAAAAGCGATCGAATCCAGGCGTCAAACACGTCCGGCATCTCCACAAAACGAAAGAAATGCCCGGTCGGTGCCATATCCAGAATCAGGTGCGTGTAGCGGCTGTCGTCGAGCCGATCGAGCGTAGCAGTAACCGCCATCATTTCATCGATGCCTGGCGGGGCCAGGTTCAGGAGGTGCTCGGTCACCTGGCGGTCATGGGGCATGTCGAAGCGCGTGCCACCGGCTTGCTGAAAAAACTGTTGCACCTCCTCTACATACTCTGCGCGTAGCCGGTCAAAGTGAGTCTCGGCATCGACACAGGCAGCGTCGAGTCCGTCTGTAATAGCCGCCGGTGTATCTGAAACAGGCCGCTGCAAGAGGTCGGCAACCGAGTGAGCCGGATCAGTCGATAACAGCAGCACTCGACCGGGCTCAGACGAAGGAGAGACCGCGGCCAGATGCAGGGCCGTTGCGCAGGCCAGCGTGGTTTTTCCGACGCCGCCTTTGCCGGCAAAGAGCCACAGGCGGTGGTCGGGAAGCGGGAGCGGGTGGGTAACCTGTGGAGGCAGCTGCAGCTGATCCAAGGCATTGCCTTCGGAATCTCCATTAGGCACGGTGCCCGTGGAATCCGTTGCATCCGGAGAAAGCGGCGCAGCGTGCGTCCAGAGCACGGGTAGCGCAGACCGTAGCGCATCCTGCGAGAACTCGGGGAGGGTCCAGCACGGTGCATTGTCGCAGTATTCAGGGTGGTCAGCCTGCGCAGCGGCCGCCGACCACTGATTGATTACAACGCCTTTGAGGGAAACGGAGAGCTGCTGCAGCCGATTAATGAGCCGATTTGTCTCCGATGTGATAGCTGGTTCCGCCTGCGTAACAACCAGCGCGCCGGCCTGGTCGGCAGTGCGCAAGGTGCTCATCACGCGTTCAACACGGTCTCGGAGCGTGTAGACGAACGTGTCGAGCGCGTCGGAGGCGGTGTGCCCGCTGAAGCGTGCACGCATGTAGCGATGCTTTTCGAGAAGCACATCCAGGAAGTCAATCCATGTCTGAAAACGCTCTGGCATCTCGAAGAGCCGTAGCGTGTGTCCTGTTGGAGCGGTATCGACAATGATGGATGCATACGCATCCGCAGAAAGCAGCTTTTCGATGCGAAGCACAGCCATGGCCTCATCGATGCCGGGCAGAGCCAAGTCGAGCAGTTCCTGAATATCATCATCGTCGAAGAACGTACCACGTGCGACAATTTCATGCAGCGTGTCGCGGTGGCTATCTCGAAACGCGTTAACAGCCTTGCGCGCGTCGAACGCTTCGACGTGCAGGGTATCGGGCGTGTCGGTTCCGGCGAGCCGGTCAGCAAGCGAGTGGGCAGGATCGGTCGAAAGCAGTAGCACAGGGGCATCGCTGTGCCGGGCCTGCCAGAGCGCCGTTGCGGCAGCACACGTCGTCTTGCCTACACCGCCCTTCCCTACAACAAAGAGCAGTGGCGGCGGGGCATCGACAAACGGCGGTACATCAGGCATGTGACAGGCAGTAGTAGAAAAGACATACGCAAGCAGTGAGGGGCGTAAGCAGGAAACAGTGTATAGGGCGGCTAACTCACTGTACGCGCTCCTGCAGTGCGTCGAGCTCGTCAAGGCGGTCTAAGACCTCCTCTTCCCGTTCGTCGAACGCCTCCTCAGACAGGTCGCCTGTTTCAAGCGCCATATAAAGATCGTTCAGTTCGTTACGTAGCGCTTGCCGTTCGCTCTCGATCTCTTCGCGCACCGCGTCATGAATCGACGACGCGATAAAGTGCACCCCGCGAAGTGGAGCCAGCAGAATGTCGTCGATTAGAAACATGGGTATGGTGGGATGCGAGCGGTTGGCACAGGTATGAAAACGCGCGGCTTACTGAGCTCCCTTAACCTGTTTGCTGGCCTGGTCAATCCACGACGCCACATTCACAAAGGGCGGCAGCCCCTCTACGTTCTCGCGAATCTCTTTGGGAGAGGCTACAGCAATGTCTTTGAACGTAGCATAGCCTGCAGCGCGCAGTTCGTCGGCAATTTTGGGTCCTACGCCCTGCAGGACCGAAAAGTCATCGGGCTCCTGCGCATCAGCTTCTTGCTCTGTGGGAGTTGAGGCGTCGCCGGGCACTTGAATAGAAGGGGGCTGTGGGGCTTCAGAAGATGCCTCTGCGTCCTGTGTGGCCGACTGTTCAGAAGGCGCTTCAGGAGAGGGCGTTTCTTGCGTAGCATCCTGCGAAGGCGTCTCAGGATAGGCATCGGTCGTTGGGGTGCCTGAGGCCTCAGAAGACATAGAGGTCGGGGCCGGATCTATGTCAGAGATTGGCGACTCTGCCTGCTCTGTCCACGCCCGGTGCATAGCCTCAATATCGGCACGGCGTTCGGCCTGCTCCTCACGGGCCGTTTCGAGGATGCGCTTCGTATCCGCCCGAATGGAATCCATGAGCGATCCGCGTTCCGACCGGCTCTGGGCAATAAGCTGTGCAACTTCTTGCGAGAGGCGCTTCATCGTTTCCTGGCGGTCTGCCTGGCTGGCACGGTGTGCTTTGGTTCGCGCCTCGCGTGCGTCGTTGAGGAGCGCCTCAACCTGGCCGCGCACCTGCTCTACGAAAGTGGTACGGTTTTCCAGTTCAGCCTGCGAGGTGGCCTCGTGTTCGTTACGAAACTGAGCAAGCATGTCAGCTACCCCTCCGGTAATAGACTGGGTTTCGTTACGGAGCTCCTGAAGCCGCTGCTTGCGTTCTGCCTGGCCCACGCGTGCCGCGGTGGCGCGCTCTTCTCGAAACTGGGCAAGCATTTCAGAAACATCGCCTCCCACCGCATGAACCTCGCTGCGAAGCTTTTCAAGAGCCTGGGTCCGTTCAAGGCGCTGTTCAGCCATTTCTTGCTTGAGCTGTCGTACTTGTTCAGAGATAGAAGCCATGATGCAAAAGGAAAGAGGAAACGGCTACGGGAAGTTTTGAGGCGTGTATACCCACTGTACGCTCTCATGTGTATTCGACGCACATAAAACATACTGCTACATACGTGCCATTGTAAACGTAGATCGGTAATCACGTCAAGAGAAAAGGATACAGGCATCTGTAGGCAGATGCAAGGTGGCGCAGCGCAACGAATATGATACCTGTAGGGAGTAAAAGAAACGAGGAAAGGTAAAATTGTACAATACAGTAGCAAGTAGCAGCTTATTGGCATAGGCCAGATGCGTATTACTATTAAAAATGCCGGTAGCCGCCTCTAAAGGAAAACAGATAGGGCCTATTGGACCACATGCGCAGAGATAAAAGAGGAGATGGGTTGGGAAGACAAAATGGTACCTTGCAAAAAAAGACACAGATGGCGGTTCAGCGTGAGAAAAAGATAGTCCTCGGTCATTATGGCAAGTATATTGCTGTTACAGGTACGTAGAAAGGGAAGCTACCGATCGAGCAGGCAGCAACCAGCAATCTGCCTCGCTGAACGCATATCATGACGATGATAGCACCGCAGTCATACACTGATTATCAAGAAACAGCCTGCCATGCGACGACTTTGGGGTGGACTCGACCCCGGCACGTTTACATCGACAACCGAGGCTGAAGAGCAAGGCCCTTCAGTGCGCGACGACGACCGTGAGGCGATGCCGGGCCGTTCTGCTGAATCAAAGAATGAAGACGGTGCAGAGCGATCCACATCGGACCAGGCCAATCAAGGAAGGAAGCCGTCTACACTGCTCGGGCTTCCAGAAGACGCGGACGTAGGTGAGGTCATTCTCGTGAACAAGCGTGACATCATGGTGCTTCAGTTTGTTGTGGTGCGCCTCGTCGAGAAAGGCATTCTGGATGCTGAAGAGGTTATCCGGATGAAAAAAGAAGCGAACAAAGAAATCCGCAATTCCCATCCTGATGTTGCGGGTGAGTAAGTCGGCGAAAATACGTTTACGCCTTAGCCATCGCGAGGAGAGAGCCCGAGTACTCCGTGGTGCGATCTTGTGTGCCAGTTGGACTCGGTTCATTCTACTTGTAAGGTCCACGGTGGCACCCTAAAGGCACATCCTCGATGCGCTCACAACGCCGTGCTCGGTGTTGCGATCTATCTGTGTGCACTACGCCAAGGCTGCACCCATACCAGACCTGAATTAGACATGCCAATCAGGGGTAGAAAAAACCATGTCGCCGCAGGCGGCTTGGAAGGGAGATGGACCAACACCTTCCCACACAAGCAGCCCTTGGCGACATGGA
>NZ_JARWGJ010000200.1:0-62650 GCF_040409695.1 Longimonas sp.
CGAAACTCCATCGACAGGGTGGGCTCGTCTACATCCACCGGTTCGAGCGGTTCGGGGTGTTCAGCGTCGGAGAGGCTTTCGCCGAGACCGATGCCCTCGACGCCCGCCACGGCAATGATGTCGCCCGGGCCCGCCTCCTCGGCCTCAACGCGTTGCAGTCCTTCATAGGCGAAGAGCGCGGTGATCTCCGTGGTCTCGATGGAGCCATCGCGGTGACACATCGACACGCGCTGCCGGTTTTTAAGACGGCCTTGCTCGACGCGCCCCACAGCGACCGGGCCGAGGTAGTTATCGCGCTGCACGCTCGTTACGAGCATCTGCAGCGTGGCTTCAGGATCGCCACTGGGAGGCGGCACCGTGCTCAGGATCGTCTCGAAGAGCGGCTCCAGGTCGGTGAGCTCGCCGCCGGGCTCGGTGGTGCACTGCCCTTCCGTGGCAACGGTATACATGACCGGAAACTCAATCTGGTCGCCATCGGCTCCGAGGTCGATGTACAGGTCGTAGATCTCGTCGAGCGCCTCTTCCGGGCGCGCATCGGGCCGGTCAATCTTGTTGAGCACGACGATCGACGGCAGGTCGAGCTCCAGTGCTTTTTGGAGCACGAAACGGGTCTGTGGAAGCGGTCCTTCGGCAGCATCTACCAGGAGCATGACGCCGTCGACCATGCGCAGCGTACGCTCCACCTCGCCGCCAAAGTCGGCGTGGCCAGGCGTGTCTACGATGTTGATCTTGGTGTCGCCGTACTGCACGGCGGTGTTCTTAGCCATGATGGTGATGCCCCGCTCGCGCTCCAGGTCCATCGAGTCCATGACGCGCTCACGCACGTCTTCGTTGTCACGGAAGGTGCCGCTCTGCCAGAGCATGGCATCGACCAGGGTGGTTTTGCCATGGTCAACATGGGCGACGATGGCGATATCGCGGAGGGAGGTAGACATAATACGTGCAGCAGATAATCAGAAACAGAAGCAGGTGCGGCAGACACAGACGTGTGCTGCCCGTGGAGACTGCATCGTATAGTAAAGAACGCTGCTGCGTGCATGTTCGGACGAAGGGGGGCAATGCGCTCGAATTCGGCATATCCTCGCAGCAGCGTCCCGTGGCATCCGCCGAGGACTACCCGTTCGACGGAGCACTGAAGGTGCGAGCACGCTTCAGAATACGCCGGTCTACGCTGAAGCGTCCCTCGTAGCGGTCGAGTCCATCCTTGCGAAAGCGTTCGGCGTGCTCCTCGAGATAGGTGTTCAGTGCATCGGCATCACGAACGAAGTAGTGGAGGGTCCAGTAGCGAGGGCCCTCGGGGGCTTCGTCGTCAGGCACCGCATCGCCCGCCTCGGTGCGCGTGTACCAGGTGGCGCCCTCAAACCCATCAAGCGTTAACAGGTCGCGCACATGCTCGCGCAGCCACGTGCTGTATTCAGTCGCGATATCAGCATCGATGGTGAGGTTCACTTCATAGATAATCATAGGCAAACGGTTGTCTTAATGAATCTGTTGAGGGTACGTACACACGAACCCCTCAACGAGCGCCTGCCTTCAAAGTTGGAGGGTTGTACGGAGATACATAACAAACCTCCTTCAATCATCGTCGTGAACGCGCCCGTGTACCGGCTACACACCGCTCCTCGCAGATTGCTTTTTAGCCGGTTGCGTTCCGGTACGTGTATGGTTAAACTGTAAAATAGACCATTAAGACTTCATTCCCCCAGCAACAGCACGCCCGTCTACTCATGACCTACTTGCACTCCTTGCGCATGTCCACTCGGGCCATAGCGCTGATAAGTAGCGTAGCGTGTCTCATCGTGCTGGCCGGCAGCGTAGCCGGATGCACGTCAACGGAGAGCGTGTCAACGACATACAACGAGGAGACCGATCGCGTCGTGTACGAAACGAGTCCCGTTCGGATTGTGCGAGGCGGAAGCGGACTGGGCTCTTCAGGACAGCAGATCATCTACGTTAAGTCGCAAGCCGACTGTCAGGGGCAGGCATGCACGCCTGCGAGCGTCCGCATCCTCCTCTCCAGCGGAACGCGCAATGTGAGCTGGCTCGACTACGACAATGTGACCATCATTGCCGACAACTGGAGCCGGACATGGCGAAACGTGTCGACCCGGGAAGACCCCGAGCTTATCGGAATCGGTGAGTTTATGCGGCTCACGATTCCCATCGACGAGTTTCGCCTCCTCTTGCAGAGCCGAAGCATGAGCATCCAGATTGGGGGCACAAGCATCAACCTTTCATTCTCGCAGATGGAGCGCTTTCGCGACATGATGGTGGCCATGGATCCCGACTCCTACGACGAGAGCGACGATGTCTTCGAAGGAGAGGACGCCGACGGCGACCTCGCTTCACGGTAACGTAGCTACTTCAAAACATACAGGGGGATACGGCAGGGGGCAGCGCCGAAGGGGTCAACCCGGCAGGTTAAGCCGCGAGGCGGGGAGCCAGGCCCATTCGGCCGTAGCTTCGACGACCGCTTCGTCTCCCATCATGAGCGTCACTGGCACGTCCACACGACCAATGGGGCGAGCACCGAGACGAGTGCGCGCGTCGGCATCAAGAGAGGCGGTAGCTGTAATCCGTTCGGCAGCCGGACGCTGAAACGATACGTCGAGTGTGCGAATGACGGGCACGCTCTCATCGGGGATGTTCAGAGCCGTGACGAGTCCGGAAGCTGTCTCTGCAAGCAGCGCCAGCGCCGCCGCGTGCATCGTGCCGATGTGGTTGGATACGGCACGCTCCGGGCTCAGCGCGACCGTCACGGCCTCGGGGGTGTACGTGCGGATGTGCACCCCGGCGGTATCCACAAACGGAATCGTCTGGCCGATGGCGTGCGTGATACCATCGGGACGAAGATCATCCGGGCATTCAGCAAAGCGGCGAGCAATGGCAGGAAAGGGGTTGGCCATAGGTCTGAAAGCCTTGTGTAGCAGAAGAAAACAGCTGGGCCCCCTCGGCCTCGAATCCGTCGATAGCGAGTGAGGCTACCAGCCCCGCCTCCACGACTCGCGCAGGCCGTGCAAAAACCCGGCGACGGTGTTTGCGTGAACCTCAACCGCCTACGACCCTGGACCGAGCGCCCAGTGTTCGTGTAGTGTTTACACGGCGTGTGGCGTAAAAATGTCCGCCCCTAAGGCCTTCTATGCAGCCCGGCGCAACAGACCGGAGCAGGCGAACCCCCATCTCCAGCCTGTACAAACGAGCGCATCCACCAAGCAACTCGTATCGCTATACAGCCTGCTGCGGCCCGGTGTCTACGGCAAGTTCATCCTGGAAGAGCGACTGCCGGTTGAAGTCCTGCGCGAGCATATATCCGTCGTAGTGGGTACGCCGGGCAATGTGGTTGAGTCCCTTGGCTGTAAAGTACTCGGCAACGGCGATGGGGCGCCGCCCTTCCTCTTGAATGGCCCACTGGGCATGGTGGATGAGCAGCGCAGCCTCCAGCGCATGAGCGATGGTGTACGTGAAGCGCCGGGCTCCGGCCTCAAGGGCTTTTTCGCCGTAGTTTTCAAGCGTTTCCGCGAGCCACTGCACAGCCGCTTTGAAGGCCTCTTGTGCTTGCTTCATCGCATGTTTCAGCGCGGGCGTCTCGACAGAAGCTGCGCATCGTTTGATTTCGTTATGCACCGCCTCAAGGCGTCCGTCGCGGCGCAGGGTGCGGAGCGCGGTGAGCGACATCACGTTGGTGGTACCCTCCCACAGAGGAAGCGCAAACGTATCCCGCAGGAGCGTGGGGATGCCGGTTTCTTCGACGTATCCGGAGCCGCCAAATGCTTCAATGACTTCTGTGCTTACCTCAACCGCCTGCCGTGCTGTAATGAGCTTAACGAGCGGAGACATGGCGCGGAGCAGGTGCTGCTCGTCGCTACTAAGCGCATTGTTTTCTTCTTTGCCGACGAGCTCTACAAACCGGAACGTAAGGTGGAATGCCCCCTCGAACGTCGCCTGAACATCGGCAAGCGTATCGTAGTGCAGCGGCTTCTCGATGATGGGGGTACCAAAGGCTTTACGGCGGCGAGCATAGTCGCGCGCCAGTGCCAGGCCGCGGCGCATGCTACTTACAGCGATCAGCGCATTCCACATACGGGCGCGATCCACCATCGGGGTAAGGTGACGCGTGCCGTGCTTCAGTTCAGTAATCGGGTAGGCCACGGCGCCGTCCAGGGTGACCTCAGACACCGGCAGCTTCTTGGCTCCCATGCTCTCCTTGAGCCGGTTCACCCGGATGCCCTCATTCGGTGAGTCGGCGTGGTTGCTGCGAATGGGAAGATGGAACAGGGAAAGCCCTTCACGCCCTTCCGTGTTGGATTCGGGGCGTGCCAGCACAACGGCCATATTCGCGGCAGTAGACGAGGTAAACCACTTATGGCCGTACAGCCGCCATGTGCCATCTTCATACCGGGCCTCGGTATCCACCTTGCTCAAGTCCGTGCCGCCTTGCTGCTCGGTGCGCCACTGCCCACTCGTCCAGAACGTTTCGGGGTCACGGCTCATCAGGTGAGGCCCGACCCTGTCGATGAGCGTCTCGTTGCCAGAGCGTAGCAGGGTGGCAATCGAGCCGTCGGTGGTTGCAAGCAGGAAGCCCATCATGTCGGAGGCAGGCAGAAGCAGGTAAGCGAGGGCGCTCTGATGCACGCGGCTGAGGGGACCATTTTCGCGCTCGTATGCTGTCGCAATAACGCCATGTTCGGCGACCATCGGCAGCACGCGCTCCCATACTTCGGTGAGTTCAATCTTGTCGATCCGGTCGCCCGTCGGATCCCACTGCACCAGCCGCGGCGTGTTGGGACGGTCTTGAAGCTGCAAGTCGTAGAGTTCGCCGCCGGCAAGAGCCCCGAGCTTGTTCAGGTCGGGGCGGATGGCGGCATACATCTCAGGGGGGCACACCCGCTTCAGATACCCACGTAACACGCGGTCGGTTACGAATTGATTGCCCAGGTCGGCCAGTTTGCGTGACATGATACAGTCGGAATAATTTTATGTAGGGTTCTACGTAAGCTGCTCAGTAACCGGTGTGCAAGCGCGTTGCGTATAAAAGCCCTGCACGCGCGAGGCACCATGTTATGGTGTGCTACAGGGTTATGGTGTGCTACAGGTACGGTTTGTGTGTGGTCTGTTCATCGCTCGGCCGGAGCATGCTGAATCCGGGGTGTTCTCAGCAGAGAAACCAGGTTTTGACACTGCATTGAATGAGCAATCATACGTAGCGCAAAAAAAGATCCGAAAATGCAAGGAGCATGTAGGGGAATGTACCACGTGCGCTATGGGGCGCCTGGTTTTCGGAATAGCTACATATTGAGGCGGCACCTTCCGCGACCGCTGCAGAGATCCAGAGTAGGGTGTAACAGATTGGCGGCATACGGTACACATGCTATTGCGTACCGTGCTCCACGTACAGCACAGGAATCATCTACCGTACATCTTTTACACCGACCGAATCGCGATAATGAACATACCGAACATTCAATCAGGTCGCGTTCTTCTCGTATGTCTGCTGGTCGTTAGTGCCGGACTAATCACAGGATGTGGACAAAGCGATTCACCTCCTTCAGATCGAAGTGAAAGCGTCTCCCAGTCCGCAGATGCACCTTCTGCGTTGCAGCAGGCCTGGGAGGCACATGGCGGCCTGGAAGCATGGAATCGCCAGCGCCAGCTGCAGTACACGTTTGAGCAGCGTAGAGGAGAAACCACGGCTCGCGACCATCAGCTTGTCGATCTGGATACACGCAAGGTACGGATTGAAGGCGATGAGTTTGTTCTGGGATTTGACGGTGAGCACGCCTGGGTTTCGCCCTCGCTGGAAGCTTTTCCGTACGGCTCCAGTCCGCGCTTCTATACCAGCACCTACTTCTACTTTTTTGCGATGCCGTTTGTGCTGGCAGATCCGGGGGCAATAGCCACCGATGTCGGCACAGCAACGGTTGAAGGCACCACATACAACGTAACAGAGATCCGCTACGAAGAGGGGGTCGGCGACTCCCCCGACGATGTATATGTCGTGTACACCGATGCCGACACGCACGAGCTGGGACTTGTTCGCTTCTCCGTAACTTACGGCGATCGTCCGCCGTCCGAGCCCAATACGGCGCTGGTGTATACAGCCACAGCCACAGAGAGCGGAATCACGCTGCCCGTTGCCGGACGCTATCATAGCTGGAACGACGAGTCGCTCGGTGAACCGCTTGGACCTGAATTTCGCCTGACCGACATGCGATTTAATACCAACGCGCCCAATCCTGGTCTCTTTGCTATGCCTGAAGAGGCTGAGATCGATTCACTACCCGAGAGCAACTGAAGTAAGGCAAAAACCACTGGGGATCGTTGCATTTAGAGCATTGTAATGACGCTGCACTCGCCGCTATATTAAACGATGTGTTGAGCAGTGCCTAAAATGCCACGCAAGCTGCGCGCTTTCCTTTCTAAAGCAGTATGCGGGCAACCACTCTGTACCTCTGTACTGTTTTTTTAACGATCTTATTCTAAAACACGTTGTGTGCTATGCGTCTAAAAAACAAACGGGTTGTTGTACTGCTGGAGCGCTCGTTCGAGGATCTGGAGTTTTGGGTGCCTACAATGCGGCTGCAAGAAGAAGGAGCCGACGTGACCATCGCAGCTCCAAAAGCAGGCCACACCTACACCGGGAAGAATGGACTCAGTGCAACCAGCGATGTTGCGGCCTCCGACCTAAGTGCCGACGATTTCGACGGCGTTGTGGTACCTGGCGGTTGGGCTCCCGACAAGCTGCGCCGCTATGAAGGCGTGACCTCTCTGGTAGCCGATCTGTACGCACAAGATAAGGTTGTTGGGCTGATATGCCATGCAGGGCTTGTGGGCATCTCGGCTAATATCGTGGAGGGGCATCGGTCCACAGGCAGTCTTGGAATTAAAGACGATCTGGTAAACGCCGGAGCGACTTGGGTTGACGAAGCCGCTTTTCAAGATGGAGCCATCGTATGGGGGCGAGTCGTAAAAGATATTCCTGATTTCTGTCGCGAGCTGGTCGATGCACTGGCCTAACTTCTTCCGATGACAGTGTAGCTAAGCCGGTCAGGCGTATGTCTGGTCGGCTTTTTCGTGTGGAGGCACTGAGAGTATGCCGGGCAGCATGGCACACGTGCCCCTATCAACCGTGTACTTGAGTCAAGAACTGGCAATCTACTCGTCGTGTCTTGACGAGCATCTCTTGAGAACACGTCTGACAGTTTTCCGACTTTACTCACCGACCGTACCTGTATGGATCCTCAACTTCTTATTGTACTCGGTATACTGTCCGTCACGGTCATTCTCATCATCACCGAGTGGTTGCGGATCGATATTGTTGCTATTCTGGCGATGCTCGCGTTGGTGTGGACGGGGAGCCTGTCTCCGGAAGACGCGCGCTCTGGATTCTCCAGCAATGCTGTCCTGGCGATCATCGGAGTCATGGTCATGGGCCGTGGGCTCTTTGCCTCAGGCATCACCGATAAAATTGCTGACTTCATCCTCCGCGTGGCCGGGTCGGGGCGACGGCGTATTCTCTCTACCGTGTCGGTCACCGTAGGTGTGATGTCTGGGTTCATGCAGAATATTGGAGCAGCGGCCCTCTTTCTGCCGGTTCTGACAGGCATCTCCAAGCGTGAAAACATCCCGGTATCGGGGTTGCTGATGCCAATGGGGTTTGCCGCGTTGATCGGAGGAACGCTCACGATGATCGGAACCAGTTCGTTGATCGTGCTCAACGACTTGCTCGCGACGCGCGGTATTGAGGCCTTTTCGTTCTTTAGCGTCACGCCCATCGGCATTGTACTTCTGATCGTTGGCATCGCTTACTTTCTGCTTTTCAGCTCGTCGTTGCTCCCAACGGGGAAAACGACGGATCCGGAAACGACGGCGGGCGCAAAAATGCTTAACGTTTGGGGGCTTTCCGACTCGATATACACGTTTCGCATCCCAGAAAAGAGCCCGCTGGTCGGGAAGTCCGTCGAAGAATCGGAGATGGGCGCGCAGTACAACGTTAACCTGTTGCGTGCCTACGATGAGGACGCTGCCGAATACAAGATCTGGGACGAGCTGCAGTTCGAAACAGATCAGCAACTGCTGGTACAGGGGCAAAAAGAGGATATCGAGCGGTTTTCCGGTGATAACAACCTTCAACTGCTGGAGAAAGGAGAGAAATCGGCACAAGATGCGGCAGTAGGCTACCTGGAGGTTGTTATCCCAGCACGATCAAGCCTGGTGGGAAAGACTATTCGCGATGTAGCGCTGCGAGATGTGTATAACGCGCAGGTGGTTCTTGTCTTCAGTGAAAGCCAGGTGATTGATAAGAAGGTTGCGGACCATGCCATTCGTGCCGGAGACACGCTCGTGTTGCAGGGCGCGTGGGAGAACTTACGGTTTTTTGAGGAAAGCGAAGACTTCATCACGGTTACCCCGCTTCCAAAGCGCGAGGAGAAACGTCCTGAGAAAGCCATCTTTGCCGTTAGCAGTTTTGCTGCTGCCCTCGGCGCGGTGCTGCTACTTGACCTTCCGATCTCGATTGGATTTCTGACCGGTGCTGTAGCGATGGTGCTGGGCGGCGTGCTCTCCATCGAGGATGCCTACCGTGCTATTGAATGGAAAGTCATCTTTCTGATTTCCGGGCTCATTCCGATTGGCCTCGCTATGGAGTCGTCGGGGGCAGCGTCATTTATCGCCGAGGCGTTGGTGCAAAGCATTGAAGGAATCCATCCATTCGTAATCCTGTTATCGCTCGGCGTACTCACAACGCTGTTCTCGCTTGTGATGTCGAACGTTGCCGCTACGGTCCTACTGGTGCCGCTGGTGCTTGAGCTGACAGGCATCGGGGGGCTGCCGGCCAAGGTGCTTGTGCTACAGGTAGGCATCTGTGCGGCCAACTCCTTTATCATCCCTACTCATCACGTCAACGCACTGCTCATGACGCCCGGCGGGTATCGGGTTTCCGACTACTTGCGAGCCGGTAGCCTGCTGTCGATTCTCTTCGTTGTTGTGACCACTGCGATGCTCTACTTCTTTTACGTTTAGGGTAATGGATAGACGCTAAATGATAGAGCGATTGAATGCAGCAGCTCTTTCTTTTTCGAACCCCCTCTCCCTTATTCCGCTTCGCTTCATCAGTCGCCCTACGGGCTCGTGTCGGGCTTCTCCCCCTTGGCCAAGGGGGAGATGTCCACAGGAGCACGCCTTTGGCGAAGCTCGGCAGACAGAGGGGGTTTGAGCAGATTGCGATGATGTAAACCACAGGCAATCATTTAACATTGAACCGCTACCACGTTTAGATGTGTTGCGTAGCGTACTGTACGGCCAATAGATGAAAAGAAGTTACTGGGTCTACCGGCAGGCGGTATTTTTTAAGGCAGCCGAGCTTTCAGGGGAACCGTAAATCCAATTGGTTTCGTTTGTAACGGCGATGTCTCGTACCTGTGTCTTACCAATGTCTGTCTTTTAATCCCCGCCCTTATGCCCAACGTGTCATCACCCACTCGGCCGGGCCTTAAACGCATTGTCTTCGAGCTGCTTCATCCAGCGAATGGAGATGCTGCGCTACCTGCTCTCCCCGAGCGTACGCAAGAGCGTCTGTCGGCCTGGAGTGCCCGTATCGATCTCTTCATCATGAGCCTTATCGTCCTCAGCGTAGCTGGGGTCATCCTGGAGTCGGTTGACAGCATACGGTCGGCATATGGCACCGCGCTTCATGCTTTCGAGTTTGTCGCCGTTGTTGTGTTTACTATCGAGTACGCGGGACGTATATGGACCTGCACGCTGGCCGAGCCTTACAAGAAGGGCCTGTCCGGGCGTCTGAAGTGGAGCATAACGCCTCTTGCACTCATCGACCTGTTGGCCATTCTCCCGTTCTACCTGCCTTTCCTTGGGGTAGATGCTCGTTTTCTCAGGCTCTTCCGGCTGATGCGCATTCTGCGCCTGGCCAAGCTCAAGCGCTATATCTATACGCTTCGCCTCTTTGGACGCGTGTGGGCGAGCAAGCGGCATGAGATTGTGATGACGACGGCGCTCATGCTTATGCTGCTCCTGATTTCGGCATCGCTTATGTACTACGCCGAGCGCAGCTACCAGCCCGATACATTTGGCAGCATCCCGCAAGCTATGTGGTGGGCCATTGCCACACTAACAACCGTCGGATATGGTGACGTGACCCCCATAAGCGGTCTGGGACGCACGTTGGCGGCTGTTGTGGCCATGATTGGTATCGGACTGTTTGCGCTTCCTACCAGTATCCTCGGGTCGGGCTTCGTCAACGAGATCGAAAAAGATCGTCAGGCCGGCCTGCAAGGCAAGGAAGATGCACAGGGAGATCGATCCGCAAAAGTCGGGGCCTGCACCTGTCCGCACTGTGGGGAAACGCTTTCGGTTACGCTGCAGGGGGCTGGGGCGCAAACCTCAACGGATGGCGAGACACAGGCGTAGAGGTCCCCAGATTATTCGCTGCCAGTTATTCGCTGCACCTACGCCTGCTGTTGGCGTAAGCTATGTAAGCGTGCCAATCCAGCGCAGCAGCGGCTTGAGGCCGTCGCCCTTCTCGGCTGAGGTAAGCATGAGGGGAACGTGCAGCCCTACCTCTTCAAGCTGCTCTTTGACCTCGCCCTCACGGGCCCGTCGCTCATTGCCCGAGAGCTTATCCGCTTTCGTGAGCACAACCAGCAGCGGCGCCGCGCCACCGCGTATCATATCGATGAGCTCGCGGTCAAGATCAGTCAGCGGATGGCGGCTATCCATGAGATGTACGATGGCTTTCAGGGGCTCACGCTCACTCACGTAGCGCGCGATGAACTCGGCCCAGCGCACGCGCTTCTTCTTGGGTACTTTTGCGTAGCCGTAGCCGGGCATGTCGATCCAGTACTGCCGGTTGTTGATCCGAAAGATGTTGTACTCCTGGGTCTTGCCCGGACGCTTACTGGTACGGGCCAAGTTTTTCCGGTGTGTAAGCGCATTGAGCATGGTGCTCTTGCCTACGTTGGAGCGCCCCAGAAAGACAACCTCGGGGCGTCCGTCGGAAGGCAGTCCCTCCCAGCGAACAGCACCCTTAATGAATTCAGCAGACTTGACTTTCATGGATGCGTAGGTCGAGTTGATAAAGGGGGGCGGAAAGCAAAACCCCGTGCTGCCATTAGAGACGGCACGGGGCACGTTGCAACAAGAGATCGTGCAACAGATCGGTAGCGGCAGCGCACGTTATCCGAGATGCTCATGTACGGCTTCGCCGATGAGCGCGGGGTTCTTCACCACGACAGCTCCGGCTTTTTCGAGTGCGGCAAACTTCGCCTCTGCTGTGCCCGATCCGCCCGAGACGATGGCTCCGGCATGACCCATGCGGCGGCCCGGAGGCGCTGTACGTCCGGCAATGAAGCTAAAGACCGGCTTGCTCATGCTCGATTCGATGTAGGCAGCGGCTTCTTCTTCCGCACTTCCCCCGATTTCGCCAATCAGGACAACCGCTTCCGTATCGGGGTCTGCCTCAAACAGCTCCAGCGCATCTACGAAGCGCGTTCCGATGACGGGGTCGCCGCCAATACCAACGGCTGTGCTCTGGCCGTATCCGGCTCGCGTCAGCTGGTCGACAGCTTCATAGGTGAGCGTACCCGAGCGCGAAATAACGCCGATCGATCCGGGCTCGAAGATCATAGCCGGCATAATTCCGATTTTGGCCTCTCCCGGTGTGATGACCCCCGGGCAGTTGGGGCCAATCAGGTGCGCACCGTGCTTCTGCACATAATGGTAGGTGGCCTTCATATCCTTAACCGGAATGCCTTCGGTGATGCAGATAATCACCTCAATTCCAGCTTCGACGGACTCCTGAATGGCGTCGGCGGCGAAGGGCGGCGGCACAAAGATAACGGAGGTATTGGCGCCTTCTTGCTCAACCGCTTCTGCAACGGTGTTGAAGACCGGGCGATCGAGATGCGTCTGGCCGCCCTTTCCGGGGGTAACGCCGGCAACCAGGTTGGTGCCGTAGTCGATCATCTGTTCGGAATGGAACGTGCCTTCCTGGCCCGTAAAGCCCTGCACGACCAGGCGGGTATCGGAGTCAACGAGAATGCTCATGCGATCAGTGAAGCGTCGATGGTCAGTAACGGCGGAGACGTGCTGTGATAGAGTTTCGCAGCACGTCATGAAGGGGTATGCATAGAGTACAAGGCACGCCGCGTAACCGCAACGGAAGGTCCTTACGCGGGCACGTTTTTCATCAAGGCATCGCCCACGTGCAAGAGACCTGCTTCATCGAAGGGGGCAGCCAGGAGCTGCGCGCCAACGGGGAGGTGGGGAGCATCCGGATGCGTTCCGATCGGTAGCGACAGTCCGGGGATCCCCGCCAGGCTGGCCGGTACGGTGTACACGTCGCTCAGGTACATCTGGAGCGGATCTTCCGTTTTCTCGCCTCGCTTAAAGGCAGGTGTTGGCGTGGCCGGCGTTAGTAGTACGTCGACCTCCTCAAAGGCGTGCAAGAAGTCGTTGCGGATGAGCGTGCGCACACGCTGTGCCTTCTCATAGTACTTGTCGTAGTAGCCTGCTGAGAGCGCATACGTGCCCAGCATGATGCGACGCTTTACCTCATCGCCAAACCCTTCGCTTCGAGACTGCACATAAAGGGCGCGCAGCAGATCGCTCTGGGTGTCGAGCCGGGCTTTCAGCTGACTGACGCGCTCCGCATCTCCATTCGACTGAGCCGTTCCCAGCTGCTCTTTCAGCTGCTTTTGCTCGTCTTGGATTGCGTCGCGCATGGATGCCGCATCGGCCCGGTGACCGTAACGCACGCCGTCGTAGCGAGCGAGGTTGCTGGATGCCTCCGCAGTAGCCAGTACGTAGTAGGTAGCGATGCCGTATTTGGTGTGGGGAAGCGATACGGAGCGCACGTCGGCCCCCTGCTCGCGCAGACGCTCAACCTGTGCTTCGATCATGCGACGAATGTCTGGATCCAGCCCCTCTGCAAAGTACTCCTCGGGGAGCCCGATACGAACGCCTTCAACAGGGCGACCGAGTGCTTCGGTGTAGTCAGGCACGTCGACATCAGCGCTGGTCGAGTCGCGGGCGTCGGACCCGGCCAGGGCGTTGAAAAGAAGCGCGACATCTTCGACCGAGCGCCCCATCGGACCGATCGTGTCAAGAGAAGAGGCATACGACACGAGTCCGTAGCGGCTTACGCGTCCATAGGTCGGCTTAAGCCCGACAACACCGCAGAGCGCTGCAGGCTGCCGCACAGAGCCGCCGGTGTCGGTTCCGAGGGCAGCATGGCACATACCGTCGGCAACCGCGGCGGCGGAGCCTCCTGAGGAGCCGCCCGGTACGTAGTCGGCATGATCGGGGTGTTGCACCGGCCCAAAATGCGAGGTCTCGTTTGAGGAGCCCATGCCAAACTCATCGCAGTTCGTTTTGCCGATGAAGATGGCCCCGGCCTCGCGAAGCTGCTCGATGACGTGAGCATCATAGAGCGAGGTGAAGTCCGCAAGCATCTGCGACCCGCACGTAAGGCGCTGGTTCTTAATGGCGATCATGTCTTTGACGCCGATGATCATGCCGGCGAGCGGACGGCGGTTGCCGCGTTCCAGCTGGCTGTCGAGGTAGCGCGCGTGGTTGAGCGCGCCCTCGCGATCGACGGTCAGAAAGGCATTGACTGCGTCGTTGCGATCATCAATACGCTCTAAATACAAAGAGACCAGTGCCTCGCAGCTGGTCTCGCCGTTGGATAGGGCTGTACGTGCCTCCGTAAAGGTGGGGTAGCTCATGTAATGCAGCAGTCAGAGAGGTCAGAGTGAAGATGCGTACGTACAGAACGTGCGCGTCCTGCAGCGTCCTAATAGGTCTGCGCGTCGATACGTTCTGCACGTGTCTTGCACGTATCCTGTACGTGTCGCACAGGTCGTTCAGGTCGCGCAGAAAGAGCCTGGGAAAGAGGGCGCTATGACAGAGCACAGCGCTGCGCATCCCTCTGAATGCCCTTGATGAGGCAGATGCTTTTGTTAAATCAGGAGGATGACGCGTGCCAGGTGGCGCAGAAGGGATTACGAAGCAGACTCAGACGACTTCTGCTCCGCAGCCGGGTCGGTGCTCTGGTTCTTGCTGGATTCCGCCGGGGCTTGCTCACGGGGCTGTGGTTGCCCCTGGCTGGGGCGGCGCGGGGCATCGATACGGTCGCGCCGCTCCTCCATGTCAAGCTCGCGGCTAAACTCGCTGGTAGCATCTTTGAACTCGCGGATGCCGCGGCCAAGGCCACGCGCAATCTCCGGAATACGCTTCGCTCCAAAGATGAGCAAGACGACGAGGAATATGAGGATGATTTCGAAGGGGCCGAACGATCCCATAACTAAAGCAAAGGGTTGAAGGCAGGCAGATGTATGCGCCGTAGGGCGTGCTAAATGTCTTTGCATTACGTGTATGCAAGTGGCCAATTGCGCGTTTTGCTAAACAGAGGCCTTGTTTTTCAGTTCCCCCGGCGGCTACCTCCTCTGCGCTCTTCGCAGCTGCTTGGCGCATTGGAGGCAGAAAGATAGCAGCGTAATCAGGGCTGGATGCGGAGGCGTAGGCCAGCCGGGGATTTTGTATTTTAGATGGCAGTGCAGAGGTGGCAGTGCAGAGGTGGGGGATAGGCATCAACCTCCAAAAGAGGCACAGGGAGGGTATCAGGTACGCATAGGTTTAGCGAAACAGATCTTCGAAGGCGTGTGTTGATGCGGCAACGGTTTCCTGGCGACCGCTGCAACAATGCGTTGCGTAAAGATCTCGGCTATCCTTCACCTGTTGGCTTGACACTGTATGTCTGCTCCTACCCCATCGAACAATACCCCTACACTCTCTCGCAACGATATCGCCGCGTGGCCGAAAGCCGAGCTTCACTGTCATCTCGATGGCTCGCTGCGCCTGGAGACGATGCTCGATCTGGCAAAGTCACAGGGAAAGATGAGTGTACTACCGTCTGACTCGGTGGAGAGGTTGCGCGAAATTCTGCGCTCGATCGACGATTCGGAGACGCTGGAGGCTTTTCTTGCCTGGTTCCGCTATACAATTCCGCTGATGCAGACCAAAGAGGCGCTGCACCGGGTTGCCTATGAACTGGTTGAAGACAATGCGCAAGAGAACGTGCGCTACCTGGAGGTGCGATACGGGCCGATCTTGCACACCGAAGAAGGGCTTCGTCTTGAGGAAGTGAACGAGGCGGTGCTGGCGGGACTCAAGGAGGCTGAGCGCGATTACAACATCCAGACCTCGCTGATTATTTGTGGACTGCGCGATCGCTACGAGAGCGCCTCAATGCGCCAGGCGGAACTGGCGGTGGCCCATCGCCACAAGGGCGTGACCGCGTTCGATCTGGCTGGGGGAGAGGCTGGCAACCCGCCAAAGGGGCATGTGCACGCCTTCTACCATGCCCGTAATAACATGATGAACCTGACTATTCATGCCGGCGAGTCGTGGGGACCCGACTCTATCCACCAGGCGCTCTTTTACTGCGGGGCACATCGCATTGGGCACGGCATCACGCTGCGTCAGGATCCGGAGCTTATGCAATATGTGATCGATCACCGCATCCCGCTTGAGATCTGCCCGACCAGTAACGTGCAAACGCATGTGGTACCGGGCTATGAGGCGCATCCTATTGCCTTCTATGCAGAAAACGATGTGGCCGTTACGGTGAACACCGATAACAGGCTGTTTAGCCGCACAAGCATGACCGAGGAGCTGTGGCGCGTACACGACCGCTGCGGCGTGCCGGCCGACCAGCTGCGTGAGATTGCGCTCAACGGGTTTCGTTATGCCTTCCTGCCCTACAGCGAACGGCAGGCGCTGCTGGAATCGGTGCTCGATGGGTTTCCTATGCCGCCCACGGAAGAAACCCCTGTGTGGTAGCACCCCGCGGGACGCATCCGCAGCAACCTACGACAACCTGCAAACGGGAGCGCACGCGCTCCTGACTGTATCGCCTACCGTTTTTCTGTGACTACCCACTTACCCACTGTATTATGTCGACCCAAACCGTTTCGCGCGCTCGGCCCCTGAAGGGCACAGCCAGCGTGCCCGCCGACAAGTCGGTAAGCCACCGCGCTGCTCTCTTGGCCGCGCTCTCCGACGGACGAACAACGCTGCATGGTTTTCCGCGGGCGGCCGATCCGCAGTCTACCCTGTCATGCCTGCGCCAACTCGGCGTATCCATTGATGTTGAAGGCGATACCGTGCACATCGACGGGGTCGGACTCCACGGACTGCAGGCGCCAAGCGAGCCGGTCGACTGTGGCAACTCGGGCACAACCATGCGGCTACTGGCTGGCATCCTGGCCGGGCAGCCCTTCGATAGTACGCTTACCGGCGATGAATCGCTGCGCGCACGCCCCATGGAGCGGATCGCAACCCCGCTCCGCCAGATGGATGCAGCGATCCGTCTGACCAACGGGACAGCCCCCATCCACATCAGCGGACGGGCTGAGCCGCTGCACGCAATCACGTACCGGCTGCCCATGGCATCGGCCCAGGTGAAGTCGTGTGTACTGCTGGCCGGTCTCTACGCTGAAGGCACAACCACCGTCGTTGAGCCGGTTCAATGCCGCGACCACACCGAACGCATGCTCGACCTGCCGATCGAAGTCGACGACAGCGATGTGCGCCACATCCACGTTACATCTGAAGATGGCCCCGTTGCCACCACATGGGCCCCTCTTCCAGGCGACTTTTCGTCGGCGGCATTCCTGCTCGTCGCTGCCACGCTCGTGCCAGAGAGCGAGGTCACCATTGCCGACGTGGGGCTGAACCCAACTCGGACCGGACTGCTTGACGTGCTACAGGCGATGGGGGCTGATCTTACCGTAACGGACCGCACGGAGACCAACGGCGAGCCGATGGGTACAATTACCGCGCGTTACGCAGCGCTTGAAGGCATCACAGTAGAAGGCGCCGCCATCCCCAATCTGATCGACGAGATTCCTGTACTTTCCGTTGCAGCTGCTTGCGCAGAAGGAACGACGGTCATCCGCGATGCAGCCGAGCTCCGTGTGAAAGAGACAGATCGCCTCGAAGCCATTGCGGAGGTCCTTACGCGAATGGGCGTATCGGTGAGCGAGCAAGAGGACGGGCTCACCATCGTTGGAGATGCGAACGCGCTTGCTGGCGCTACAGTGCGCAGCTTTCACGATCATCGTATCGCGATGGCTGCCGGCGTGGCAGGATGTGTGGCCGAGGGCGAAACAACGATCCAGAACGCCGAGAGCGCCCGGGTCTCATTCCCCGCGTTCTGGGATGTCCTCCACCGACTCCAGGGGTAACGGCGTGCCAGGAGGCGGAAGCTCGTCGAGAGGAACCCACCGATGATCGCCGAGGGCCACGATATCGTCTTCCACGAAGCGGACCCCTTCGCTGCGCAAGCGCTCTTCCATCACGGTAGGCGTCTCAAAGAACCGTTTGCCCGTGAGTGCGCCGTTGCGGTTCACGACACGGTGGCACGGCACCGCGGTGCCTGCAGCGGCGTTGAGCGCCCACCCAACGGTACGGGCCGCGCTGCGGCGACCCAGATATTCTGCAATGTCTCCGTAAGTAGCCACACATCCTGCAGGGATGCGCTCTACGACCGCCCATACGCGCTGGTAAAAGCTGTGATCTGCCATACTTCGTGTAGGGTGATGCTATAGTAGTGAGTAGTAACGGGGTTGATGATATGCCGCCTGTGTCGTTTCTTTAAACAGCATTGAGAGCAGCACTGAACCGCTGTCGCACGCAACCTGCTCATTACTGGTGAAGCATATGTGGCGCTTGTCTATACTACGCGTATGCGGCGGTACCGTCACGCTCATCGTAACGCTTGCTGCGGCGGGGCTCTTTCTGGCAGGCTGTGCCGGACTGGGACGGTCGGGCGACCTGAGCACGCTTGACATTGCCACGCGTTTCTTGCCGATGCCTGCTACGGTGCCGCATGCCGACTCGTTGCAAAACGTGCAACTGCAGGAAGACGATGGACGCCTGGTGCTTGAATCGGAGCTGTCGTTCGGCCATCTGTGGCAACGCTGGTCGTCGGGCTACCGGGTCGAGCGCGGTACCGACCTGTTTGAGGCCGGGCGGATGCGTAGCTTTGCAACCCTGTGGAGCCGCGAGCTCCGGTTGAAGCAGTTCGACCAGCGCACGTCTGTCGGAGCGTACGCGCGCGAGGAGGCCGAGCGCGAAATTGCATCCCGCGTTGACGCTCCCCATGCTGAATCGATTGTGATTGATGTGCACGTATACATCGATCGTCGCAACCGGTCGTCGTATGGTGCCACCAGCCTTCGCAGCGCAGGCTGGACGATTTTCCTGCGTACCGACGACGGCGACGAGTATCAACCAGAGAGCATCGATGCGACCTGGGCACAGCCCATAAACTGGTCGGGCAATGAGCGGGCGCATTATCGCCAGAACACACTTCGTTTCGAGCGCGTCAACGACGACGGCGAAGATATCCTCCACGATACCAGTACGCTGGAGCTGCACATCCGCGATTCCGTAGCCTCCACCGACAAACTGTTTGGGTGGCGATTTGATGACATGCCCGAGTAACGCGTCAAGGTAGACGTACAGAGACGTACATGTAGCTATGTAGCAGCTATGCAGCAACGCATCCTGCAGCTAAGCAAAATCCGAGAACAAGAGATCGTGCTACATAGCGGCACTACCCCCACACAAATCGAAAAGCCAGATGCCACGGTAGCGCACAAAAGTGCGACACTGAAGCATCTGACTCATCGTGGCTTTGATTGCCCTTGAGGATTAAGAACCTGTTTTGATTTCTTAATTTGGGCTGCGAGCGGCTCCGCTGGGCTGCAAATTGTCCCCGATATCGGCTCGTAACCCCGGCTACGAACCTCTATCGAGGTCCAATTTTCGCCGCAGCGGCGCTCGCTCTCGCCAGCAAACCAAAACCCAAACAGGTTCTAACTCCGACCGGGAGGTTAAGCGGCGCCCAGAATGGGAAATCAAAACGGGCTCTATGTTGAGAAGTCAAACAGGCTTTAAAAATCAACGCCTGGGATGAGCACGTTAACACGTCTGGCATCAAAGATACCGCTTACTGAAACCGCTTCTTCGGTGAACTCATCCTGGCTGAACGATACAGCTGTAGCCTCAATCTCAAACGAGCCGGTAACCTGGTCGTTGGTCGATGTCGAGATTGTCAGCTCGCCACTGTTAGATACCACAACGCGCGAAGGAAATCCGGCATCGCCAGAAAGATCCCAATAAACAAATCCAAACTGGTCTCGGATCAGGGTGTCGTCTTCTTGATCAAAATCAAGATCGGCAAACGTATACGTGCCCGATGACGGGCGGGGGCCTTCACGAGCGATAAACGCTGCGCTGCCGGAGAGCAGGTCCTGCTCGCCCGTCACGTCATCTGACTCGGTGAGATAGACCACGAATCCCTCTTCGCCAGTCTCTGGGTTTTCTCCAGTGGCAAAGAAGGCATTAAGTGTGGTGCTGCCATCGTCGCCGATAGAGACGCGTGCAGTTTCAGGAGCAAGCGCGTCGGGGTCATCGTCGCTGTTGCTATCGGTTGAGTCGCACGCAGCAAGCCCAACCAGTAAAGCAACGCCTACAAACAAAGTAGTAAGGGTACGCATCCAGCGTGATGCAGAGAACGGAAAGTCAAAAATAGGCATGGGTCCAGGGGAACGTTATTCGGGGAGAGCTACATGTTGAACCGGGCCGTTGTAATACGTTACTCGGCCGTCTACTACCCTGTAGCGCGATAGCACTCTGGATGCGGACACCATGGAGCACTGCTCCGCTCAAGATGACAATGCATGAACGAAGCAGTGCATGCCAAAACAGACGTGTGACGGCACTTACCCAGACGTATCTACAGGTGACTTTTGGAAGGCGATGTGACCCATTCGCCGTGGAGCGCGGCTACGCAATCCCGTCAAGTACATGAAGAAATAGAGCATGTACACACAGCTCAAGCAGATTGGTGTTATGTGGATGCAAACTACTGTCTTTTGTGCGGTCATGCTCCTGCTTGGTGGGGGTCTTAGCGAACTGGCAAACGCGCAGGGGGGCTCGGATCCGCTTGATGCGCGCAATCCACCCCGTGCATGGATCGGGCTGGGCAGTGGAGTGGGAAGTGGTGCAGGTAGCGCAGCCAACGGAAGCGTAGGTGCGCATCTGAACATAGGATGGCCTGCCAGCACAACGATCGGACAGGTCGCCGTGCACACAAACTGGAGCACGCAGTCGCGCACCAAGCAAGAAGACCTGCCCTACGCGATAACGGCAGGCATTGGTGGGGGACGCGTGTGGGCCAGACGCGACATCGCCGTAGCAGCCACCGCAGGGCCCGGTGTAAGCTGGGAGCATACGACCACAGGAGCGATCCGCCGCACCGCAGGCCTGCTGGCTGGCGGACAGTTCTTCGTGAGCCCCACCCCAGGGTTTGGTTTTGGAGTTGATGTGTTTGCGTTTATACACCCTAATAAGAACCAGATAGGCGTGCGCCTGGCCTTTCAGGTTGGCAGTGCCTGGGCGCCGTAGCGGTTAGGGCACAGGTTCTTATCTGGAAACGAGTACGCCGCGCATCCCGCTGACTGCTACGAAGATGCGGCTTCCTTGCGCGCACGAACACGGCGCACGGCATAGATGGCCAGCGCAGCGAGCCCGGCCAGAGCAAGCAAGGGGGCCACAAGCGCAAGCACCGTTACCAGCACAGCCCCTCCGGTTTCTCCGGTTGATACAAGCGGATTGCCGAGTCCGCCTGTGGCAGCCGTGCTGCTACCACGGAGCATGACCGTGCTGCCCTGCACGAGGCCAGCCGATCCGCCGCCGGCCACCAGTGCAAGGGCCCACTGCAAGAAGGGCGACGCCTCTCCGAGCGTGGAGGCGGTGAGTAAGGTGCCTGCCACGACTGCAAGAGGGGATGCAATCGCATCCAGCAGGTTGTCGAGCCAGGGGATGTAGTAGGCGCCCACCTCAATGACCGCTGCCGTTGCCAGCGCTGCCGTTGCAACAGGCGACCCCAGCCAGGCAAGCTCCTCAGCAAGCGAGAGATGCCCCGAAAGAGCAGCTATGTTAACACCAAGCGGCGGAATGAACGCCCGGAGTCCGGCGGCCGCGCTAAGCCCGACTCCTAAAGCAACGGCGAGCGCAGTGTCGAGTGGAGTCATGACAAGATGTGGAGGCGTTCACATGCAAGAGAAGGTTCACTTATCAGAAAAGCCTGCGAACTCGCGAAGGTCCGACGCATCCATACGAGGCAGTACGGCAGCACCCGGCCCGCAACGAAGGTGTCCGTCTCTGTGTCGTATTTGCGCTGTTTGTAATGAGGCGGAGTCCTCCGTATATTCAAGACGTTCCCCCAGCTATACATAAAGAAAAGCTATGTGGTACCGTACAACGATTTTTGCATTCGTGTTTTTGTTCATTGGCGGACTCTGTGCCGAAGCGGTTCAGGCGCAGATCTGGGACCGCGTTCGCGACCGGGCTGAACGCGAGGTTGAGCGCCGCGCCGAAGACGTCACATCTCGCGCTGTCAATGCGGTGCTCGATGAGATGGAAGATGCGGTGGTCTGCGTCGTGTCTGACCCCGAGTGCATCTCAAGCGCTGAAGAAGACGGCAAGCCGGTTGTAATAACCGACGAAGAGGGCGAGCTGGTTGAGGTGCGTGATGGCGACGAAGAAGGCGCAGCTGCTGAAGCGGTAGAAGCCGCCGGTGTTGACGCCGAAGTGGCCGATGACACCCCGCGCCCCGGCGAAGGCGCCTGGGCGAACTACGACTTCGTGCCGGGTGATCAGGTCCTGTTTGATTACGCGTTCGAAAACGAGACCATCGGGCGCTTCCCGCAGCGGCTTGAGTTTCAGGAAGGCATGCTTGAAATCCTCGAATGGGAGGGCCAACGGCTTCTTTCCGGGTCGTCTTCCAGTAGTCGCTTCCGGGTGGAGCTCGACGAGGTGCTGCCTCAGCGCTTCACCATTGAGTTTGACGCGCACGTATCCGGCGGTCGTGCTCCTCGAGGGCTGCAGGTATATCTCTCTGAAGAGGGCGATGATCACTCCTATTTCGCATTGGAGTCGCGAAGCTCGGGTGTTATGGGCCCGACATCCAGCACGCGAGGAGTCAATACCTACCGCGACGAACTCGTACCCATTCGCATCGCTGTAGACGGCACGTACGGCACGATGTATGTTGGCGAAGAGCGCGTAGCCAACATTCCAAACATGGAGATTGAGCGTAATAACTTCGTAGACTTCAATCTCCGTGGTCGTGATAGCGGTCCCACCTACATCACCAACATCCGCATCGCGGGCGGGGGCCTGGAGCTCTACGACCGCCTCATGGCCGACGGCCGGGTCTCCACGCAGGGCGTGTACTTTGACACGGGAAGCGCCAGCATCCGCCCGGAGTCCACAGGCACGCTCACCGAAATCGGACGCATGCTGGATCAGCATGGCGATCTACGCCTCCGCATCGAAGGCCACACCGACAACGTAGGCGACGCGCAGGCCAATATGGAGCTAAGCGATCGACGCGCCCAGTCGGTGATGCAGTACCTCGTCAACCAGCACGGCATCGCTGCCGATCGGCTGGAGGCTGTGGGTATGGGTGAAGAGGCGCCCGTGGCTGACAACGACACCGCCGAAGGCCGGCAGAACAACCGCCGCGTGGAGCTGGTGCGGCTGTAAGGCGCTGCTCGTCGTATCCAACGTAGTGTAAACACCACAGAACGAGGGCGTCTCTACGAGGCGTCCTCGTTTGGTTATGGCCGGGGTTCGTGGCTGGCCACACTGCTTGATCCAGAAAGAGATCGGCTATGGGGTTAGGCGGATGCGCACGTCGGGAGACTCGGCGGGACGGTGTGCTCGCGAGCGGGCGTCAGACGGAGAGAGGAGGCGGTCGGCGAGCGTGCGCGAGGGGTCGGTGCGGCTGTAGTGCGGCGGCTCGCCGGGACGGCCGATCCAGTGCAGGTGGTAGCCCGGCGCTGGTCGCCGTGCCTCCGGATCAGGGCCTGGAGTCAGCGTGCTTGCATGGCCACGACCGGGAATGGAAGCCTGCGGACGACGATGGCCCGCGCTCGGATAGAGACGCTCCGGCAGGCGATGCGCGTCGCCCCACAGCGGCGCCCAAAGCCGATGCGGCTCGACCGACTCCCAGCGCCACCGACGTACGTCAGGGCCATGCGTGCGCTTCAGGCGCTCCACGGCCCGCGCAAAAGCACGCCGGTAGCGCACCGATGCGAAGTAAAGCGCAGGATCCAGCCGGGTGGGGCCTGCACGAAGCGACTCGATTTCGTCCCACCACATGCGAAAGAGAGATGCGCCAATGCTCGACGGCTCAAACACGCCTTCCCAGTTCTGCACAAAGGTGGCGGCAACCGCCTGAAGCGAGTCCGTTGGCGGATGAGCGGCGAGTGCCTCCTGCAGGGGAACGACTCTCTGCCGTGCCCAGGTACTGGTGTCGTCAACGGCCCACGCATCCACAGCAGCCTGCCGATCGGCATACGTCTGAAAGCGATCGGCCCAAGTCGCGCGCCATGGCGATGCGCTCACCACAACGCCTACCGAGTCGCCTGCGGCGTTTCGGATTGGGGTGGTTGGCCCCGATACAGCAGGCGCCCCGCCAGCGATGTGGCGGAGCGTGGCTGAGGCATGCTGCGGCAGCGGTGCCGGGTCGGGGAAGCGGTTGGCCTGCTCAGGCAGCGATGCACGATACGGAAGCGTGAGCGCCCAGGCCGAGTCAGCAAGCGTGGTGTCGCGGGCGCGCTCCTCCGCGCTCACTGTAAAGACGCGTGTTGTGTCGGTGAATGCCGTGCTAACCAGCGCTTCGTGTCCGCCTTGCATGCGGATGCGCTCGGCAGCAAGAGGCGCTGCCACATCGCCAGGTATGCGCACCCAGCCTGCCGTAGCACGCGGCAGAGTCAGGTAGTGGGCCGTACGGGTGTGGTGCGCGAGTGTCCACCGGGTGCCCGGCACGGTAGCGACCCAGGCCGTATCGGCTGGACTCGTATACCAGACCGGAGCAACCAGCGGGTCGATGCTGTGTCCACGCGTCAACCGGTAGCCCAACGCAGGTCCGGCTCCCTCTGAGTCACCTGCCGCAGACACGTTCAGCAGCCAGGCCATGCTATCGTGCCAGTGGTGCAGGCCCAGCCAATCCCGCAGGTCGTCGTCTACCGATGCAAAGGTGCGCATCGACTCGGTAGCAGAATCCGGGAGCGGAGGGCGCTCGGTTGCCATCCAGGTAAGCAGGTGCTCCACGGCCAGCGTGTGCCAGGGGGCCCATGGAGCCGGTGGATCGCTAAGAAGCGCAAACGGGGGCTGCGACTGCACGTAATCGGTGGCAAACGCCGCGTTTACCCCCTCGGCATAGGCAGCGAGCCAGGCCCGGTCGTCAGACGGAAGACGCCCCGTGTGTTCCTGAGCGGTGCGGGCCCACCCCATCTTGCGGGCGTGGCGGTCGAGGGGCAGGGCCTCGGACGTGAGCCAGTGTGTGAGTCTGCCGCGCGCTGCCTGGCGCCAGAGCACCATCGACCAGGCGTGCTGCATGCCGTGGGCCATGCCAAGGGCCCGGGCCGCATCGCGTTCTGAAGAGGCGTCTACGTAGAGGAGCGGGGTATCGTCTTCCCAGCCTATGGTCGCACTGGTGGACTGGCCCGGCAGCGAAACCGACGAGGGCGGAGCAGCTGGCGCCGCGACCTGGGTCCACCACAGCAGCCCCAGAGCCGTCAGGAACGCGCCAACCAGCGCAGCTACAGCGAGACGGTAGACCATGAGAGCAGAGCTTATGAAAGGCTTATGCTGTAGAAGCAACAGGAGCGCGCGCATCCAGCCACTGCTCAAAGTCCGGCAGCGACTTCGCGTTCAAGCACGCATCTGCCGTGAGTCCTCCCTTCCGTGCCGCTTCCACGCCCCAGCGCACGTTGTCGAGCTCGTCCGTAGAATGCGCATCGGGGTTGATCGACACCAGCACGCCCTGCTCAACCGCATAGCGCACATGGGTCCAGTCAACGTCGAGGCGATAGGGGTTGGCGTTGAGCTCAATGGCCACGTTGTGCGCGGCGCAGGCATCGATGACCGCCTCGTGGTCAATCGGATAGCCCTCGCGCACAAGCAAGAGGCGTCCCGTGGGATGCCCGAGGATCGTTGTGGCCGGATGCGAAACGGCGCGGATGATGCGCTCGGTGGCCTCCGCCTCGTTCATGCTAAAGCCCGAGTGCACGCTCGCCACCACCAGGTCAAACTGCGCCAGCAGCTCATCATCGTAGTCGAGCGAGCCATCTTTCAGGATGTCGCTCTCGATGCCCTTAAACACCCGAAACGTCCCATCGTCGTGGGCGTCGTTGAGCGCGTCGATGGCGTCATGCTGCGCGCGCACCTCGTCGGGCGAGAGGCCGCTGGCAACGGTGAGCGACTGGCTGTGATCGCAGATACCGATGTATTCGAGTCCGCGCGAGCGCGTCGCCTCGGCCATGGCGCGCAGCGAGTGCGCCCCGTCGCTGTACGTGGTGTGGTTGTGCAGCGTGCCACGCAGGTCGCTAAGCGTAATGAGCGCGTTGGTATCTGGCAGCGCGGCAAGGGTGTCGGTCCACAGCGCTTCGCGGAGCTCAGGGGGATGCGGGGCGCTGTCAAACGACGCAAAGACCGCCGCTTCATCGGTCATGGCCGGCAGCGCATCGGGAGCGTCTGTCATCGCTTTACGATAGCTCTCGGATCCCGTATGGTACCAGAGTGCTGTTCCAAGTTCATCTGGATGCACGCAGTAGATCGAAACGGGAAAGCCGTCGGGAAGCGTGGTCGTTACGGTAGCACGGACGTACGGCGGAAGCTCCTTGTCGGAAGCCGACGCGCTCTCGTACTCCGCAGCGTTGAGCGCATCGACGAGGGCGCGGGCGTCTGCGGTGCTAACGAGCGTGAGCTCCTGCAGCGTTGGACACTTGCGCCGAAAGCCGCCCGCCAGTGCCACGGGGGCGCTGGTCGCCCCGGCGAGCGTGTCGCGCAGCGAGTGGGCCGCGGCATACACATCGGCATAGCGACGCTGCGCATCGTACCGCCGCAGGGCGCGCACATGCTTTAAGATGTTGGCCTCGGTCTTGGCCCCAAACCCGCTAATCTGCTGAATCTGGTTCGACTCCGCAGCGGTTTCGAGTTCATCGAGCGAGGTAACGTCAAGCTCCTTCCAGAGCGTACGCACCCGCTTCGTGCCCAGCCCCTTCACGCGCAACACGTCGAGCAGGCCGGGCGGCACCGCGTTTAGCAGCTCGTCGCGCAGGTCGAACGAGGCGCGCGCGAACAGGTCGTTGAGCTGCGCCGCGAGGCCGTCGCCAATCCCGTCGATCTGCTGGAGCGCGCCACGGTCTACGTAGTCCTGCAGCGGCTCCTCCATATCGCGAATGGTGCGGGCGGCGCTGCTAAAGGCCCGCGCCCGAAACGGATTGCCACCGGTGAGCTCAATAAGCTGTGCGGTTTCGTTGAGTACCGCCGCTACTTTTTTGTTCGTCATGCGCGCCGTTGCGTTGAGAAAGAGAAGCAGACATCTACGTAGAACGGACGGCATGCCGGGCGGATTGTTGCGCACAGATAGCGCGAAGCGTGCAATACAGCAGCTACGAGGCCGGCTGCTTCGGAAGCGGAATCAGCACGAACGAAACGAACAGCTGTACGGCAAATCCGATCGCAAAAAAGAGCGGGTCGCCCACCAGCAGCAGGTAGACAGCCCCCACGGTTGCGGCGGCTTCAGACAACGTCCAGCCTGTAATCGTGTGCGTGCCCCGGGATGCAAGGTCCTCTGCAGCATCCCACTGCATGCGCACAGCCAGCACGCCGCCGAACAACACGAGAAAGAGGAGCGCGGTGCCGGCCTGGGCGTATGTTTCAATGGGCAGCAGCTCGGAGGCGAGCAGACCGGCGTCTTGCGTTAGAAAAAACGCAATGCCTCCAAAGGCAAGGCTGCTTGTCAGGAGGGCAAACCGGATGATCTGTAGCGCGTTTTTATCCATGGGCTGGTGATGGTCGTGATTCGATGAGACGCGAAGCGATGCCGGACCCGGAGCACGTGGACTGTACGCGATGCCCTATGCAACAGGGCACCCGCGCTGCGCATCCGTCTGCCCCTACAGGCGCACTGATCTGCACCGCGCAACGATACAGATGTGCTACCGGATCGACCATCATTATCTACCGAATCTACGATGAGGGCTGTTCATATGCCAGACGACACGTCAGACGCGACACGTCATACGGTTCGGGTGCACGACGGCACGCGGTGGCATGCGCTTTCGGTGCCGCACGGGGCGGTGCTGCGAGATGTGCTGCTACGAAATGGCCTGTCGCCCTACACGGCGATCACCCGGCGCGCCAACTGTGGCGGACGCGGGATCTGCGCGACCTGTGGGGTGCGCGTTGTGGAGGCGGTAGCGCCAACGCACTGGCACGACCGGCTGGCGAAGCGATACGGGTACCCCCGGCTCTCGTGCCAGATTCGCGTTGAGCACGCGCTTACTGTGCGCCTGGTTGCGGATAAGTGGGTATGGGGGCAACGGAAACCGAACGACGCGCCGGAGGCCTCGTAGGAGCGTTTGTATGCAGCCATTGCTTGCATCGGGCGGGTGCCAGACAGGTGCCGGGTGGATGTGCTGCAATGTGCTGCTCCGATAGTTTACACATGACCAGACTGCCTTATGACACAGCCTGCTGTTCCCCCCGATACGTATGCACGTGCCACCGCATACACCGACGTTTTCGACCGTATCGATGCCCTTTTAGAAGGAGAGACCGACTGGATCGCGGCGATGGCCACGGTGGCGTGCGAACTGCATCATACGTTCGACTACTACGACTGGACGGGCTTCTACCGGGCGGTATTAGACGACCTGCTGGTCGTGGGGCCGTACCAGGGCTCGCACGGGTGCCTGCGTATTCCGTTCGACCGCGGCGTGTGTGGAGCGGCGGCGCGCACTCGCGAAACGCAGTTTGTGCCCGATGTTGAGGAGGCTGCTGACCACATCGCGTGTTCCTCATCGACGCGATCGGAGGTGGTTGTGCCAGTGACGACGCCCGACGGACAGCTCCTTGCGGTGCTCGACATCGACTCGGATACGCTGGATGCGTTCACGGAGACGGATACGCAGATGCTGGAGCAGTTGGCGACGCGCCTCGGCGAGCAGTTCGCGTCGACCGAGCAGCGGTAACCGTGCACGGTAGTTATACGCAATGGCTGTGCGCGAGCGCAGGGCAGTATCCGATGCGCAGCTGGTCTTAACGGCGTCGTGTAACCTGACGCGGGTGGCGCACCTCAACCTGTGGCGTACCCTCGTGCAGGCGGATGCGTCCGCGCACGCAGATCTCGGCGTCGCGATAGAGGCGTTCGGGGGCTACGCTCCAGTGGCCCCGGTGCTCGCCCCATATTACGGCTGTGAAGGGCTGATCAGGATACGATCCGCCCATGTTCAGGAAGGTAGGTTCGCCTCCGATACGCGGAAGGTATGACGTGTTGGTGACGGGCCCGCAGACCTCGGCAGGGCGGTCAAGGTGCGAGCGGGCCTCGGTAGCGCGTATCGTGACTTCCGGCTCGACGTTGTTTCCACTTTCCGGCTGAAAAACCCGAGAGAGGAGCAGTCCAACCAACAGTAGCGCGGTAAGAACGATAAAAAGAGACTTCCATTCAGAGAGGCGTTGCAGCATGTGAGCGCGCGAGAGCAGGCACTAAGCAGCAGATAGTTGGCTATACGGCATCTTCTGCACAGGTTGTGCGAACAGGTTGTGCGAACAGGTTGTGCGATCTGTTCTGGGACCTGTAGAAGAAGCACGACAGCACATACGACCTGAGGGCCTGCTACGTTGCATGATGGGTACGCATGATGGATACTACTCAGCTGGTGGCGGGGGCCTCAGGGCAGACACCGGCACGCGGCACACAACCGTGGTGCTGTCGGGTGTGCGAGACACGTGGAGCGCGCCACCGATAAACTGCGCCCAGTACCTCATCCGAGCAAGCCCTTGCTTGACCGATGGATCATCGCGGTTGGCGGTCCAATCGCGCTTGTCGTTTCGAATAGAGAGGCAGAGGTGCTCGCCGTCCAGGAACAGTCGAACGACAATATGGTCGGGGGCGGCATGCTGCCGAGCAGACCGGACGCCCTCTTCGGCGACCCGGTACATCAGCAGGGCTGTAATCTGATTGGTAACCGACGGAATAGGGGGGTAGCTGATGAAGCGGCACGTGCCGTGAAACCGTTCAGCCTCTTCGCGTGCGAGGTCGTCGAGGGCCTCGGCGAAGCGGCCCTGCTGCAGCGATACCGGAACGAGCGTGTGTGAAAGCTGGCGGGCCTTTTCGGTGCCATCGCGCAGGGCCTGGGCCACAGCGTCAAGGTCTTCGGCGCTGCAGGCTTCTCCGCGCTCCACCTTGTTTTTGAGGTTCTGCACGCTGATGGCAGTAGCCGCCAGGTGCATGCCGAGCGTTTCGTGGAGCGACTGGCTGATGCGATGGCGTTCGTTCGCGTGTTGCGTTGCCATATGGCGGTCCATGCGGCGGCGCTCCGTAATATCTACGCCGGCGAGCACAAACGACTGCACGCATCCTGCTGCGTCGCGCTGGGCGGTGCAAGAGCCTTCAATGAAGTGGGGCGTACCATTTTCGGCGACCCACCGAATACGGAGGTAAACGCAGTTCGTCTCCCCGTTTCGCAACCTGGACAGGCTATTGTTGATGCTGTTGACCTCTTCAGTGGTCTCAAGCAGGTCGCGTATATCGCGGCCACACACGTTGGCCGCGGAGGAGCCTACTAGTTTGGCATATGCATGATTGGTATACTGGATAACACCAGACACGTCCATCTTGACGACAATGGCTCCCATTGCGTCTAAGAGATCGCGTGTTTCGGTACTATCAGAAGGCTCCGGGACGGGAGGTTTTTGCGCAACAGCCCCCGACTGCCACTGCGCAGGCGTAATATCAATAAAGGTTAGCATAAACGCTGTGCGGTGGGGAAAAGTAGATGGTGGGGGACAGACTCCGGCAGATGGTACGCAGTTGGTAGGGGGCGCCAAAGGCTAACACATCAACTTGTGCGTCAGACTTTGAGCCAGCAATACGCGTTCCAGTTCTGTGGCCTGCTTTTACTCCGGGGCGACAGATGGTAGGGAAAAGAGCAGATACTTTACAGGTAAAGCTACACGCTCAATGGAATGTTGGTGCGAATACACAGATCAACAAACAAAAAAGAAGATAGGCAATTGCAAACTTGTATGAAGTTGTTTGCGTCGTGCCCTGTTCGTTATGGCCAATGAGGCCCTCTTATTCTTCATAGGCGAAACTCTGCTGTAGGTCCGGACACGGCGGCGTGGCCAGCTGGCGCAAAGTTAGAGGCGAACAGAGAATCCGTTCGCCCCAGAAAAAGTGTAGTCAGGAGCAATTACAGAGAGAACCCTGTTACTGAGCTGTGTATCCGCCGTCAAGGACGAGTTCGGTTCCTGTTACGAACCGGGACTCATCTGAAGCGAGGTAAACAATGGCGTAAGCGATGTCTTCAGGCTGGCCCATGAATCCGATCGGATGCATGGCATCGAGTTCATCCTTCGAAGCATTGCTCATCTCTGCTCCGTAGTCGGCCATCCCGGTGTCTACGTATGCCGGATGGACCGAGTTAACACGGATGCCGTCATCGGCAAGCTCGATGGCAGCGTCTTTGGTCATTGTGCGCACCGCCCCCTTGCTGGCCCCGTAACATACATGCCGCGCGGAGCCGACGAGTCCGGCAACCGACGACAGGTTGATGATAGAGCCGCGCCTCGCCTCACGCATGGCAGGCACGACATGCTTCATCCCGAGAAAAACTCCTGTTACATTGATATCCATGAGGTGGCGCCACTCTTCGAGCGTGGTATCCTCAAGCGGCTTAATGAGGTAGATACCAGCGTTATTCACAAGCACCGTAGGAGCACCCAGGTCGTCGCGCACAGAATCGACAACACGCTCCCAGGCAGCTTCGTCGGTTACATCGTGCGCGTAGAACTGTGCGGTGCCTCCACCATCCCGAATCTGGGCAGCAGTGGCTTCTCCATCTTCTTCGTTGACATCGGTAATGGCAACCTTGGCCCCTTCTTGAGCCAGGTGCTGTGCAGCGGAGCGTCCAATGCCTACAGCGCCTCCGGTGACGATAGCAACTTCGTCTTGTACACGTCCCATAATGGTCTGGTAGAGTTTAAACGAGAAATAGGCGATGTACTACAGTTCGCGAATAGCCTTACAGTTCGCGAATAACTTTCAGCATATCGGTTGAAGTGATAACGCCTTCGACCTGGCCGTCGCGGGTCACAAACAGTCGGCGGATGCTGCTACGGAGCATCACATCGGCAACCTGCTGAATCGACGTGTGTGGGTTCACGTCGTAGATCTCGGGCGTCATCACGTCGCGCACGGTTGCCGTGGTCGTTTCCGTGATACGAAGCGCTTCCACCTCTTCCTGTGCGTAGTCGGCCGCGAGTTCATCATGATACGCCGTATGCACATGCGTGCTGGTGCCGTTGCCACCACCGCCAAGGTGCTGCGTCAGATCCGTCACAGAAACGACGCCGATCAGAGCACCTGCTTCGTCTACAACCGGTGCCCCCGTTACGTTATACTCAATAAAGAAGTCGGACAGCTCCTGCAGAGAGCGGTCGGCTTCTACGGTATGCACGGTACGCGTCATAATGTCTTTGGCCTGAGTGTACTTCATGGCTGTGTCCGGTAGGTTCGTTGAAGTAAAGTGTAGTGTGCAAGCGATTGTAGGTCGATTGTAGGTACCAAGCGCTACAAAAGTATTCGCCGAAAGACGAATCTGCTATCGGGCTTTTCACTGCATAGCATGTGGGGACAACACGTAAGTGTTCCAGAATCGCGATCCAGAGACGCCGGGCTGCATGCCGGTTGAGCGGCAGCCAAACGTCGCTGTAACATACATCAGGCCGGGTGCGTCTTCGGGATGTAGAATCACCAGATGCACGATCGCTCTCACTCAATCCCACACATGGCCATGAACGTGTTATCATTGATCACTCCAAGTAGACAGGCGCTATCGTCGGTGCTGTCGGCGCTCACTATTCTGTGTGTAACTGTTGTGCTTACCGGGGTTGGTAGTTGCGAAGCCGGGCAGTCCACAAGCACGGTTACGGTCTCCGACTCTGCAGAGGTAACAACGGCGATAGAGGGCGGAAACGCGGCCATTGCGATTGGCAGCGACGCAACGGTCACGGAGCCCATTAGGGGACGCAATGGCTCGATTACGATTGGAGAGCGGAGTGAGGTACGTGCTGTAGAGAATCGCAATGGATCGATCACACTCCGGCAGCAGGGTACGGCTACATCGGTTGAGAACCGAAACGGATCGATCACGCTTGACGGAGAGAACAGGGCAACCACGCTCATCAACCGAAACGGGTCGATCACGATTGGGTCCGGGAGCAGCGTAAGTGGTGCCGTAGAGGCGCGCAATGGGCGTGTTATCGTAGGCGAGGCGTCTACGGTTGAGGGATCGGTTCAAACCCGAAACGGCAGTATTCGCGCCGATGAAGGCAGCCGGATTGAAGGCAACGTGCAGACGCGCAATGGCCGTGTCGATCTGATTGCGGCAGCGGTGCGCGGGGACGTTGACTCGTATACCGGAGACATTACGCTCCGCGATGGGGCGACCGTCGCGGGCGATGTAGTGCTGCTCATGTGCTCAGACTGGTCGTCCTCCATGGGAGGGGGGCCCCCAGTATTGCGCATCGGGGCAGAGAGCCGTATAGACGGACGCGTTGTGGTGGACGAACGCGCCGAGATTGAGATCGCCAACGGGGCTGATCTGCCCGAAGTGGAGCGCATGCCGCATCGAGACGACTGCTAAAGCAGACAAGCCAGATGTATAACCAGACATGCAGCCGGCAGCACGGCTGTTGCTGTCACGTAGTTATTGACACATGCTCAGCAGGGTATGCGTTTAGGGAGCCGGGGCGCTTTGCGCTTCGGCTTCGTTGAGAGCACGCTCGGTGTATGCTTGAAGGGCGTCGATCTGGTCACGACTGAGCCACTGCCCTACCAGGGCCAGTGCATAGGTGAAGACCGCCAGAACAACGGCTGCAGGTATCGACCAGAGCCACATTGCATCCATGCCAAGGCTCCACTGCGTAAGCCCGACAATGCCGCCGATAAACCCGGTAAAGCCGGCGATAGCATACATAGCCATGAACATCGTCCATACCGAAGGGCGCGGGCCATATACCCCACGTACCCGTGTGCCGCCGTTGTGGGACTGCAGGTCGAGGCTCAACTGAGGCGACCAGAACCACTCCTCCTCCGGCGGCACGCTGATGGTCACGTGCTTGTCGTAGAAAGAGCCTGAATACCCGTCGTTGGTCGACTCCACATACGCTTGAATCATATCTTCAGCCTCATTGGGCGAGCAAGCAAGGTGCCGCTCGAACATAGGCCGCATCCGAAGGCTCTTCATCCGTTGAGATCTGTTTTTACATATACAATGAACATGGGATGAAGGTGTAGGCGGGGCAGACCTAAAAAGATCCACAGCGCCAACGCTGCTGATGCCACTGTGGGCCGATTGATTACAGACGTGGCGTTGTCGAACGCCCAGATTGGCGGGCTGTGCGGAGGGCAAGCGCGGGATAATCGGTGATCAGTGCATCCACGCCGCGAGCAAGCAGGGTAGCCATCTCGGCAGGGTCGTTTACCGTCCACACCTGCACATGCATCTGCTGCGCATGCGCAGCGCGCACGAAGGACGCAGAGGCCACGGGCAGCCCGCCGTAGCGATGGGGCACCTGAAAGACTCCGCCAGGAGGCGTGTAGCGTGTATGCAGCCCAACCAGGTGGCGGGCGTAGAAGGCCGCGGTCTCGGTCATCGCCATGTTTGTGGGGATGCCGGGACGTAGCGTTCGGAAGCGACGGAGTGTTTGGGCATCGAAGCTGGCTACAACGAGCCGGTCGGTGCGTCCGGTTTCGGCAATGAGATCGCTCATAGCACCGGCAATATCCGGACCGACGCCGCCCTTCAGTTCTACGATAAGTGGCGTGTCGGGATATCGCGTAATAACCTGGCGCAGCGTAGGAAGCCGGACGCCCGCGCCTCGATACGGATGGCGCCCGTACGCATCCGCCCACCAGAAGCCGGCATCAAGCGTACGCAGCTCCTGTACCGACAGCTCAGAGACCGGTCCGGTACCGTTGGTCGTACGATCGACGGTCGGGTCGTGGATGACGATGAGCTCGCCATCGGCAGCGCACTGCACGTCGATCTCAAGGGCGTGGGCCCCCTGATCGAGCGCCCAGTCGCATCCGGGCACCGTGTTTTCGGGCGCACCGCCACGCCCGCCCCGGTGGGCAATTACCGTGCAGTCGCGGCAGGCAAAGAAGGGAAGATACATACTGGGGGCGTGTTAGAACCTGTTTGGGGTTTGGTTTGCGGGCGGGAGCGAGCGCAGGGAGGACGTACTCCTGGGGTGCCCAAAGTAAGAAACCCAAACAGATGCTTCTTAAAGCGAGAGACCGATCAAGAAAACTACCAGGAAGATCGGAATACCGATGATAATGCTAATGATGATATTTGCGACGAGGTGGTGCCCGAACGCAGCGAACGAGCGTTTCAGGAAGCTCTCGTCGATGAGCATCGTGTCGGGTACGCGGGCTCCCGTCTCCTTCTCTGTTTCGCGAAGGCGCATGCGCAAGGCACGTACTTCCACGCGAAGTTCGTGCAATTCATCGTTCTCTGGTTCGGAGGCATCTCCGGGATTGAAGTCGTCGTCGAAGCGTCGTTCAGGCATGGGAAGAAGGTTCGCGTGTGCGTGAGGGAGCGAGAAGCGGCATGTGGCATAGCAAGGCAGTAGCATGACACCTACAGCATACAAACGTTACGTCTAAACCGCGAACATGAATCTAAAGGCACAAGCAGCGCACACGCAAAGCGGCGCCTGAGGCTACGAAGCGATAGGCTCGAAGTGCGCAGTGAAGTGGCGCAGGCGTTTGGGCTCATGCGTAATCGCATAGCCCGGTAGCGTGTCGGCGCGCTCTACGATGTCTTCAAAGCACTCAATGACGTAGTCGACATGCGATTGCGTGTAGACGCGGCGGGGGATAGCCAGGCGCACCAGCTCCATGGAGGCGGGCTTCTCGGAGCCGTCGGGCTGGCGCCCAAACATCACCGACCCGATTTCGCACCCCCGAATGCCGCCGGTAAGGTAGAGCGCTACAGCGAGAGACTGACCCGGGTACTGAAGTGGGGGAAGGTGCGGGAGCAGTGCATCTGCATCCACGTAGACGGCGTGTCCACCGATTGGCTGCACGACCGGCACGCCCAGGTCGGTGAGCGCTTCGCCCAGATAGCGCGTTGAGGCCATCCGGTAAGCCAGGTAGTCCTCGCGCACGATCTCCTTCAGTCCCTGTGCAATCGCCTCCAGGTCGCGCCCGGCAAGCCCACCGTACGTCGGAAAGCCCTCCGTAAGAATCAACTGGTTGCGTGCTTCCTCAGCCCAGATGTCGTCGTTGAGTGCCAGCCATCCGCCGATATTGACGAGCGCATCCTTTTTCGCGCTCATGGTCATGCCATCGGTGTAGGCAAACATCTCACGCACAATGTCGGAGACGGACCAGTCGGCGTATCCGTCTTCGCGCATCTTGATAAAGTACGCGTTTTCGGCAAAGCGGCACGCATCCATAAAGAGCGGCGTGTCGTAAGCATCGCAGATGGCTTTCACCGCTTTGATGTTGGAAAGCGACACGGGCTGTCCGCCCCCCGAATTGTTGGTCACTGTAAGCATCACCAGAGGGATGCGCGAGGCGTCCTCATCCAGCAGAGCCCTTAGGCGATCTACGTCCATGTTGCCCTTGAACGGATGCAGGTTGGCCGGGTCGCGGCCCTCCGCGATGACAAGGTCAACAGCATCGGCGCCGGTCGCTTCGATGTTTGCGCGCGTCGTATCAAAATGCGTATTATTGGGGATGATGGCGTTTTCGTCTGCCACAATACCCATAAGGATTCGTTCGGCGGCCCGGCCCTGGTGGGTGGGGATGACGTGTTCGAAGGGCATCAGGTCTTGTACGGCGCGCTCGAAGCGGTAGTATGACGAGGAGCCCGCGTAGCTCTCATCGCCCTGCATGAGCCCGCCCCACTGCGCTGCGCTCATGGCTGCGGTGCCCGAATCGGTGAGCAGATCGATGATGACATCGTCGCCGTCGAGATTGAACAGGTTATAGTGGGCATCCTGAATTAGAGCGGTGCGCTCCTCGCGCGTGGTGAGACGGATAGGCTCGACCGACTTGATGCGGAATGGCTCGATGATAGTGTCCATGACACGGCGCATAGCTTGATGGGAAACGACGGGCGCGTAGGCACTCCCTATAGAACGAAAACGGCACACAAAACGCAAAACGACCGCCTCCTCGCAGGAGCGGTCGTTCTGGATGCGGTGCTGTACCCCCTATCAGTAAAAGGCGGAGGTCAGCTCATAAGTTATCGTCAGAAGGCGGCGCAACCTCGCCCATGTCGAGTCCGGAGCCGCCCATAATGGTGTCGAGCTCATCGGGCTGGATGCTGCCCACGATGTTGATGAAGAGCAGACGCGCATCAGAAGGATCGCTCACCATAACGGTGAGCCCGGCCACAGCGTCTTCGTGGTGACGCATCAGCATAGACACGCGCTGGTTGTCTTCGCGCACGAATACAACCTGCTCCCACCCTTCGCTTTTCAGGTCGTCTGTGAACCGGTCGAAGTAAGCCTCGTAGTCGGCGGGAGCCGCATCGGCGATGGGGAATCCGCGCACCTGAATGGATCGCAGGTTCTGCATGAGCCGTCCGGCATCGCTGTTTTTGCGCTCGGCACGGCTGCTCACCATGTCGAGGAGGGCGCCCTGGATATTGACCTCAATGTTTGGGCGCATGTCGAGCGCTTCTGCAAACTGGTTCAGATCTACATAGCCGGGGTCATCGCTCACAGGAGGAGACTGGGCGTGCCCGTCATGAGGAGCCCAGAGCGCCGTGGCGCCAATCAGGATGGCCGCAAAGAGGGTCGCAAAACGGAGGGTGCGCATGGGAAAGCAGGGTTAGGGGGTATCTGGCGAGGAAGAGGAGGCGTCACGAAGGGGCCGAAAGGCCCGTTCCATCTCGCGCTCGGCGCGGGTGCCTGCCTCCTGGGTTACATCCGAGATATAAGCCAGCACCCATTCGGCTTCGGCCTGGGCCTGAGCCACATCGGCGTCGGTGTAGGGGGCTTCGATGGGCGCGTCGGCAACGGGCGTGTGCTCCGTGCCCGTGGTAAACGGCTCGGCCAGGAGCATCCAGGCTACCGCAGCAACGAGCAACGCACCAACCGCCGTAGTCGCCATACTGCTGTACGCCGGCTTCGAAAGCGCCTCAAATGCCCGGGCCACGCGGTCGAGCCAGGAGGCCGGGGCATCTTGCGGCGACTCCCGTGCTGCCCGCGCAGTACGGGCCGACGCAGCGCGTACGGTCTGATCCAGAATCGCTTCTGTGCAGGCAGGCGGACACGCAGGAAGTTCTGTCGCCTCTAATGTCTGATGGATGCGCTCGGCATGCCTGACCTGCGCGCGCCAGTGCGGCGACGCGTCGAGAGCAGCGGAGAACCGCATAGCCTCATCAGGCGGAAGCGCATCATCCACGTACGCCTCTACGCGCTCGTCCATCCAGTCATCGGGCGGTAGCGAAGCATTAGGTCGGTTCATAATCGAGCACTTCGGCAAGTTCGTGACGGAGTTTCTTGCGGCCGCGGTGGATGTACACCTTCACCGTGTTGATGGGCATGTCCAGCGCGTCGCTGATCTCTTTGTACTTCATGTTTTGGATCTCTCGCATCGTAACCACGCTGCGGTACGGCTCGTCGATCTCGGCGAGTGCGGCGTCTACGCGGGTCTCGAAGTCGGTCGCTTCGGCATCGGCATGCGGGTCGGCTTCGCCATCAGGGGCCCGGTGCAAGTTCTCTGAGTTGACCGTGACCGACTTGCGACGGGTCTGACGCTTGCGCAGCAGGTCGATGCACGCGTTGCGCGTCACCCGCATCAGCCAGGCGATGGCGCGGTCGTCGTCGACCTCGTCATAGTGGTTCCAGTACCGGATGAACACGTCCTGCGTAACATCTTTGGCCGCGGCGTCATCCTTAAGGTAAGAGCACGCAAAACCATAGATGCGATCCTGGTACTGGTTTACGTTTTCCGTAAAGGCGTCCACAAAACAGCTGGGTGAGTAATGAGGGCGGAAGCCGGCAGGGCGAGAGCATCTCGTCGATTCACCCACACCACGCATAGCAGCAGCGCAATGTTACACAGAGGTGTAAACATGCGTTGAAAGAAGTAGCCGGGGGGCAGAAGACGACTCGGAAGGAGTCGGCAAACCGATCTGGTCGAGCGTGTACCGGTTCATGGGCCAATCATGCGCCAATCATAGGCCAACCCAGGTACCGGTCTCGTACGCTGCGTGCATACAGGGACGCTACGGAATAACCCAGCTTCCTTGCCAGGCGCCGTCGTTCCAGCGGAAGCGAGCCCGGTAATGGCCTTCGGGGTGCAGGTGCAGCCACGTGATCTCCTCGATCACCGTGCGCACAGCAGCGAAGTAGCGGCGCCCGTCGCGCACGTCGTCTTCAGAAGGAGCGTCGGCTGCCTGCACGTTGGGGGCGAGGCCCGACGCGGGGTCATCAACCGGGGTGTTGGGAGCAGTGGGTTTCACATAGATCGCGCGCTGGCGAGGCGTTGCATCAGCCCATAGCGCGTCTGCCACACCGTCGTCGGTATGCACAGTGGCAGTCCCCTTCAGCCGCAGCTGCTCCGACGTGTCGGCATTCCAATGATGCCAGGCGATGCGCTCGTTGCCGCGTATCTCACCGACCTTCTGAGCGCGGCGGTCGGAGTGAAAAGCCAGCATGCGGTCGGCACGGCTTGCCGTACGCAGCACCACGGTGCGCAGGTTGGGGGCCTCAAGCGCAGTAGCCAGGGTGGGCGTGTAGAACGGGTGCGAGCGGTCGCGCGCTCCCGTCTCGACATAGGTCCAGATATGATCAAAGAGGGACTCAAGATCAGCAAAACGGTCCATAGTAAAGAAAAAGAAGCAAAGAGAAAGACAGAAATAGAGCGTGTGTGGAAGCACCCAGACGAGGGGCGTACCGCAGCGAAAACCGACCTGCTTTGGACTTACCGCCCGGTACCTTCCATCCCGTCTTGCAGGGAGTACAGAATGCTCAGGTAGCTCTCATAGCGCGCCGGGTGAATTGCTCCCTCATCTACGGCGTTCTTAACAGCACAGCCGGGCTCATGGTCGTGCGTACAGTCGTCAAACTTGCAGGCATCGAGGTACGGCACGAACTCCACAAAGAAGTGGCACAGATCAGCGGGATGCATCTCCACAATGCCAAACTCGCGCACCCCCGGCGTATCCACGATATGTCCGCCATCGGGCAGCGGGTGAAGCGCAGCAAATGTCGTGGTGTGGCGCCCCTTCTGCGTCTGCTCGCTAATCGACTTCGTCTCAATGTCCAGATCCGGAGCAATCGCGTTGATCAGGCTCGACTTGCCAGCGCCCGAAGGACCCGTTACAACGTTCACCTGGTCGCGAAGCGCCGCGTGCCAGTCCGAAATGCCAGCCTGCGCAGTTGCGCTGGTGCAGTAGACCGGATAGTCGAGCGCTTCATAGCGGGCCACCACGTCGGCGACCTCCGCCTGCTGCTCATCATCCATCAGGTCCATCTTGTTAATAACGAGGCCCGCCGGGATGTCGTGCACGCCCGCCATCACCAGAAAGCGATCCACAAACGCCGGGTTCAGGGGCGGCTGCTGCACGGCCTGCACCGCCCAGGCCCGATCGATGTTCGACACGATGATGTGCTCCTGGTTCACGCGCCGCCCCGCTGCCCGTCGGCTCAAGCGGTTCTGCCGCTCATGAATGTCGATGATCATCCCCGTTTCGTCATCCTCGTTGTAGCGGATCGTGACCCGGTCGCCCACCGCCACCGGGTTGGTCACGTCGGTCTCATCAAGCCGAAATTTGCCGCGAATGCGCGAGTCAACAACACGGGGCATGTCAGGATCATCTACCGGGTCGACCTGCACCTCGTACCAGCTGCCGGTAGAGCGCAACACGCGCCCCTCGTACGTGGGGGAACTACTCATAGAAACGGGGCCCTGCAAGAAAGAAAGCGATTTCAGACATGTTCAAAGCTCCGCCCGCCGTGCAGATCCGCGAGTCCCGACAACGTATCAACACGCACCAAACACGACTATCACGACACAAGAAATAAACACAGGGGGATGCGGGGCGCCTGCGCGGCGACTGCCAGCCGGCACCTATGCCCGTAGCGTCTGTATATCACACAAATGTAGTCTTCATCCCTCCACTCCTACCAGCCCCCGAGAGCGGTACGCATGTCAGCAGACTCTACTTCCTCTTCGCATCGCGAATCTACACCTTCTGATGCCCCTGAGCGCCGCCACGAGCAGTTGAACTGGCTCGGACAAGCTGTCTACGCGGGCGGTATGCTGCACCGGCTGTCGCGCCGCGCCACCGAGGCCGTGCAGCGCCGCGCCTCTGCCATTGCCAGTCGCTCCACGAAAGCGTTCTATGAGGGGCTCGACCCCAACGTTGACGACGCCATCATCCTCGACGAGGCCGACGACACGTCAGGTACACGAGGCACACGAGACGCACGGCCCGACATGTCCACCGGCGAATCTCATACTCAACGATAGCCGGCCAGGCGTCGGCGCGTACGTCCGAGCTGGGGCGGCACCTCGTCGGGCGGGGTCAACTCGCCCCGGAGGTTCCGCTGCATGAGCGTACGCACGCGTTCGGGGGGGTGGCCCTGCTCGAAGAGATAGTAGAGCTTGGCGAGGGCCGCCTCGGTCGTCATGTCGTAGCCGCTCACCACCCCCGCGTTGGCGAGCGCATGTCCGGTAGCGTACAGGCCCAGGTCGGCCGTGCCGTGTAGCGGCTGCGTAACGTCGACGACCACGACCCCGCGTTCGCTGGCTTCCTGTAGCGCATCCATAAAGGCGGTGTTGGCATGCGGGGCGTTGCCCGAGCCGTAGCACTCCAGCACAACCCCTTGCACCGGTGGGGCGAGCACGTTAGAGAGGTAGGTGGCCTCCAGCCCCGGAAACACCCGAAAGGCTGCCACGGTGGCGTCGCCAAGAGCGGTAACGCTGGGCACGCGCCGCTCGGGGGCCGGCTCCGGCACAAGCGTCCAGTCGATCTCCACGTTGATGCCAACGGTGCCTACAGGCGGAAAGTTGGGCGATGCAAAAGCGGCGAAGGAGTCGGCATTGACTTTGGTAGCTCGCGTGCCACGCAAGAGGCGGTCGTTGAAAAAGACAAAGACACCGCTCAGCCGCGCGTGGTGCTTGCCCAGAATAAGCAGCGACGTGAGCAGGTTGCTCTGTGCATCGGTACGGGTTTCGGCGAGGGGGATCTGCGATCCGGTGAAGAGCACCGGCTTGTCGAGCGGGGCCAGCATAAATGAGAGCGCCGCCGCCGAAAACGCCATGGTGTCGGTGCCGTGCACCACCAGAAAACCGTCGTAGTCGGTATAGTGGTCACGGATCGTCGTTGCGATCTTGAGCCAGTGCGCGGGCGTCATGTTGGCGCTGTCGAGCAGCGGGTCGAACTCGTAGATATCGTATGCGGGAACGTCGTCGCCCTCAAACGCACCTCGCGCCTCGATCTGGGCCTGCAGGTGGCCGCGGCGGGTGTCGTATGCGCCCGATTCGCGCCGGGCCATCCCGATAGTGCCACCGGTGTGTGCAACGAAGATACGAGGCGATTCAGCCATGGTAGAGAAAGCGTATGTACATAAAAATCAGGCAGAGAAGACGCTTCTGCCTGCGATGTGCATGCAGCACAGCAATATGCGCAACATAACAGGCGTGCGGGAGAGATGCATTCGAACGCTGCCCCTGAATGTTACCCCTGAATGCTGCCCTGAACGACGTCCTCACAGCACGCGGGTGCTTCAGGAAGGACATGCGCAGCGCGTGACGTGAGCCGGCGAGCCGCGACAGGTGTGCGTAGAAGAGCCGGGTGTGCGGGGCCGCGTAGGGCATGCAGCGATGAGAAACGGCATGCAGCGAGGCGCAGCGTACCGCATCCCCCTGCATGCCGAACAGGTAGGCCCAACAAGTGCTCTGCTCCAGACGGCTGGTGTGGTAGCTACCGCACCACAACCGGGTCGTCGCTGGAGGCGCCGTTGGTTGTGCCGGCGTGTAGCTTCTTCTCGGCATCGGGCACCGCGAAGAACTCAGCAGGGTCGACAACCGACTCGTCTTCAAGCACGGTATCGATGACGGGGTCTACGCGTTCTACGTAAGTGATCTCGATACCTTCAAGGGCTTCGTCGCTGATTTCTTTGACGTCCTTCTCGTTTTTCTTGGGAAGGACCACCCGCTCAATGCCAGCGCGTTTTGCAGCGAGCACCTTCTCTTTGATGCCGCCTACCGGGAGCGCAAGACCACGCAGTGTGATTTCGCCGGTCATGGCTACGGTATGCTTCACGCGCCGCTGCGTGAAGGCCGATACCAGAGAAGCCAGAATGGAGGTGCCAGCTGAGGGCCCGTCTTTCGGGACCGCTCCGGCCGGGATGTGTACGTGGACGTCCCAGTACCGGAAGGCCTCTTGTGGAATCTCGAGCTCGTCGGAGTGGGCTTTTACGTATGAGAGCGCGGCCTGAGCCGACTCCTTCATCACGTCGCCGAGCTGTCCGGTCAGGATCATGCGCCCGGACCCGCGCGAGAGCGAGGACTCAATAAACAGAATATCGCCGCCCGTGGGCGTCCAGGCCAGTCCGGTTGCTACGCCGGGGACTTCGGTGCGCTCGGCGACATCCGAGAAGTACTTGCGCGCGCCGATGTAGCCCTCGATATCGTCGGGAGTGATGGTGGTCGACTCAATGGCCTGGGTGGCCACCTTCTTAACGACGCCACGCGCGATGGAGCCGATGGTGCGTTCCAGCTGGCGTACGCCCGACTCGCGCGTGTAGCCATCGATCAACTCCATAAGGGCCTCGTCGGAGAAGTCGAGCTGCTCGGGGGTCAGTCCATTCTCCTCGATCTGACGCGGTACGAGGTACTGCTTGGCGATCTGCAGCTTCTCGTTCTGCGTGTAGCCGTTGATCTCGATCATCTCCATGCGATCGCGCAGCGGAGCGGGGATCTGCTCCACGTAGTTGGCGGTCGCAATGAAGAGCACCTTCGAGAGGTCGTAGTCGAGCTCCAGGTAGTGGTCGTTGAAATTGTCGTTCTGTTCGGGATCGAGCACTTCGAGCAGCGCGCTGGAGGGGTCGCCCCGAAAGCCGCTGTCGAGCTTGTCGACCTCATCGAGCATGAAGACGGGGTTGTTGGTACCCGCCTTCTTCAGGCCCTGCAGGATGCGTCCGGGTAGCGCTCCCACGTAGGTACGACGGTGGCCCCGAATTTCGGCCTCGTCGCGCACACCGCCCAGGCTCATGCGTACGAACTGGCGCCCAACAGCCCGTGCCACGCTTTTGCCGAGGCTGGTCTTGCCTACGCCGGGCGGCCCGTGCAGGCAGAGGATCGGCGCTTTCATGTCGCCCTTGAGCTTCAAGACCGCCAGGTACTCCAGGATGCGCTCCTTCACATCCTCAAGGCCGTAGTGATCTTCATTAAGAATCTCTTCGGCCCGGTCGATGTCGAGCTGGTCGTCGGAGTACTCAAGCCAGGGCAGATCCAGAATCCAGTCGATGTAGTTGCGTGTTACGGCATAGTCGGGCGCCGCGGGATTGGTGCGCGAGAGGCGCTGCAGCTGCTTGTCGAGCTGTTCGCGGGCCTCTTCGGGCAGCTCCTTCTCGCGGGCACGCTGGCGAAGTTCTTCCACTTCGCTATCGCCGGCGCCTTCGCCGAGCTCCTCTTGGATCGCCTTCATCTGCTGGCGGAGCAGGTACTCGCGCTGCTGCTCGTCGACATCCGTTTTCACGCGCGAGCGGATCTCTTCGGAGAGCTCAAGCACCTGCAGCTCTTCGTTCAGCTGGTCGAGCACCTTGTTGGCGCGCTTCGTGACCGATCGCGTCGACAGGATATCCTGCTTGCGCTCGACTTCGACCTGCAGGTTGGAGGCGATAAAGTGCACGAGAAACGTAGGCGATTCGATGTTCTCAATCGCCTCGGCTGCCTCGCTGGGCAGGTTGGGCGACTTGTTCACGATCTGCACAGCCAGCTCCTTGATGGAGTGGATGAGCGCCTGGATTTCGAGATCGTCGTCGGCTTCTTCCTCGTCTATGGCACCGACCGTGGCCCGAAAGTAGGGGTCGACCTGCGTGTACTCCTCGATCTGGATGCGCCGTTTGCCTTGAATGACAATCGACTTCGACCCGTCGGGCATCTTGATAAGCTTCAGGATCTCCGCGACGGTGCCGACTTCAAACAGATCGCCGGGTGCAGGGTCTTCTACATCGCTTTCGCGCTGCGCAACCACGCCGATCAGCCGATCGTCTTCGAACGCCTCGCGTACCAGCTTCAGCGACGTATCGCGCCCAACCGTGATGGGCAAGACCACGCCCGGGAAGAGCACGGTGTTGCGGAGTGCCAGAATGGGAAGATCATCTGGAATGTCGGCATTGCTCATCTCCACCTCCTCATCGGGAGTGGGGAGCGGAATGCGCTGCTCAGGACCGCTGTCCTCAGCATCCATAGAGAACAGATCACTCAGGTCGAGTTCTGTCATAGAAGGTTGGCCGATGAACGAGAAAATACACTACACAGCTACGCTACCGCCCCACGGGGCATTGCCGCAAAGCCAGTCATGATACCTGAGGGAGGCAGGCGTGTTTGCTGTTGCTATCGAACTGTATCAAACCACAAACACCAGACCATGATAGGCAGAAGCCTAAATCGCGACAGGCTGACAGACAGATGTGGCCTTTACGTTGCGGTTGGCGAGAGTTATTCGGCGATAACAGACGAGATGGCAGTCTTGAGGTCGCGTGTTGTAAAAGGTTTAGTGACGACATGGTCGACATGCGGCAGGGCGGGCGCTGTGTCGGTGTATCCTGAAAGCAACACAATGGGTATGGTAGGATACGCGTTGTGCACGCGCTCAGCCAGCTCGGCGCCGTTTATTTCGGGCATGCCAAAGTCAGTAAAGATCAGGTCGACCGGAGCCGAGTCGAGATGCTCAAGTGCGGCGCGGGCCGAATCGGCGGGTGTAATGGTATGCCCCTGATAAGAGAGCAGTTTTTCGATTGTACGCCGAACCATCGGGTCGTCGTCGACAATCAGAATCGAGTAGGTCGCCCCTTCGCCTTCCGACCCGGAAGATGCGTTTTCGGAAGAAGCCTCCTCGCGACGGTCTGTGCAAGGGAAGTGCAAGGAAAACGTGCTGCCTTTTTCGGGGACGCTTTCAACGGCGATTGACCCGTTATGCTCTTGCATGATGCTATAGGTGGCTGACAGCCCCAATCCGGTGCCTTCTTCCCCCTTCGTCGTAAACAGGGGCTCAAAAATTCGGGCTTGCACTGTTTCATCCATACCCACCCCGGTGTCTGACACGTCGACACCCACGTACCGAGCCTGCTGGCCTGATCCGGCATCGGGGGTCTTCGTCTGGGCCCTGGCCCTCTCGTTAGGGTGCGAGCACGTGTAACTTCGGATGCGAAGCGTGCCGCCCTGCGGCATCGCGTGCACGGCATTGAGGATAAGGTTGACGAACACCTCGCGGAGCTCGGAGGCTACGCCTTCGATGGGCGGAGTGTCTTCGTAGTTGCGCTCCACCTGAATCTGGATGCCCTTACGACGCGGCTCGTTAAGCCAGTACGGCCGTGTTAACATGAGGCAGTCATCAATGAGCGCCTCAATGCTGAGCGTTTCCGTGTGCATCTCCGTATCGTCACGGATGTAGCGCTGCAGCTTCTGGATGAGTGAGGCCCCGTCTTGCGCCGCGCGATGTACCGTGTCGAGCGACTTGCGTTCTTCTTCTGGGAGACGGTGCAACACGTTGGCCTCTTGAACAAGCTCAAGATGGCCCATCAGCCCGCTAAGCAGGTTATTGAGGTCGTGAGCCACTCCCATCGTCATGCGCCCGAGCGTTTCCATGCGATGCCGCTTGGTCTGGGAAGGCACCCAGCTTGACGGCTCGGCAAGCACCTCTCCCGTAACAGTGATCGCGCCGACGTATGCGGTGCGCGTCTGAGGAGACGATGCGATGCGGACGGGAATCGCGTTGAGAAGAATCGGAAGGGGCTCGTCGCGACCGGGGGTGTGCGCATCCACAAGCAGACCCGTAACGAGCCCGCCCGATGCGGCTTCCTGAAGCGCGTCGCGGGCCCGGAGCTGGTCCTCCTCGCCAAGTCGCCCCCAGGGCGAGCGCATCGGGCCCATTACGTGGCGCCAGGCCTCGTTGCAGTGGGTGATCGTATGATCGGTGCCGGGTTGGTTGCCAGCAGGAAGCGACCAGGTGGCTACCAGCAGTTCTGGGTTCATGGCGCAGATGGGGCAAGGGGGAAGGTAGGGCAAAGAAGCATAGGTAACATAACACACCAGACACGAAACGTACAGGCACTTCCTCTACAAAATCCCTCTACAGAACCTGACCGCAAACGGTACAGCAGCTACGACCAGGGCGCGGCGCTCCTTTGCAACGCGTTGATACTACGTGCAAATACCTATGTGCAAACACCTGCTGCTGTGTCAATGCTCATTGTGATAGTTGCTCTGCAATCATCCTCCCACGAATCCTGTCATGGTGAGCGAACGGCGAAGCCGCTTTGCTCAAGATGACACTATGTAGACGGGGCATACTCTAACCCACACATTGACCGTTGACACTACAGAACAGGTTGTCAGACGTCCGTTTTGGGTAAGCACCGCTCCGTTCATGGATTGTAATCTTGGGCGGAGCGAAGCAGAGTCTGACACGAGCGCAGCGACTGATGAGCGTAGCGAATAAAGATCTCCCCCAAAGTAGGCAGGATTCTCTGTCCCGCCGTATCTGCTACAGACCGAGGAGATGGTTCGACTCCCGGCCTCCTCCGTCGGCCTTCGCTTACCATGGCAAGTGGTTCGTTATTATCATCGTACCGGCTCTCACTCGCCTTGCACTCCAATATTGACACGTGACCTTACTTAGATGCGTAGCAAAGACGTGTACCACATAGCATTTCCAAGAAACGGAATGGCAGCACTCCGATACAACACCACATACCTTGCATGTACGTATGCTCTGCTTCACATAACGCAGGTGGAAGCGCTTTGTACATTTTGGCCTGCGGGCGCTTCGAAGAAATGTGCATGACGCGCAGTGTCCGTACCGCAACCTGTACTGCGATGTGTACTGCAAAACGCAAGACAGGACAATACTTTACAGGACTATCTTCATTCTTACCGACTGACCCCCTATACGACCATGTGGCACGATAGCGTTCTTGGAACCGTTGGCAATACCCCGTTGGTGCGCATCAACCGGTTGGCAGAGGAAGTGCCCTGTACCGTACTTGCTAAAGTTGAGTTTTTCAACCCGGGGGGCTCTGTAAAAGATCGCATTGGCATTTCAATGGTTGAAGATGCCGAAGAGAAAGGGCTCATCGAACCCGGAGGTACGATCATTGAAGGCACCAGTGGCAACACGGGGGCGGGGCTCGCTATTGCCGCAATTGCGAAAGGGTACCGGTGCATTTTCACAACCACCGACAAGCAGAGCCAGGAAAAGGTGGATGTGCTTCGGGCGCTTGGCGCTGAGGTGCTGGTCTGCCCTACGAACGTGGAGCCCGACGATCCACGCTCCTACTACTCAACGGCGCGCCGCCTGGCCGAGGAGATCCCGAATTCGATCTACCTGAATCAGTACGACAACGACTCAAACACACAGGCTCATATTGAAACCACGGGCCCCGAACTGTGGGAGCAGACAGAAGGGAAGATTACCCACTTCATTGCGGGCGCTGGCACCGGAGGCACCATCTCGGGTACCGGGCGCTACCTGAAAGAGCAGAATGAAGACGTTACGGTTGTCGGCGTAGACCCATATGGATCAGTCTTCTACAAGTACTTCCACGAGGGCGTTTTTGACCACGACGAGATCTACCCGTATGTCACAGAAGGAGTTGGGGAAGACATCCTTCCCGAGAATATGGACTTCGATGTGGTGGATGACTTCGTGCGTGTTGACGATAAAACAACGATGCAGATGACCCGGCGCCTGGCCCGAGAAGAAGGGCTCTTCATCGGGCAGTCCTGTGGCATGGCCATGGCCGGCGCGCTCCAGTGGCTACACGACCACAAAGCTACGCTCACCGAGGACGACGTGGTTGTGGTGCTGCTGCCCGACTCCGGTTTCCGCTATCTCTCTAAGACCTATAACGACGAGTGGATGCGAAGCCATGGCTTCATGGAAAACCGTACCAACGTGACGGTTGAACATGTGCTTAAGCGCCGCCCCGCGTCAGAGGCAGTCATCGCCGCTTCACCCGAGGATACGCTTGGATCCGTAATCGAGCGGATGACAGAGAAAGGGATTTCGCAGATGCCCGTACTCAACGAGGAAAATGAGGTTGTGGGAAGCATCACCGAGACGCAGATCCTGAATGAACTGATTGCCTCACCAGATGCGCGCGACGAAGCCGTAGAAAATGTGATGGGCGATCCCCTTCCGGTCGTGCCCACCTCGCTGCATCTGGAGCATCTTTCAAGCTATTTGGAGAGCGGGGCCGGAGCGGTTCTTGTCGAAACCAATGCTTCTGATGGAGCCTACTCGGTTATCACGAAAAGTGATCTCATCGGTGCACTGGCCCACGCCAATGGCAACGGCGCTTCTTGATCCCACAAGGTTAACCCTGAAAGGGTTCAAGAAGCCCCAGAAGGCATACTACTCTTTTTTCCATACAGGCTTTCCGACACTATGGCTACTTTCAACCCAAACGCCGACGGCGACTCCGAGATGAACATTGAACTGACCAAGGAGGAAGCCGAAGGTACCTATGCCAACCTTGTCATGATCGCGCACTCTCCTGAGGAGTTCATTCTGGACTTCATTCGGGTTGTGCCGGGGGTTAAGAAGGCGCGCGTGAAGAGCCGCATCATTGTAACGCCACAGCATGCCAAGCGGCTGTTGGGTGCGCTGAAAGAGAACATTCAGCGCTATGAGGAGGCACACGGTGCGATCGCCGAGCCGAATCAAGATGACGGGGAAGGAGGCGCACCGCCGATGAACTTCGGTGGGTTCCGTGGCAAGGCATGAGAGGCACAACGCGTTTCTTGCTCCAGACGACGCCCTGTAACCGTTTTTCAGCTGTCTACAATCGTTTGTAAATGCAAGCGCCCCGTATCCACAGGAGATACGGGGCGCTTGCGTCTATGCGAAGCCCTCTATTCGCATGAGGGGACAGATTACTGCAGATTACTTACGTGCTCGGATCAGGAGCAGCAAAGCTACAATGGCGAATAGCAGATGCGGTACCCAAGCAGTGATCCAGGGTTCAACAGTGCCTGCATACCCGAACGGCTCTGTAAGCTTCTGTGCAGCCAGGTAGAGCAGCGCTACCAGCAGCCCAACCCCAAACCGTACAGCCTGTCCGCCCCGATGCCGAACGGCAGCCAGGGGCACCGCGATGAGCACGAGAATGAGATTGGCCATCGGGTAGGCATACTTGTCGTAGTAGGCTACCAGCGGTCTACCAAGCTGTCCGGCACCGGATCGCTGAAGCGATTCGAGGTAATAGCGCGCCTCGGTAACGGTCATGGCCTCCACATCGCGAGCCGTGCGCGCCAGGTCGCGGGGTAGCACCTGCAGCGTTGTGTCCATGCGTGAACGATAGGTATGCTGCATGGGGCGATCTGCTGAGAAGGCCCGTTCCTGCACGCCGACCATGCGCCATACGGCAAGCGAGTCGACCCATTCCATACGATCGGCATCGAACCGCTTCACAAGCTGCTGCTCTTCATTGAACTGCTGCAACGACACGTGATGCCCGCGCTGCTCGTTCGCATCGTAGTAGCCCACCGAAACGATGCTCAACGGGTCATTCTGGCGGTGGATCTCGCTCACCTCGATTGTTTGGCGCTGTGGGTGCAGATACTCATTGTCGTACTCCACCACGATCTCATTCGCGCGAGGCACGACCCAGCCGTTAAACCCAAACATGAGGATTGTAAGGAAGGTGCCAACCAATACGTAGGGGCGCATCAGCCGGTACAGTGAAACCCCTGACGTCTGTAGCGCAACGAGCTGTACCTCTTGGGCGAGCCTGCCGGTTACGTAAATGCAAGCCAGGAAGATGGCAAGCGGCGACGTAAGCCGTATAATCTCAGGAGTATAGGCGGGGTAGTATACGAGGAACACGTCGCGCATATCAGCGCCCCGGTCGATAAAATCGTCGTTGTACTCAACCCAGTGCAAGACGATAAAGAAGACAATGAGTGCAGCTACAAAGAGAACAAATCCCTTCAGCACGCGCGCTACGATATGCCAGTCGAACCGAGTCACAGTCTGCACCCATTCAAGATCAGTAAGGCCACTACAGCCAGGTATCCGTGAGCAGATTGCGAAAACTGGACGTACCTGCGCTGTGGCGTTCGCTTCTTTGCAGCAATTCTGTTTACTTATGAGCTGGACCAACTGTTCACGCAACCGCGCAACCTCCCATGAAAGTCCACGAGTACCAAGCGAAAGAAATTTTAAGCGACCACGGCGTGTCGATGCAGACCGGCATTGTGGCGGATACCGTCGACGATGCAGTCGCAGCTGCCAAGCAGCTGCAGAGCGACGGGGCGTCTATGTTTGTCGTCAAGGCCCAGATCCACGCCGGTGGGCGTGGTAAGGGCGGCGGCGTGAAGCTGGCGCGCTCGCTCGATGAGGTCGAAGAACATGCCGAGGCGATCCTGGGCATGAATCTCGTTACGCACCAGACAGGCCCCGACGGCCAGAAAGTGCGTAAGATCTTGATTGCCGACGCGGTCGACATTGAGCAAGAGTTCTATGTTGGCGTTACGCTCGACCGGGCTAAAAGTCAGAACGTCATCATGGTGTCCAGTGAGGGCGGCGTCGAGATTGAGACGGTCGCCGAAGAGACGCCTGAGAAGATCATTAAAGCATGGATTGATCCGGTTATCGGGCTGCGTCCATTTCAGGCGCGCCGACTCGCGTTTGGGCTTGGGCTTGAAGGCCCCGCGCTCAAGCAGGCAGTGCGCTTTATCATGGCGCTCTATGAGGCGTTTGAGGCCACCGATAGTACCATTGCCGAGATTAACCCGCTTGTGCTAACCGGGAGCGGAGACATTGCAGCGGTTGATGCCAAAATCAACCTCGACGACAATGCGCTCTATCGGCACCCTGACCTGGAAGCGCTGCGCGACATCCACGAAGAAGACCCAACCGAGGTCGAAGCCAGCGAGCACGGGCTCAGCTACATTAAGCTTGATGGCAACGTAGGGTGCATGGTGAACGGTGCAGGTCTTGCCATGGCAACGATGGACATCATCAAACTGGCCGGGGGCGAGCCTGCTAACTTCCTCGACGTGGGCGGTACCGCCAATGCCGAGACAGTAGAAGCAGGCTTCCGTATCATCCTGAAAGACCCAAATGTGGAAGCCATCCTCGTCAACATCTTCGGCGGGATTGTACGCTGCGACCGCGTCGCGAAGGGCGTAATCCAGGCGGCACAGAACATCGACCTGGATGTGCCGCTCATCGTGCGTCTGCAGGGCACAAACGCTGAAGAGGGCAAAGCGCTTCTCGATGAAAGCGGTCTGGAGCTGCGTTCAGCGGTGCTGCTGAAAGAGGCGGCCGACAAAGTAACGCAAGCGCTCAAAGAGGCAAACGTGGCTTAACGGGTCCCCGAACGGGCTTTCAAGCCGCTTACAGAGCTTGCAACGATACGCGCCTACCTCTCGCAGAGGGGTAGGCGCTTTTTTGTTGGGCGTTTGCTCAGGTACATCCGGAGACAAGACCGGGGATACAGGATCTAAAAGAGGCCGCCGCCTCCACGCCCGCCACCGCCATCAAGCAGTCCTCCGGCTGCGCCGCCCAGACGGCCTCCCGCTTCGTTACGGGGTACGTTCAGCTGTAGCAGGTTGCGCAGCTGCCCGCCTTTTACGTTAAGGCTGAAGCTGTAGGACTGCAGACTACCAAACGGAGCCCAGGAGAACGACATTTCCCAGGCGCCCAGGTCGCGATAGATCGAGAGCTGCGTGGTTGTAATCTCGGTCTCCACGATGTCGAATCCACTGCGCCCGCTGATCTGCCACTTGGGCGTCAGGCGAAAGTCGAACGTACCGTTTACAGAGGCGCGGTGGTTGGCTTCGCGGAAGCGACGGTTCATGTTGTACGTGAAGTCAAAGCGCAGCGACCAGGGCAGCGCAAAGTCTACACGCCCCGGTGTCGCCACATCTGGACGGGACGGGGTTGTGCCGTCTACCGGACTGCGCTGGTCGGGCGTCGGCCCACCCTGCCGCTGACGGCTTGCTGTCTGTTGGGGGCTCCTTCCCTGCTGGCGATCGCCACCGCCCCGAAGCTGCCCACTGAACGACGCGTTGAATTGCGTGAGGCGCAGCGGCGTAAGCAAGCTATTCGAAATCATATACTGGTCGATAACCGAAAACTGCTCCCGGTCGGGGTCGTCAGAGACGTCGGCAAACTGATAGGGGGAGAAGGTGGAGCGCAGGTTGATGTTGTAATCATTGATGCGGGTGCGTGCCGTAAAGCGGAAGTCGCTCAGGTTGAGCGAGTCGGCCGCGAGGTTGTACGACGACGAGGCGTTGAGCCGGAGTAGCTGAATCGTGTTCTCCTGGGTAGCTCCGGTCGTATCCACCCGTACCCGCTTGGTCTCAAACTGATTATTTACACTGAAGCTGATGTTCTGCTGCTCCGTACTTCCGCGCACGTCACGCCCCGTAAAGATATCATAGCGCTGCTCTGTGCCGTCAAGGTCTGAAATATAGGTGCGCGTTCGTCCCCAGAACGGGTTATTGAAGTCTGGCTGGTAGCTATAAGAGACCGAGGGCTGTACACGGTGGCGCAGGCCACGGAACGATCCTACGCGTACAGGGAAGAGCCCAAAGAACTCGGTGCTCATGCTTACGCCCGTCGAAAAATCATGACGTGCCGCAAACCCGGATTCGGTACTGCGCTCCACACGCGTCTCTACCGGGGTGCCCACGCCTGGCGCTGTCTCATCGGTGTCGAGCGTATCAACAACAAGCTCCTTGCGCTGCGTACGCAAAACCCAGTCTGACCGGTAGTTGATGTTCGGGTTAATGCTCAGGTTGTACTGGTTGACCCGAAACGTTGCGTTGACCGGGATGCGGTGGCTGGCTTCGATGTCAAACGGATCGCTCCGGTCGGGGTCGCTGTGTCCCTCACGATATGCACTGGGGGATACAAACGCCTCATACCATTCGATGTCGGTCTCCTCGGTCGGGCGGTAGACAAACTCATTGCTGAGCGATCCGGTGTAGCTTGTCGTGATGCGTTCATACCAGGCTTCGTCGCGCCCCACGCGGTCGCGCTCGAAGGGTTTAAAGCTTCGCTGGTTAAACGAGACATCGGGGAGGGTAAGGCGCGTGTCGCCTGAGTTGAGGTTCTGGCGCTGACTGGCTTGCACTGAGATCTGGCGGCCACTGCCCTGCCAGCGCTTTTGATAGCGGATGTTAGATGACACTTCTTGCCGAACGGCGTCGTTGAAGTTAGTCGTGTTCTCGCGGACAAAGTCGGACGACGTAACCAGGTTAACGCGCCCTCGAATAGAAGAGGTTGGGTTGAGATCCTGGTTATGGTTCCAGCGCAGGGTGCCCTCGACCGAGCTCTGAAAGTCGGGGTCTTCCGGCTGCCCGATGCGTTCAAACAGTACGTTCAGGTTCAGGCTGCCGTCGTAGTGATAGCGGCGGTTGTAGCGGAATCGGGGACTGATCTCGAAGCTTCCGCCCGACCATACGCCTCCACGCAGCGTAATGTCGGTAAACTCGTTCATGGCGAAATACCACCCAAAATCGCGCAGATAGAATCCACGTCGGTCTTCCCCATATGTAGGCGGAAGTGGACCGCTACGCCGCCCTTCGGTGTAAGGTACGATGCCAAAAGGAAGCCAGAGCGGCGTTGGGATATTGAAGATATAGAGCTGAATGGGTCCGGTATAGACCCACCGTTCGTTAACAAGCTTCATCCGGTCGGAGCGGAGCGAGTACGACGGTGTGACGCCAGGGGGGCGCTGGTCGGTTGTGTAGCTGCCGCGCTGCACAAACGACGTTCCCTCTTCATATCGCTTGATCACGCCTCCCTCAATAAACCCCTCGGCCTCAGAAGTGCGGGCCTGGGTAACGCGGCCGCGCTGCGTGCGGAGGTTGAAGGCAAGCTCCTCGCCAGAAAACTCATCGCCGTCGCCCCGGTCGAACACAGGAAACGGCGTGCGAGCCGTATCCGACGGGGGACCCGAGGCATGCATCTCATCGCTTGCAAACAGGTAGCGGATGGTCTGAGCTTGCAGCACGTTATCTTGGTAGGTAGCTGACGCTTCGCCGTGTAGGGTGCCCGTGTCGCCGTCGGGGTCGTCGAACGAAAGGATCAGCGAGTCGCGGGCCGCCAGCTCGATCGGGGCATCCAGGGCCCCCTCTCGCGCTTCCGGTCGTTCCTGCGACGGCGCTGCTTCGCCGGCAGGGGCGAGGGCATCCTCGGGCAGCTCCGCACCTGTGGCCTGCGTGGTGTCAGGCAGCGCGTCAGCGTCAGGCGACGGGTCGGAGGCCGTGGTGTCCACATCCAGCGTATCCGCCTCTAACGTATCGGCATCCAGCGTATCGGCATCCAGCGTATCCGCGATCACGTTGGAGGGCGCGGCGCTGCCGGCTGTACCGAGAGAGATGTTCTGTTTGGTAGCATCCGTAGCGTCTGTGGCGAAAGCAGTTGTTGCAAGCAGCGCTCCGCATCCTATCCAGACCCAGAGCAGTCCCGCAGCTACCCAACTCCATTGTTGCGGATACCGGTGCGTCATGGTTGCTTTTCGTGAGAGCGCGAGTACAGCAGCGGATTCGGTCCGCGTACAGGAAGGAGGCGTATTGGGAGATGCGAAGCGGAGTATTACGACGTTGGTGAAGCATCGAATGCAAGGCGGGCAGCCCCCAGGAGGCCGACCTCGTTGCCGAGGCGTTCCCGCTCAATGCGGAGCCCGTCTCGGAGTCCGGGCGCGACGTACTTCGCGAGAGATTTACGCGCCGGATCCAGCAGAAAATCGCCGGCCTTTGATACGCCGCCGCCAACAATGATTACGCGGATGTCAAGCAAGTTTACGGCGCTGCCAAGCCCACACCCGAGCTTGTGTCCGGCCCAAGCGAGGATGTCGATCGCGGCGGTGTCGCCCTGTGTAGCCGCCTCATGCAAAATGCGAGGCGACAGCGCGCTCAGGTCGCCGTCGGTGAGGGCATAGACGAGGCTATCGGGATGGTTACGTAGTCGCATACGGGCATGCTGCGACAGAAACTGCTGTCCGAGGTATGCTTCGAGGGCACCGCCCACACCGGAGTTTGCCAGGGGGCCTTCGTAGTCGATGGTTATGTGGCCGATCTCGCCAGCGCCGCCGCTGCTTCCACGAAATATCTTGTTCTGGTGGATGATCGCTCCGCCCACGCCGGTGCCAAGGGTAACCATTAGGAACGAGTCGTAGGCAGTTCCCGCCCCATAGTGGGCACAGCCAAGCCCGGCCACGTTGGCATCGTTTTCCACAACAATGTGCGAGAGCCCAGTTCGAGTAGCCAGTTCCTTGCGCACATCAATTACGTTCCAACCCGGCAGGTTGGGGGGATGACTGACTGTAGTGCGATCAAGGTTAATGGCGCCGGGAGAGCCGATGCCAATACCTATAGGCGCAGCGTCGTGGTCGTCTGAGAGGCCCGCGGTTAGCTCCGCGATGACGTCGAGCACGTGCGTGGGGCCGCGTTCGGCCTCGGTAGGGCGCGACCGCTGTTCAACAAGGCCCTGGCGCTTTTCAACCAATCCGGCTTTGATATTGGTTCCGCCAAGGTCGATGCCGATTGCGTGTATGCTCATGTAGACGGAGTGTAGGTGTGGAGGCGAGGCTACTCGATTCGATGCACGGTTTCGCCGGGGTACTGCATCCCATACTCTTCGCGAGCGATGCGCTCGATAGTCTCATCAGAGAGCGGGTCTTCCAGCTGCTCACGAAGATTTTCGATCTGGATGCGCAGGCGCTCGTTCTCTGCACGCACCTCCTGGTGCTGCTGGTGTAGCTCAACGCGATGCATGATGCTGTGCGTATCCAAAAAGAAGACCCATATAAGGCCGAACGCAAGCATCAGCACCGCAGTCCAGCGTAGAATGGTGCGTCGTGGTAGGGAAAGCAACATGGCAAGAGACCATGAGCGATAAAGCAGTGAACAGAGCGCCACATGTGCGCAGGCAGATAGCGGGATAGCATAGCGGCGCGGCTATCCGGCGCGGCTATGCAGCACGGGTGAAGGCACCTTTCCCGGGATATTCAGCTGCTGCACCGAGACTCTCTTCAATGCGGAGCAGCTGGTTATACTTGGCGAGCCGGTCGCTTCGGCTGGCCGAGCCGGTCTTGATCTGGCCAGTGCCCAGTGCTACAGCCAGATCGGCGATGGTTGTGTCTTCAGTCTCCCCTGAGCGGTGGCTAACCACGCTTGTGAACCCGTTCTCGTGAGCAAGGCTGATAGCGTTTACCGTTTCGGTGAGAGTGCCGATCTGGTTGGGCTTAATCAAGATCGAGTTGGCTGAGCCCTCATCAATACCGCGCTGCAGGCGCGTAGTATTGGTCACGAACAGATCGTCGCCAACGAGCTGCACGTGATCGCCGACTGCATCGGTTAGCTGCTTCCAGCCGTCCCAGTCATCTTCATCCATTGCATCCTCAATTGAGATGATGGGGTAGCGCTCGACCCAGTCGGCCCAGTAGGCGACCATTTCCTCAGAACTGCGTGGATTATCGGGGTCGCTCTTCCAGAAGACGTACTGGCCGTCTTCGTACATCTCGGCAGCGGCCGGGTCGAGGGCGATGGCGAGGTCCGTGCCAGCTTCATACCCAGCAGCCTCAATCGCCTCAATGACGCGCTCGATGGCCTCTTCGTTGGATCCAAGGGCAGGAGCGAAGCCGCCTTCATCGCCTACGGCGGTACTATAGCCGTTCTCGGAGAGCACGTTTTTGAGCGTATGGAACACCTCGACGCCCATGCGCAGCCCTTCAGCGAAGCTGGTGGCTCCGATAGGGGCCACCATGAACTCCTGCATATCTACCGTATTGTCGGCGTGGTGCCCGCCATTTAAAATGTTCATAAGCGGCACCGGCATGCGTTTAGCCAGTGCGCCCCCAAGGTAACGATACAGCGGCAGCGAGTGCGTCTGAGCCGCGGCTTTTGCAGCCGCCAGCGACACGCCGAGAATCGCGTTGGCGCCCAAGTTCGACTTGTTATCGGTTCCATCCAGATCAAGCAGGACAGCATCAATGCCGTGCTGATCTGCAACGGGATGCCCCTTTAATTGGGCGGCGATTTCGGTATTGACGTTTTCCACTGCCTGCTGCACGCCTTTTCCGACATACCGATTCGGGTCGTCATCGCGCAACTCAACGGCTTCATGCACACCCGTTGAGGCTCCACTTGGAACAGCGGCTCGCCCGCGCACCCCTTTGTCTGTAATCACATCTACTTCCACCGTGGGGTTGCCCCTGCTGTCGAGAACTTCGCGAGCTATGATGCGCTGAATGGTTGCCATAGTGGTAGAGAGGTTGGTTAAAATAGCTTTGTAAGCAGACTGCATCAGTCAAGAACGGCAGTAGCACCGCAAATAACAAGAACGAGCGGTTTCCTGATTACGAAAAAAGGATAACAACAGACGAATAAGAAGAAAGACGTGGGGAATAGTCAGGTCAACAGATACAAACAGAAGAAAGGCCAGCGGTAGATCCGCTGACCTTTCTGTGATAGTACAGCCGTATGTACAGCCGTATGTACAGCCATATGAGGGTGTACAGAGCACGCCGCACTGCCGGCGCGGATGCACTACTTACCGCTTACCGCGTGCGCACGGTTGTGCTCTCGTTGATCCAGGAGTAGCATCCCGAATCGATCCGGGTGCTTTCGCCCTGTGCCCAGTCATCACGGTAGAACACATCCTCGGTGCTTGGAAAGTATTCGCGATATGTGTTTGCTTTGTTGCGGGCGTTATTCGCTACGCTCTGGTCGCCCTCACGTTGGGCCCGCTCGTAATGATCAACCGCGAGCCAGTAGACGGCCCGGTCGGAACGGCCCATTTCGCTTCCTGCACATTCAGAAACGGCCTGCACGTAGAGATCACCGATTGACACGTGCGCCCGTGCAAACGAGTCGTCAACCTCCAGTGCCCGGCGAAAATAGGTTCGGGCTTTAGAAAGCTGCCCCATACGTTCCTGGGCCTGGCCCATGCTGTGGTAGTTCTCAGCAGTAAGCTCGGCTCCTTTTTCAACAGCGGTTTCGAACGTATCGAACGCCTCCTGGTGCTCACCATCCTCGAGATAGAGCTGCGCGATCGCAACATAGATCTCAGCCGGAGGGTCCATGGTTATCAGGTCTTCAGCCAGTTCGTTAGCTGCATCCAGACGGCCTTGCTCAATGTATAGCGAGAACAGCTGCGAGATGACTTCTACATTTTCTGGGTCATCTTCCACAACGCCTTCAAGATAGCTGATCAGCTCATTGGGATTGCGGTCGAAGATGCGATCGCGCTCACGGTTCACGATCGTCATCACCTCCTCGTCGTCTCCACGCAGCTCTTCTACACGCCCCATGAATGCAATAGCATCTCCCTGATCACCGCGCTCAACATACTCTTCGATGACTTCATTGATGAAGTATGTTTGGATACGCTGCGGGTCGATTTCGAAGGCACGCTCGTAGTGGGTCGGGGCATTAACCAGGTTCTCGTACGAGTTGTTAAGCTCCGAGCCGTATTGCTGTAGAAAACGCCCACGGTTCATCTCCCACCGGTACATGCTATACTCGATGCCTTTGTCGTCGAGCTTATTGGGGGCGTCCGACAGCATTACGGCTGCCGAGTCAAGGTAGGCTACCCGCTCAGATTCGTCATCGGCCTTTTCAGCCAGACCAGTGTACAGGTCTACAGCGCGGCGATAGTTACGGTCATCGTCGAAGGGAGCAGTAGGCGCATGCTCCAAGATCCAGCGCAGGTTGGGCGCTGCGCTCTCCCACTCCTCGTTGTTGTAGTCCTCGGTGTAGAGACTGTACGCCCGGCGAATGTCCATATCGCTTGGACCTTCGTCGTCATTGCTCTGCGCGTACAGCGTCTGAGGGAGCAGCGCTCCTACAAGCATAACTGCTACAGCGAAGAGGGCAGTGGAGAGCCTGGGGCTGATCGTGGCGTGCATTTGAGTGTATACATTAGTGAACAGGACGTAACAGAATGTTGAACACTATGCACATTGTGTGTGCATGTGGGTAGGCCGAACTGAGAGCGCACGATAGAGGCAAAGCATCTTCGTGCAGCAACGCAAGATTGTCTTGTAGAGTACGTGCAGCTGCTCGAACAGGCAGTTTACCTGAGCCTGCGCTGCTGAAACCAGCGTTCGCCGATACTTACACGGGCCGTGATGCCGTAGTAGGTGTCGCGCACGAGGCCCTGGTCGGTTGTACCTTGTCGTCCTACACTTCCTGTAAGATCAATCCGCGTGCCAGAAATGGCGGTAGGCAAGCTAATCCCCAAGCGCGCTTCAACCGCGTTTATGGACGTCTCGGTGGTGGGCGACGTGTACAGCTGCTCGTAAGACACCCCAACGCGGTAAGCGGTCTGGGCCAGGAATCCACGGAAGGCATCGTCGCCGGCCGGGCGCCACTCCACACCCGAGGAGACCCGCCAGCGGTCGTTAAGTGTCTCTGTTCCACCCTCCGGAAAACCGAATGGCATGCCCGCAGTTGCCGTAAGGCTGCTTGAGGCATTGCCCCAGGGAGCATACACGCCCTCTGTCGTAACGGTAAGAGCAGCACTCGGCGCATAGGCAACGCCGACTTTAGCGGTCCAGGGCATATCCAAGGCGCCTCCTGAAGCTGTGCTTAGCGTATCTTGGTCAAGGCTCTCTCCTGTAGTGCGCGTACGTGTGCCCGACAGTTCGGTGGGGAGCGTAAAGGCAGCCCCCACCATGAGGTTGTCGTCGTCGTTGAGGACGTTGTTTAGCGTGAGGTGGGTACCGAGCGTGGCTGTAAGTGCTGAAAGACGGATTCCGTCCGTGACGACAGCATCTCTGAAATCGGTACGCTCAAACGAGGTGCGGCGCCGGCTTTCAATGGTGCCAAACAGATAGTCGAGGCTTGCGCCTACGCTAATGGCACTGTTGATGCGGTAGCCCATTCCGCCCGTGATGGTGTGAAGGCCACCGCGTCCAAGAAACTCTACTTCATAGTCGAGAGACTCATCGGGAAAGGGGCTTGTCGCTGACGTGCCGGACTGTATCACGCGGAAGTTTGATCGAGATACAGGAGCGAATCCAAACGCTACTCCGATCTTCTGGCGCTCAAGAGGAAAGCTAAATTGGACGCCGTCGAACGTTCCTGCTGTAAGGCGGCTATCTTCTGTGCCCGTGCTGGACTCAATGGTGCGAAATCGTGCCCCAAGCGAGGCACGCGTAAGCACCTGATCGCTCCATAGGGCTGGATTGCTGAAATTTGTGTAGTTGAGGGAGCGCAGCGCTACGCCATGGCCGCCCATCGCCTCGGCCTGAGACGAGGAGATGACCTGAAGTTCGCCAATACCGAATCGAGAGTAGATAGACCCGTCGCCGGCAGACTGGCCCCACACCGGCAAGGTGCTGGCGACAAGAACCAGGGCGCTAATCAACAGCGTTCGAACAGAGTGAGTCATGAAAGTCAGTTGAGAATCAAGCAAGTGCAGACCATGCAGGTGAGCGGCCCCACAAAGGGGGCGTGGAGGTCAATCGTGCTGTCTAAGTCGGGGCGACGAAGAAGCACTAAAAGGGCGTTACGGTTACAGTAGCGCGGGGACTGGTAGAAGGATCTTCATCAGCATCAGGGGCCACCCGGTGAAAGACGGAGACGCCAAGTGAGAGCTCGTCAGAACTTCCGTCAGTTCCACCACGGGGCGTTACGATAAAGCGCTGAAAAGGTGGAGTGCGCAGAAAACTGTCTTCAAAGACTTGCAAGGGGTTTTCGCCCGTGATGCGCACTGCGTCGGTGACAACGGAGATACCACTGGCTAACGTCACCTCTTGTGCATCATCTGTAGAGATTCCGGAAAGCTCGTAGTCCGACGGCTGTGGGCGTACGAATCCTTCTGGGGTGTTCTCGAAGAAGAGCGTAGAGTCAACAGGCAAGACAAACTCGGCCCGGTTAACTGGGACGCCCTGGAGCGTATCCAACGGTGGATTCTCAAAGTCGAAAGCAAACGTCAGGGTCTGGCCAAATCCGCTCTGAACGAGAATCCGGTCGTCGGGCAGGTTCGGGGCGGTATCGCGTTCCACGGTTGTGAGACTGGCGCGGCCCTCAAGGGCGGTGGTATCGCTGCCCGTTACGACGCTTAAATTGGCGTCGGTGCGGTTGAATCCTACAGCAGCATTCCCCGATTCGTGGGCGATACGGAAGCCCGCAAATGTATCAAGAAATGACTGCCCCCCATCGGTGGTATCGCGGAGCGTAGCTTCATTTTCCTGAATCCAGGACTCAGGCAGTGGGATGAGCACCTCCTCGTCGGTGGGCAAGAAGTCAACCGAGGTGACGGCATCGCCTGATGCAAGGGTTGTGTCGGTACGTGCCTCGTCAGGAGACCAAGGGGCTGGCATGTCGTAGACGGTCAAACTGAGCGTGCCGGTCGTGTCGCCGTATACAGAAACCGGTGCGAACCGGAGGAATGCGCCATCTACGGGCCCCTCTACAAATGAAGACGACACAGATGCAGGCTGACGAACATTGAAGAACCCTTCGGCCCGTGTCACACCGGCAACCGGATCGTCTACGCGTCCTGCAAAGAAACGTTGTGGGCTTTGCGTCCCGACTCCTCCTGCTACAGCCGGGGCGCGCTCGGTGTCTACAGTGTTGGGGAGCAGGTCAACGGTAATGGGCTCGCCGCCTTCAAGCGGATCGGGACCAACTCCAACTCCGACCCCAGAAGGGTCGTCGTCGCACGCGAGCAGAACGAGCATAAGCCCGCTAAGAAAAAAAGCGTACAGAAACAGTCGGGCAATGTGCATACGAGATAAGAGACGCCTGGCAGAGCGCAATCGTGAGAAACATGACGAGAAAGCACGTTATTGGTTGGTTACAGTTCGGTGGTGTAAACAACCGAAAACCCCAAACGGAAGACAGTCGCTTGGGTTCTCTGGCTACGAGGCGCAGTACTTACGAGGCGCCTGATGTTTCGCCTGCTTCGAAAAACGCCGGCATCCCCAGTCTGATCTGTCACACTTGGAGGTGCAACGTTGTGGCGAGCGATATAGCGCTGGGTCGGAGTAAGATAGGTAACTGCTGGCAAAGGCTTATGCAGAGCATGGGTTCACACCAAACATGTGTTTAGTCAGAGCCCGATTCAACTTGAGAAGGCAGAGACTGACTGGGAACCCGGTCTAAGTAGCTCAGCAAAAGTACGTTTACACCTTGTCATCGCGAGGAGGGAGCGTGCGACCGACGCGGCGCTGGGCGAAGCCCGAGTACTCCTGGGGTGCGATCTCATGCGCCAGTTAGAGCGGTTTACCCTACTTGGAAGGCACAAGCTTGCATGCT
>NZ_JARWGJ010000201.1:0-21603 GCF_040409695.1 Longimonas sp.
CCGGAGAGGCCGAGCGCGTCCAGGTTCTCGCGGGTGCCTTCTTCCAGCGCCTCACTGTATCGCTCCAGTTGCGGATAGATCGTCTTTTTTTCGCTGGCAATTTTTGAGAGCACCGTGTGCCCGGCTCGCATCGCAAGCGGGTTGCCACTGAGCGTGCCGGCCTGGTAAACCGGCCCTTCAGGCGAAACGTGATCCATGATCTCTTTCTTCCCTCCGTATGCGCCGACTGGCAGTCCTCCGCCGATGATCTTGCCCAGCGTCGTCATGTCAGGCGTAACGCCGTAGCGCTCTTGCGCGCCGCCCGGCGCCACGCGAAATCCGGTCATGACCTCGTCGAAGATAAGGACGATGCCGTGCTCGTCGCAGATGGTACGGAGCTCTTCGAGGAAGCCGGGTTCGGGCGGAATGCAACCCATGTTTCCCGCAATCGGCTCTACAATAATGCAGGCCACCTCGTCCTCGTACGACTCAGCAAGCTCGCGCACATGCTCAGCATCGTTGTAACGCGCTAAGAGCGTGTCTTTGGCATTGCCATCGGTGACGCCCGGCGAGTTTGGTTCGCCAAGTGAGAGCGGCCCGCTCCCCGCAGCGATCAGGAAGAAATCGCCGTGTCCATGGTAGTTGCCCGCGAACTTGATGATCTTGTCGCGGCCCGTATATCCACGTGCTACGCGTGCTGCGCTCATGGTGGCTTCGGTGCCCGAGTTCACCATCCGGACCTTCTCAACGGAAGGCACCAGCTCGCAGACCAGCTCGGCAACTTCAATCTCGATCTCGGTTGGGGCGCCGAACGAAGTAGAAGACGTGGCCGCCTCCTGAACAGCACGCACTACATCCGGGTGTGCGTGCCCGAAAAGCATCGGCCCCCACGACCCGATGTAGTCGATATAGCGATTGCCATCAACGTCGGTCATGTACGCGCCCTCAGCATGGTCAATGAAGAGCGGCGTACCGCCCACGCTTTTGAATGCTCGCGCCGGGGAGTTCACCCCTCCGGGGATGCGATGCTGCGCCTCATCGTAGCGGCGCTTGCTCGTAGAGATGTCCAGCCGGGGCTTGGTCTGGGTGTCCATAAATATAGCAGATAGATCTCAAAACAACCTACGATACTACCTTCCGGTAGCATGGATATATTCACTACGCGCACGATACGGCAGAGATCGCACCTTAGCTGATTGTGACGAGAATTATAAGACTTGGAGCCCACTGCTTGCATCCGCTCTGTCTCGTTCCCTATCTTTAAGGATACGTACGGTACAGTCTCTGCTAACCCGCATTGCTCTCACTGGTTATTTTACCGCCTGATATGCCCGACTTCTCTTCGATTCGCACGCGATTTGCCGTTGTGGGGGCTATCGTTCTTTTCCTGGTAGCCGTTCTATTTACGCTCCAGAACACCCAGCCCATTCGTGTATACCTGCTGTTCTTTAGCACCGAAGGATCCGCTGCGCTGGTGCTTGCCTTCACGTTTGTGCTCGGCGTGATTGTGGGATCGCTCGCCATGGTGCCAGCGCGACTTCGTGATCGCAAGCGCATCAAAAAGCTGGAGCAGAAAGCCGGTGAAGACAACCTGTCTCCTCAGTCAGATGCGCCGAGCGCGTCTTCGGGCAACCAAGGCACGCAAGGCTCAGAGCGAAACGATGACAGTTCCGACAGCTGAGCGCGCTGCGTCACTGCCATCGTAACCATGCGCTTCTCTACTGCCACCTGCCTCACTACCCATCTCTCGACTGCATGCCTGCCCTGCCTGTACCGATGCCTCCGCTGCGCCCTGGGGCGCGGGTTCGCGTTGTCGCTCCGGCCAGCGCGCCGCGCACACCCGGCACTTACATCGCTGGCATGCACGCCCTACAGCGCGACTGGAACGTTGACCGGGCTTACGTACCAGGCCCTCCGCATGGCTACCTCTCTATGCCCGACGCCCCACGCGCCGCTGCTCTTATGGATGCCCTTTGCACGTCTGGCATCGACGCAGTGCTTTGTGCACGCGGCGGCTATGGCTCGCTGCGGCTTCTTTCGCGTCTTGACTGGGATGCCCTACGTAGTGCTACGCCGCGCTGGGTTGTCGGGTACAGCGACATCACAGCGCTGCAACTGGCCTGCTGGCACCGCCTCGGGTGGCCCAGCATCTCAGGCCCGGTGCTCACCGAGTGGCACCAGCTTTCGCCGGCTATGCGCCACGAAATATTCCAGGTAAGCGCCCCCCGCCCCTACACGCTGACCTGGAGCGACATGCGCTCCGACAGTGATCCATCTCCCGAAACGCTCTCGCCGGGCACAGCTACGGGCCTCTTGCTTGGCGGCACGCTGTCTATTTTGACCCGCCTGCTGGGCACATCGTTCATGCCCGATCTACGCGGCGCGGTATTGCTCTTGGAAGACGTGCAGGAGCCTCCCTATGCGGTAGATCGCATGCTCATGCACCTGGAACTCGCTGGCGTGCTTGACGCCCTTGCTGGCGTCGTGCTCGGGCGCTTCTCTACGCCTGAGACGGTAACACCCCCCACCCTCTCGATGCGCGATGTCTTCACCGACTACTTCGGCGGTCGTCCCTATCCAGTGCTTTCGCATGTGCCATACGGCCACCTGCTTCCCCGCCACAGTTTCCCGATGGGCGTGCCCGTGCGCCTCCACCTGACCAACACCACACAGACGCTCACATGCTACCCCGATGCACGTAGGTAGCGCTTCCAGGCTATTTGTCTGCGCGCTGACCTGCGCTCGTATCGCAATATTAGGCAAATTGATACGTAACCAGGCTTCAGCAGTGGCACTTCTGCACTGTAGTACTTCCCTTTGTATATGACGCGGATCACAGAAGACCGTTGTGAGAAAACTGTCGTGAAAGGCTACTGCCAGAAAATCACTATCCTTCAACGGCTGCATTCTTCTTGAGGATGTAGCCCTGGAGATGTAGCCCTCCCTTTTCGTCTCGTCTGCACGCGCCCCATGAACGAATTTCGCATCGCCGTCTGTGCTTCTGGAGGCGGAACGAACATGCAAGCCATCATCGACGCCGCCGAATCCGGTATGCTTCCCGCTACGATCGTGGGGTGCCTGAGCGATCGGGATACGGCGGGCGCGCTCGACCGTGCGGCGCGACACGACATCCCCACCGCGGTCTTGGATCCGAAGACGTACGACACGACCGAAGCGTTTGGCGAAGCCATGCGGGCCACCCTCTCGACGTGGGCCCCCTCGCTTGTTGCCCTCGCCGGGTACCTGAAGAAGGTTCCCGCTGCTGTACTGAAGGCCTACCCAGAACGCATTACAAACATCCATCCGTCCCTCCTCCCCGCGTTTGGCGGCAAAGGGATGTATGGCTCCCGTGTGCACGAGGCTGTGCTCGACTATGGCGTACACTGGACCGGCGTAACCGTGCACCTGGTCGATGCTGCCTATGACAGTGGCCCGATTGTAGCGCAGCGCCCCGTTCCAGTACGTCCCGACGACACAGTCAACACGCTCCAGGAACGCGTGCTGCAGGTAGAACACCAGCTCTACCCGGCTGTGCTACGCGCGTTTGCGCTCGGCGCAGTCGATATCGAGAAACGCACGGTCACGCTGCAAAACGACTTTTCCCTCTCATCCTCCTGAGTCTCCGAATGGCTTCTACCCGACCTGCCTCTACCGCAATGGCTAACGAAGACGCTCCGCCCCGCATCCGCCGCGCACTGCTTTCGGTATACGACAAGAGCGGACTCATCCCGCTGGCCGAGACCCTGCACGATCATAACGTGGAGCTGATTTCAACCGGCGGAACGGCTCGTACGCTGCGCGATGCAGGCCTTCCCGTTACTGATGTATCGGACATAACCGGCGCGCCGGAGATGTTGGACGGACGCGTAAAGACGTTGCATCCTGCTATTCATGCTGGACTGCTGGCACGGCGCGACCGTGAGGAGGACCTCGACGAGCTTGATGCACACGATATTGCACCGATCGACCTGGTCGTTTGCTCGCTCTATCCCTTTCAGCAGGCGCGCCACCGGGGCGACCTCAGTGAGCAGGAGCTGCTTGAATTTATCGACATCGGCGGCCCTACGATGCTCCGTGCAGCCGCAAAGAACTACCAGCACGTCGGCGTTGTGTCGCATACCGACCAGTATGATGAGGTCATTCAAGTGCTGAACGAGCACGACGGCGCACTGCCTGCACCGCTTCGTCGAAGCCTGGCCGGACGCGCTTTTGCGGCTACCGCCTCATACGATACGGCTATCGCCAACTATCTGGGCAGCCCCCACGGCGGTGATGCGCTGCCCGAGCCGTACGTTGCAGTCGAAGGCAAAACCCAGTCGCTCCGCTATGGCGAGAACCCACACCAGCGCGCAGCGCTCTACGGAACGCCCTTCTCGTTCGTAAAACCGCTGCACGGCAAGCCGCTGTCGTACAACAACATGATCGACGTGCATGGCGCCCTGACCCTGATAGACGAGTTTCAGTCCGACGGGCCAACCTGTGCCATCCTGAAGCACACCAATCCCTGTGGAGTGGCCACCGGCGACACGCTGCTCGACGCGTATACGCGTGCTTTCGAGACCGACACCAAATCTCCGTTTGGAGGCATCGTAGTGGTGAACCAGGCGCTTGACCGTGCCACCGCCGAGGCCATTAACTCGATCTACACCGAGGTCGTCATTGCCCCCGAGTTTGAAGACGGCGTGCTCGCCTTGCTGCAAGAGAAGAAGAAGCGCCGCATCCTGAAACAAACCGGCGCACTACGTAACGACCCGCGCCTGCAAGTGCGCTCAGTGATTGGCGGACTTCTGGTGCAAGACCGGAATCCGGTGTCGGCCCCGCTGGCTGAGAGCCGTTCTGCGTGGCAGGTCGTTACCGAGAAGGCCCCGAGCGATGCAATGTGGGCCGACCTCCACTTTGCCTGGCGCGTGGTCAAACACGTAAAAAGCAATGCCATCGTATACGCCCGCAACGGACGCACCCTGGGGATTGGCGCAGGGCAGATGAGCCGGGTCGACGCGTCCGAGATCGCCGTGCAGAAGGCGCGCAACGAATCCCTCTCGCTCAACGGCGCGGTGATCGCCTCAGACGCCTTCTTTCCCTTTGCTGATGGCCTTGAAGCTGCCGCTGCTCACGGCATTTCCGGTGCCATTCAACCCGGCGGGTCTATCCGAGACGATGAGGTTATCGCTGCCGCTAATGCGCACGACATCGCTATGGTATGCACGGGCGAGCGAAACTTCTGCCACTGACCGCTGCTGCACGGCTTGCTGGAATCTTTTCTTCCCGCAGCGCATGGGAAAGACGAATACAGTGACCGCATTAAATCACGGGCATAGAGCACGTCGATCCATGCTCTACGCTCCCCACCCGGTTCCCCCATCATACTGAACGCTCCCCATCCTTTATGTTTTTCAACTTCACGCAAGACGTTGCAATTGACCTGGGTACGGCCAATACGCTGATTTATATTCGTGGCCAAGACATCGTGCTCAACGAGCCCAGCATTGTCGCCGTTGACCACAGCACGCGTGAGGTGCGCGAAATTGGTCACGAAGCGCTTCAGATGCATGAGCGCACACATAAGGATATCGAGACCATCTGGCCGCTCAAAGACGGCGTAATTGCCGACTTCAAGGTCGCTGAACAGATGATTCGTGGTCTCATGCAGAAGGTGCGGCGTAACTGGTTTACGTCTATTCGTTCTATGGTGGTCTGCGTGCCCAGCGGCATCACCGAAGTAGAAAAGCGGGCCGTGCGGGATTCGGCCGAGCATGCTGGGGCCAAAAAGGTGCACCTTATCTCTGAACCTATGGCAGCAGCTATTGGGATCGGACTTGACGTAAGCGAAGCCGTCGGCAATATGGTAGTCGACATCGGGGGCGGCACCACCGAGATTGCAGTGATCGCACTCTCGGGTATCGTGATCGATGAGTCTATTCGCGTAGGGGGCAACGAGATCGACAAGTCCGTCGTGCAATACTTCAAACGCAACCACAACCTGCTGATCGGCTCCCGCACCGCTGAGCGCATCAAATGCGAGATTGGGAGCGCCATCGAGCTCGAAACGGAACTGGAGCTTTCCGTGCGCGGCCGCGACCTTGTGAGCGGCATCCCCAAAGATCGGTCTATCTCATCCGTCAACGTACGCGAGGCCTTGCGCGACAACCTCGACCAGATTGCGGCGGGCGTGCTGCGCTGCCTGGAGCGCACCCCTCCTGAACTCGGCGCCGACGTACTTGAGCGCGGCATTATGCTTACGGGAGGCGGAGCCATGCTGCATGGCCTCGACGAGATGCTCCGCAACCGCGTAGAGCTTCCTGTGTATGTAGCCGAAAATCCGCTGACGGCCGTTGTGCGCGGCACCGGTAAAGTCCTCGAAAACCTGGAGCAGTACAAACGTGTGCTCGTGTAGCATCTTATCATGGTATCCTGTAGCCATAGCGTAGGGCTTCTCCGCCAACACCCAGATAAATGGATTCCTCTCAATGGGACAAGCTACGTGACTGGGGCGTCTTTCTCGGGCTCTTGCTTCTGGCCTTCACGATTCTGTTCACGGCCAACCGCCCGATGAACCAGGCGCTGCGCACCTATGGGATGGAGGTAACTGCTCGCCTCGACAACCAGTTTGCGTGGATGGGGCGCTACGTGAACGCGCTTCAGGAGAACGAGGCGCTACGTGCCCGCAACATCGAACTGGCAGGCGAGGTTGCTCGCTCGCGCGACGTGCGCCACCGCAACCGCGAACTCGAAGCAATGCTCAACCTGCAGACCCGTGCCGACACCACGCTGTCTGACACCCTGCTCGTAGCAACACGCGTGCTCCAAAAGGACCTAACGCGCCAACAGAATCTTCTCACTATTGATGTGGGACGCCAGCACGGCGTTGAACCAGACATGCCCGTCGTAACGCCAGAAGGCATTGTCGGAACGGTTCTCTTTGTAGGAAGCCGTTTTTCCCGCGTCATGCCGTTCTTGAATACCGACTTTCGCGTCCCCGGAAAAGTGGAATCGATTGGCGCAGAAGGAATCATCCGCTGGGAGGGCGACCATCTCAACCAGCTCTCGATGCAGCACGTCGTGAAGACCGAGCCGGTGGAGGTCGAACAGCGTGTCGTAACGAGCGGACATAGCGGCGTCTTTCCCAGTGGGTGGCCTATCGGAACGATTGAGCACGTCGCCCCGCGGCAGGGTCGCAACGACCTTACTATTGTTATGCGTCCTGCTGTTGCTCTCTACAACCTCGACCATGCGTTTGTGCTGCGCGCCCGGCCGGCCTCGTACGACCTTGCCACCCCAGATACCATCCCACCATCACGGTAAACGCACAAAGGCTTTACGGTCCCCGGCTGATAGGCCAAACATAGGTCTCTTCTTCGGACGCTTCTGCCTTGGTCTCTTCTATTCTATCGCTTACCTCTGATCTCCCTGCGGTACTGTCCGCATTGCTGCGCGCTCTGCCTCTCATCTATCCGCAGTGCATTTATCTACCCGCGATGCATCTACCTGCAATGCAACCACGCGTAACGCATCCAATAGCATTGATACGGGTTTATGGATGCGAAACCGATCTGTTATGGCACGCAAATGAGGCGCCTCGAAGCCCAAAGCAAAAAAATCAATATACCATGTTCTAAAATGTCATGGCGTGTGCCAGACGAGTTATCTTTCTATCTGTTACTGCATTCCCCTTCTACGCCACTGCTCTCTGACTCACCGATATCGCGTTTTTCTTATGAGAACAGCTTCTCGGCACTGCATCTCTATGCTACTCATCGCCACCCTGTTTGTCTTGGTGGATGTGGCCCCTGCGATTGGCCAGTACTCGTGGCAATCCCAGATGCGCGACACGATTCGCGCTACCGTTGAGGGTCATGATTCAGGCGGTACCTGGAGCGTCATGGTAGTCAATCTGGATACCGGAGAGCCTGTCGTGGACTATCGCGGACAGGCCACCATGATACCAGCCTCAACGGTTAAGATCCTTACTTCAGCAGCGGCCCTTGAGTTGCTCGGTCCGGACTTTCGATATGAAACTGTGCTCACCACAACGGGCCCGGTTGAAGGCGGACGGGTCAACGGCGATCTCGTATTGCACGGCGCTGGCGACCCCTCACTCGGCCAGCACCGCGCCACTTCATCCATCTTTACCAACTGGGCGCAAGGTCTCTCGCGTATAGGCATTGAGCAGGTGAGCGGGCAGGTTATTGGCGACGACTCGCTCTTTGACGCACCCGGCATAGCACCGGGGTGGAGCTGGGACGACATCCCGTATGGCTATGCCGCCCAGAGCAGCGCGCTTTCGTACTACGGAAACGTTGTTCGCATCACGCTTGACGCCCTTCAAGGAGGCAGCGACGTTCGGATCCGCTGGCTCCCCAACAACACCTCGTATGTCACAGTTGGACATCAACTGGAGCAAGGCCAACGCGGGCAGCAGCTCTGGCGACGGTTTGAGCGCGATCTTGGCCAAAACACCATTCATGTGCGAGGCACCATTCCGGCAGGTCGGTCTACCCAGTTTCGGGTGAGCATTGACAACCCAACCCTATTCTCTGCCTATGTGTTTAGTGAAGCGCTGGACCAAACAGGTATAACGGTACGTGACGGTGCCACAACCGTACGGCTCCTTGATGCTCCACCCGCTCCGTACGATACACTTGCCTCGGTCTACTCCCCCCCGTTGTCGGAGCTGGTGAAGACGGTAAACCAGGAAAGTGACAACCTTTATGCCGAGCAGCTCTTACATACGCTGGGGGCCATGGCCCACGGCGACTCCTTATCCGTAACAAGTTCCCGAGAGCGCGGCCTGCGTCTGGTACGTGGCCTCATCCACCGTGCTGGTGGGGCCCCCGAGCGCACGCGCCTGGTTGACGGATCTGGCCTCTCACGCTATAACCTCGTATCCGCCGAGGTGCTGGTGCAGGTGCTTGCTTACATGCATGGCCACCCCGACTCGGAGGTGCGCCGTGCGTTTTTTCGCTCTCTTCCTGTAGGCGGGCGCGACGGCACGCTCCAGTTTCGCTTTCAACGGGCCGCCGCTGCACGCGGAAATGTGCGCGCTAAGACCGGAACGTTCTCGAACAACAGCGCTCTGGCGGGCTATGTCACCTCTTTTGAAGGCACTCCCTTTGCGTTTGCTGTTCTTGCAAACAACCATGTGGGGAGCACGCGTCCGCTACGCACGGTGCAAGACCAGATCGTTAACATACTGGCACAATATCCGCGCTAAGTTACCGAACTGCAGCAGGCGGGCAATGTATTACATGTACTATTCCACGCACACGTTTTTCCATAACGCCTTACCCTGCATTATATGTCTGATCCATCTTCCCTACATGGTACTACCGTTGTCGGCGTTCGCCATAACAACCAGATTGCTATGGGCTCAGACGGCCAGGCCACCATGGGGGAAACGGTGATGAAGCATAAAGCTGAGAAGGTACGGACGCTGTATAATGATGAGATTTTAGCAGGCTTTGCCGGCTCCACAGCGGATGCGTTCACCCTATTTGAGCGCTTCGAAGAAAAACTGGAAGAGTATGGCGGCAACGTGACTCGAGCAGCGGTCGAGCTCGCCAAAGACTGGCGCACTGACCGCTACCTGCGGCGCCTGGAGGCCCTGCTTGCCGTAGCGTCTAACGACCGCCTTCTCGTGCTGAGCGGGAGCGGCGACGTTATAGAACCTGACGATGACGTTATTGCCATCGGGTCGGGAGGGTCGTTCGCTCTGGCCGCCGTACGAGCGATGAAGAAGCATGCTCCTGACCTCGATGCGCATACCCTCGTCGAAGAAGGCCTGAGCCAGGCCGCTGACATCTGCATCTATACAAACCATCACCGCACGATTCTCGACCTGGCAGCTAACGACTCAGACGCGTAGCTCAACACGCTGCGTTTTGAGCGTCCCATGCCGATCGGGCTTCTCTTTCCGAGCAGCATGCCTCGGCCTGTGCGTTCCCCACCTACAGCTCAGAACCGAGCTCTCGAACGCCCTGCAGTAATGAAACGAGCCCGGCTGCATACGCAACAAACCGGTGCCCTTGCATCGGCATCATATAAAGATAGATAAATCACAAACCAGAAACGAATAAGTATGTCAACTATAGCAAGAAGCCAGACGGGCGCCTCATCCCCACGTGCGGCGCTGTTTGTTGACTACGACAATGTGTACACGGTCCTTCACGCACAAGATACCAAACGGGCCCCTCACGAACTAGCCATGCGCATCATCGATAAGGTGCGCCGCTACCTCGAAGAAGGCGATGACACACCCACCGTATACGCTCGGGCCTACGCCGACTTTGCAACGCTTCCCGACCACGTAGCTGGCGAAGCCGAAACCGACCTGTACGAGCATGGGTTTGCCCCGCAGTCTACGCCAACCGGTGCCCAGCTAAACGCCTCAGAGCAGCACCTGACGATAGATGCGATCCACCTGCTGCACGAGCGGTCTGATATTAGCTCCATTGTTATCGTAACGGGCGACCGCCCTTACCTCCCCCTGATCCGGGCCGTGCGTGAGCGCGGCATCCGTCCATTGGTCGCAGCGGTGCATCCCCCACAGAGCGATGTGCTTGCCCCGTACCTTGAAGAGGAAGCCTACCTCGATGCCCGAAATATGCTGGGCTCTGATGCGCGCGACACGCTCACCTCACGCGAGCGTGCCAACCGCCCCAGCCGTCGACGCACGCGTGCCAGCTCTCCTCCTGAAGAGCGCAAGCCCATCGACGACCCGATGCTGCGAGCCACGATTGAGGTCACCGAAGAGTTTTTTGGGCAGTACGACGAGGTCTACCTTACGCCGCTCCTCCGGAAAATTTCGGAAGAGCTTGGCGAAGGGTACGATCCAAAAGCACTTGTGAGCGACCTCGAAGCCGCTGGTGCTGTGTGGTTGGAGAAGCGGGACGGTTACCCGTATGACTACACGGTGCTCATCGTCAACGAAGAGCACGAGGATGTACAGGAGATTCTCGACGACTACTATCGCGACCGCACGTTCGGGAGTTACAGCAACGGCGTGAGTGAGTCCGAGCCGTCGCCGCAGGAAGGGTACGACCCGGTTGAACGGTCAAGCCTCGACGAGTATGCTACCGGCGAGTATGACGACGACTACGCCGATGAGAACTATGATAACGGAGACTATACCGAGGACGCTACGGAGACGCCAGATGGCGTCGATGCGAATGCGTAGTGCAAATGCATAGCGCACCGTACATGCCGTGTATACCGAGCATACGCGTTCGCACAACTGTCTGAGAGGCGCTGCGGCGAGTACGTACTGCACCTGTGCACAAACGGCGTGCCGCAGCGTCTTTTCCTGTCTCGCACTGCTTCTATTCCGATTACTTTAGGCTTTTTATGGCAACCCAACCTTCTCTGGACGAACTAACACCTCGCCAGATTGTCGAGGAGTTAGATCAATATATCATCGGGCAAGACAAGGCCAAGAAGAATGTGGCTATTGCCCTGCGTAATCGCTGGCGGCGCCGCAACGCGCCCGAGGAGATGCGCGATGAAATCATGCCCAACAACATTATCATGATTGGGCCAACTGGCGTTGGCAAGACGGAGATCGCACGCCGTCTGGCCCGCCTGGCGCGCGCGCCATTTATCAAAGTAGAGGCCTCGAAGTTTACCGAGGTTGGCTACGTAGGACGCGACGTGGAGAGCATGATTCGCGACCTGGCCGACATCGCAGTTAACCTCGTGCAGGAAGAGCACAAAGAGGCGGTCCAGGAAAAAGCAAAAGAACGCGCCGAACAGCGCATTCTTGACATTCTGATCCCGCCGCCCGAATCCAGCAAGAGCCGTTCCTCAAGCACCACCGACGTAAACGGTCCCGGATTTGTCCTCCAGTTGAGCGACGATGAGGGCGATGCCAACGGTAACGCTAACGGCGACTCTTCATCTCCCGATACCACGGCCACAGAAGACAACCTGCGCCAGCGTACCCGCCAGAAGTTTCGCGACAAGCTAGCCAATGGCGACCTTGATGAGCGCGAAATCGAGATTGAGGTATCGAGCGACCAGTCGTCGCCGATGATGCAGGTCTTCGGCCCTATGGGCATGGAAGAGATGGGCGTTAACCTGCAGGAACTGTTCGGCAACCTTGGCGGCAAGAACCGCAAAAAGAAACGCGTCACGGTTGATGAGGCGCGCGAAATCTTGACGCAGGAGGAAGCGCAAAAGCTCATCGACATGGATCAGGTGAAGGAAGACGCGCTGACCCGTGTTCAGGAGACGGGCATGGTCTTTATTGATGAGATTGATAAAGTGGCTTCTGACAGCGGCCGGCGCGATCAGGGCGGTGCCGGGCAGGGCGTGTCTCGCCAGGGTGTGCAGCGCGACCTGCTGCCTATTGTGGAAGGGTCGAACGTTCAGACCAAGCACGGCATGGTGAAGACCGACCACATCCTGTTTGTGGCCAGTGGGGCGTTCCATGTCTCCAAGCCCAGCGACCTGATTCCCGAGCTGCAGGGGCGTTTTCCCATCCGCGTAGAGCTGAATAACCTCGACGAAGGCGACTTCTACCGCATCCTTCAGGAGCCCAAAAACGCGCTTCTTAAGCAGTACCGCGCGCTCCTTGCTTCTGAGAACGTCGACATCACGTTTGAAGACGAAGGGATCCGAGAGATTGCCCGCGTGGCGGCTCAGGTCAATGCCGAGGTTGAAAATATCGGTGCCCGTCGCCTGCACACCGTACTCACTACGCTGCTTGAAGACATCCTGTATGACGTCCCGGATAAACTTCAGGATACGGATATCGTGATTGACGCCGACCTCGTTAAAGAACGATTGAGTTCAATCGCCACCGACCGCGACTTGAGTCAGTATATCCTATAACAATCAATATTAGAGTAAGCTGGCCAGAGTAAGCTGTACCAGAAGAGGTACGGGGGGTCTTTCAACGACTTCTGCTCGATGCCTCGTTCTGCTCTGCAGCTTTCTGCATAGTCTTCTGCATAGAGCGACCCGCTGCCTTCTTTCGGGGCAGCGGGTCGCGTTGTTTTGTAGCGCCACGCATCCGACAGATGCACCGCAAGCGCCAAAAGCAATACCGGCACCCTACTTACGAGATGGAGCGAAAGCTGGAAGGCACGTTCGGACGTCCCGAAGCACTCGAAGTCGGACTGGTCGGAGCATCATTAGGGACGTCCCCATCGCAGTACGCCTCAAAGGCCGTCTTCAGGTCGTTGGCAATAGCGTTTGCGCTTCGCCCTTCAATGTGCTTACGCTCGATTATATATACGGGCTGACCATCTTTGAAGAGCGCGATGAATGGCGATGACGGAGGGATGCCGGGCAGATGTGCGCGGGCTTGCTCGGTGGCCTCCAAATCTTGACCGGCAAACACCGTGACGTAGCGGTCGGGCTGGGCGTCGAGCTGCGTCGCCATTGACACCGCAGGGCGCGCATTGCCTGCTGCACATCCGCATACTGAGTTGATAATCAGCAGCGTAGTGCCATCTTTGTCAAATGCTGCATCGACGGCATCGGCATCGGTAAGTTCTTCAACACCCAGACGTGTAAGCTCGGCACGCATGGGCTTGACCATGGCTTCAGGGTAAGGCATAACCGGTGGATCGGTTGTCTATACAATGTAGAACAGGAACGTTTGTTAACGTACCTCCTGCATTTTCGCGTGATCCACCCGCTGAGCTTGAGCAACGTTTCGTTGCACTATGCGTACAGCAGCACGTAGAATATTGATCGTATTACGTCTGGCCGCCTCCGATAAACCACACGACGTGCGATAGAGACCTGGATGGAACACGCAATGAAACGTGGCCGCTTGCTGAAGGGGTATACGTTCTTCCAGCTCAGGTACGTTTACCTTCTGAACCCCTTTGGTCAGATACCTCAGCATAAACGAGCTTCCCTTATCGGGATCTCCTTACTGAGCGGGTCACCCGTGTGAGCGCCTATGTTTCCCCTCCTAACGTATCAGATTCTATGCGCACATGTCACCGCTACCAGATCGGTCCGGCTGCGCTCTTTTCAGGTGTGTTACTCGCGCTGACGCTCACCGTGTTTGCTGTTGGGTGCGGCTCCTCATCCACTGTGAGCACCAACCCGGCTTCGGCCTCATCTTCTGTCGTGGACCGATGGGAGACTGCCGCTGCTCAGTGGGAAGGCGTTCCCCACCGATGGGGGGGCACGTCGCGGAGCGGAATAGACTGCTCTGCACTGGTGCAGACGCTCTACCGCGACGTAAGCGGGGTGCGTCTCCCCCGTACCACGCAGGCACAGGCTCGCACGGGCACGCGGGTACGAAAGCGCGACTTAAAACCGGGTGACCTCGTGTTCTTTTACCTGGACAAGACAAACCATGTGGGCGTACACATCGAGGGGGGCCGGTTTGTACATGCGTCTTCGAGCAACGGTGTCATGATCTCCCACATTGACGAACCGTACTGGGCCGAGCGATACTGGACAGCGCGACGCATTTCCTCGGCGACCGCGTCAGAACCCTCTACCTCTTCTCCCTCCTCATCCGGACAGGGTCATGGAGGCTGGTAATGCCAGCGCGAGGCGTTCTCCTCACGTCTCGTCTCCAACCCGGTCCAGTCCGGCCGCATCTCTTATCTTACGCCAGATCACCTTATTATTAAGGAACTTTATGCACATATAGCCGAATAACTGCGCGATACGATAAACATACTGCAGACCGCCGCTCCCGTGGCTCCCCACGGCTGTGGCGGTCTGTCTTTGTAGACGTACCCTTAAATGATGTGACTGCTGTATTTATGAGTGCTAAAAAGACCGTATATCTGACTGAGGAGGGCTTTCAAGAACTAAAGGACGAACTACACTTCTTGAAAACAAAGGAACGTGCTCGCATTGCCGATGCCATTGCTGAAGCACGTGCCAAAGGAGACCTTTCGGAGAACGCCGAATACGACGCGGCAAAGGAAGAACAGGGCAAACTTGAAGCACGCATCTCCAAGCTTGAAGACACAATCTCACGGGCCCGTGTCGTCGATGAAAGCGAGGTCGATGACAGTAAAGCGTATATCCTCTCCAAGGTAACCGTTGAGAACCTCAACACCGGTGCCAAACAGACCTACACCCTTGTCAACGAGCAAGAGGCCGACGTGTCTGAAGGCAAGATCTCTGTTGAAAGTCCCGTTGGAAAGGGCCTCTTAGGCCAAGAAGAGGGCGACGAGGTTGACATTAAGGTACCTGCCGGCAAAGTGACGCTGAAGATTCTTGATATCTCCCGTTAACCCGGCAGCGGCGAACATGACACGCTCCCCTACTTCCATAGGCTACGCCTTGCACCTTGCCAAGCGCGTAGCCTATGTTCTTTTGGGCGCTGTAGGACTGTATGTTGCCGGCTGTACCCTGGCGTTGATTGCCTACACGACTGTCATGCCCCCGATTACCGGCGTACAGCTTCAGCGCGCGGTGGAGGCCCAGTTCAGCACAGATTCATACACGCGGGTCTACCACCCCGTGTCCGCAGGCGAGATAAGCCCGCATGTGCCACGCGCAGTCGTTGCCGCTGAAGACGGTCGGTTCTTCACCCATGGGGGCATTGACTGGGAGGCGATCCAGGAAGCACGTGCTGAGCATGATCAAGGGCGGCGCCTGCGTGGCGGGTCAACAATCACGCAGCAGCTGGTCAAGAACCTGTTCATGACGACGCATCGATCTTATCTGCGCAAAGCCATGGAGGTACCTCTTACCTATCTGGCTGAGCTGATTCTCTCAAAAGAACGTATTTTGCATCTGTATGTGAACGTGGTAGAGTGGGGCCCCGGAATATACGGTGTTTCCGCAGCGTCGGACCACCACTTCGCCGTATCGGCCGATGCGCTTACACGGCGCCAAGCTGCAGGATTGGCGGCCTGCCTTCCGGCCCCCCGTTCGCGAACGCCGCAGGTTATGCACCGCTACACCACAATCATTGAGCAGCGCATGACACAGCACGGATGGTAAACGGTGCATATCGGTGCAGGCGCACGTTGCTTTCCAACTGCTGGCAGGGTTCCTCCACTACTTCCATAGCTTACATAGTAGACCGCCACCGTTTTTCTCTCTTCTCGCGCCCCCTTTGCACAACATGATTGACCTTCGCAGCGATACCGTTACGCGCCCCTCCTCCGACATGCGCCACGCAATGGCCCAGGCCGAAGTGGGCGATGACGTGTACGGGGAAGACCCAACGGTCAATCAACTGCAGCATGAAGTGGCCGCTCTACTTGGAAAAGAGGATGCGCTGTTCGTGCCGTCTGGTACCATGGCGAACCAGATTGCCTTGCATGTGCTTACCGCGCCCGGCGACGAAGTCATTCTGGACGCAACGAGCCACATTTACAACTACGAGACAGGTGCGGCCAGCGCCCTCTCCGGAATCCAACCGCACCCGGTACACAGTCCCGATGGACTCCTCACCCCCAGCGCTATCGAGGCTGCTATTCGTCCAGAGGGAGCTGTCTTTGCACGGTCAGCTCTCGTTGCGATAGAGAACACGGCTAACAAAGCAGGGGGCCGCGTATATTCATTAGAGCGTGTGCATGCTATCGCCGACGTTGCAGAAAAACACGGCCTGCGCCTCCTCCTGGATGGGGCCCGCCTGTGGAACGCAGCTGTAGCCTCAGGCCATACCGAAGCGGAATATGCCGCGCCGTTCGACCTGGTCTGGGTCGCTCTCTCTAAAGGGCTCGGCGCGCCGGTTGGATCGGTGCTCGCAGGCACACAATCGCTTATTGATCAGGCGCGCCGCGTTCGTAAACGGTTAGGCGGTGGGATGCGCCAGGCAGGTATCCTGGCAGCGGGCGGACGCTATGCCATTGCTCACCACCGCAGCCAGCTGTTGACCGACCACAAGCATGCACGCGTTCTTGCAACAGCATTCAACAACCTGCCTGCTTTCTCGGTCGACCTGGAGACCGTAGAGACGAACATCGTTATGGTTGAGGTAGAGGGATCAACCGCAGAAGCCGTAGCGGAAACGCTCCACCAGGCCGATATTGGGGTAACTCCATTTGGCCCTCAAACCGTACGCCTCACAACCCATCGCGATATTTCATCAACCGATGTTGACACCGTTGTCGACACAATACACCAGCTCTACGCTTGAGATCTCTCTTTCGGGCTCTTTTCTCCCAATATGTCGCCAGTTGGTTACAGCACTGAAGCCTCAGGTTGACCACCTTAGCGTTTGCATATGCACAAAAGATGTGTGCATATGCGGGAAGAGTAGGCTCACAGGTCAGAACACGGCTCTGTGCCTGCACAAGGGCGGGCTTCCGCCTTGAACCATGCAACCTGCTTCGTGTAAAATACGCTTGAGCACTTGTGTGTTGCACCAAGCACTCGCCACATAGAACCTGTTTGGAGTTTGGTTTGGTAGCGAGAGCGGGTGCCGCTGAGGCGGGAATTAGACCCCGATTGAGGTTCGTAGCACCAGAAGCATGACCTACAGGCCATAGCCCAGCGGAGCCGCTGTTTTAGCAATCTTCTATAACCGGCATTGGCACAGCGCACATGACCTAATTTCTGACCTACAGCGTCCCGCTACCCGTTCTGTATGCGTCATAATCCTTTTTTGCTTCAAGAAACGACCGCTTTTGCCACACTGTGGGGTGTCCTGGTACTTTGTGTTACGGTCGGCATGCCCCTGTGTGCTACCGCGCAGACCGTTTCTTCTTCCCACTGGGCCCACCCTGAGGCCGGTATGCCCTTGGTTGAGCAGTACGCCGCCGACGACTACGGGGCAAGCTCCCAGAACTGGACCGCTACGCAAGACAGCACGCACACCCTCTACGTGGCGAACACCGATGGCGTGCTCACCTTCGATGGCGCCCGCTGGGAGCTCTTTCCCGTGCCGAATCGGTCGATCGTGCGCGGTTTGGCGACGAGCGCTGACGGACGGGTGTACGTGGGCGCACAAGATGAAATGGGGTACATGGAACGGACCGAGGGCGGCCTGCTGCGCTACGTGTCGCTACGCAACAAGGTCGATGCCGGACCTGACGACCTGGGCGACATCTGGGAGGTCGTGACGCTCGGTCCCGATGCGTTTTTCCATACGTACGAAGGGGTCTACCGCTGGTCCGCCGATGCCCAACGCATGCATCGCCTTTCCTTGCCCGACGAAAGCGACCTCTTCCCCCTCGTGGTCGTGCAAGATACTGCTTACGTGGCCTCGGGTCGCCAACTGTTCCGTATCGATCAGAAAGAGTTGTTGCCTGTTGCGGGATTCGAAACGCCACTGCTTCCCGACGGAAGCCAAGACGCCATTCGCGACGTTGCTCCGTACAACGGTGACCAGATGCTTGTCGGCACCCTGGCAAGCCGCTTCTTTCTGTGGGATGGAGAGAGGCTTGAACCGTTTGCTGTTTCCTTTGCCGACAAACTGGACGATGTCATTATTTACGACATCAATCGTCTGTCGGATGGCTCATTCGCCATCTCGACGATCGAGAATGGACTGTTTATATCGGATTCGGAGGGGCAGCTCATTCGCCATTGGCCTTTCCCCGACCAGCCCACCCTGGGCACATACGAAGACCACGAAGGCGGCGTCTGGGTCGTCCTTGATAGCGGGATTAGGCGCATCGACTGGGGTACTCCGCTGAGCACGTATCCTAACGAGTATGCCAACGAAACCGTCACAGGCGTTACCCGTCACGACGGAACGATTACTATCAGCACCAACAGCGGTGTTGGCACCGTTGAGCCTCCCGCACAGCCGGGCGATGTGGCTCGCATCCAGAAACATGCCCCTTTTACCCAGATCTGGGCCCTGCATCCCCACAATGGCACTCTGCTCATTGGCACGTCGCAGACCGTCGCTCAGTGGCAGCGAGACGATAATGTAGTCGCCGACCTCGGCCTGAACAGCTTCCACGCCTTCCGCATCTCCTCGCATCCGCAGGACCCGAACGAACTCTTTGTATCTACGACACGGGGCCTTGAGCGCTTTTCGTACGACCCGGCCACCGCATCGTGGAGTAGCCGCCCCACGCTCCGCGACGACATCGGCAACTTCAGCCGGCAGGCCTGGGCCAACGACTCGACGCTGTGGGTGGGCACCCGCTACGCCGGCCTGATGCGCTTCACCATAGACGCCGACGGCCACGTTCAGGAGGAACGGCTCTTTACGTCCGACGATGGCCACATCATGCCCTTCCGCTTTGATGACACGATGTTCTTCTACTCGCCCGAGCACACGTCTCAGTTCAGCGAGGAAGACGAACGGTTCATGCCGCTTGACGATATACCCTTTGTTGCGAGTGACCTTGCCTCAACAAGCGTCTTGCTCGCCGAGGATGGCACCGGACGCTGGTGGGGCAACACGAACGCAGGCTTCGGGTGGTGGGCGCGCGATGCCGATCAGAACTGGAGCTGGCAGTCACGATCGCTGCAGCGCATCAGCCGTCACATCATCCGTGCGGTGCATGCAGAGGATGATGTCGTCTGGCTGGCGACTGACCGTGGTCTGCTCCGGTACGTGCCCGAACAGGATAATCCCCCCTCTGTCTCTGGACTTATTCAGAGCGTGTCGAGCCTGCCTGCTGACTCGACCCTCTGGGGAATGACGCAGACCGATGCGAGCAGTCCGCGCAAGGTAGCTCACGACCACAACAGCATTCGCATCCGATATGCTGCACCAAGCTACACGCTCCCCGCTTCCACCGAGTATCGGGTTCGCCTGCGTGGGCTCAGCGACGCCTGGTCGGCATGGACGACGAGCGCGCAGCGCGATTTTACCAACTTATCTCCAGGCAGCTACACGTTCGAGATGCAGGCCCGTACGGTCCGCGGGCAGCGTGCCGAGACGGCATTGATGACGTTCACCGTAGCCCCGCCCTGGTATCTCACGTGGTGGGCTTATGTGTTGTATGGATTCGCGGCGGTGGCGCTGGTGGTTGGGAGTGTGCGGTGGCGCACAATGGCCCTGCGCCACCGCCAGCGTCAGCTGGAATCTATTATCAACGACCGCACGGTTGAAGTCCGGCAGAAAAATGAGCAGCTGGCCGAGCAGGCCGAGGCCCTGCGCTCGCTCGATGCCGCCAAATCGCGCTTCTTCGCCAACATCAGCCACGAACTGCGAACGCCGCTTACGCTTATCCTGGGACCTATAGAGCAGCTGCTCAGGCGATCCATGCCCGACGACCCGGCGCAGCAGACGCTCAGCATGGTTGAGCGCAACGCCCAGCGCCTTCTCAACCTTGTGCAGCAACTGCTCCATCTGTCTGAGCTTGAAGCCGGCACGTTTACCATCCAGGCTCGTCCCTGCGAACTGGGTGCGAAGATGAAGCAGGTAGCTAAAGGATTTGAGCGTCTGGCCCAGTCCAACGGACTCAAGTTAAGCGTGCAGCATACGCCTCCCCCTATTGAAGCCAAAACAGCGTATGCCGATGCCGAGCACATCGAACAGGTCGTGTCGAACCTGCTTACCAATGCGATCAAGTTTACGCCCGACGGTGGAACGATCAATGTTGAGATTCAAGAGACGGCAACCGAAACGCTTCTTTCTGTTCAAGATACCGGAATTGGGATCGCTGAAGACGACCAGCGTGCCATCTTTGAACGCTTCCGGCAGGTCGATGCTTCATCGACACGAGCCCGCGAAGGCGCCGGTATCGGACTCGCTTTAGCGCGCGACCTTGTGGAGGCTCACGGGGGCACAATCGCTGTCGAGAGTGCACTCGGAGAAGGTACCACATTTACTGTAATCCTTCCTCGGGGCAAAGACGCTCTTCCTGAACCGCCTTCTACCGACGGTTCTGCGGAAGATTCTGCTGATAACGAAGTCCTGCGCTCCACGAAAGCCGGGATATCTGGCGATGGGGCACCTGGTAATGGGTCGTCTGGCGATGGGGCAGACGGAGAGGTCCACGTGCCTGCGACGCCCCCGCCGGCCCTTGCTTCGGCGGCCCCGTCGTCTTCGGGCGACAGCATGCAGGCCACCGATCCGCCTACGCCCTCTACGGCACCGCTTATTCTCGTGGCCGACGACAACCCCGACATGCGGGCGTACGTGCGCTCGATTCTGGAGGAGGACTTCCGCATCATGGAGGCTGCCGACGGCGAAGAGGGCGTGCAGAAGGCAAAGCGTCATCTGCCCGATATCATTCTGGCCGATGTGATGATGCCGGGGACGGACGGCATCGACATGGCGCAGGCCCTTCGCGACGATCCGGACACGGAAGCCATTCCGATTATCATGGTCACGGCACGCTCCGACACCAGGGCCGAGCTGCGCGGCCTTTCGGCGGGCGCTCGTGACTATATCACGAAGCCGTTTGACCCCGACGTACTGGAGATGCGCATACGCGGCGTGCTGGACTGGATGCACCGCTTGCGTCGTCGTCTGCAGCGCAAGTCCATGGCCGCTGCCTCACTCGAAGCCCCCTCTACACCCGGCTCAGTCTCTGGAGATGATGCGGATGCTTCTTCGTCTCCGCCCGAGAATGATTCGGAGGAAGGATCGCCTCAGAACGAGGCGCCTGCTCCTGAATCAGAGGCCAAGCGCTCCGAGTTCGAGCAGAACGTCCGAGCAATCATCGAATCGAACATCACCGATATCGATTTTGATGTCGACGATCTGGCCGAGGAGATGATGATGAGCCGGAGTACGCTCTACCGCCGTGCGCGTACCAACAAGGCTCCCTCGCCGGCCTCGCT
>NZ_JARWGJ010000202.1:0-21588 GCF_040409695.1 Longimonas sp.
AACCCCCTCTGTCTTCGACATCTCCCCCTTGGCTAAGGGGGAGAAACCCGTAGGGAGAGGGGGTTCGAACAAGACAAACCTACATTCCACGATATCCTTATCATTTAGCGTCTACCCACTACCGGTCTCATATCTTACACAACGAAAACATCATTGCAATAACGGATTTTCGTAGCGGGCTTTTTAGGCCGTCGGTCGTTCGAAAAGCTCACGCCGATAGTGCATGTGCTATCTCATGAACTGCACATACCTTATCTGCAATAACGGACTCACCAGGTTGACTGTCGTCTGCCAGGGCGGTACATTGGTACCTGCCTTGCACGCTTCAGCCAGCACGCCTCCGTCTCTTTGTCTCTACGCCCTATCTCTTGCTATCCTCCATGATCGATCGCCTCAAGACGTATGTCGAGCACGCACACGACATCATTGAGCAGGCCCCACAGATGGGCGAGACCAACACCAAGGAGATGCTCATCCGGCGCTTCATCGAGGTGCTCGGGTGGACGTTCCACCCGGCGGAGATCACGCTGGAGTACCCGGTGCGCATCGCCTCGCGTCGCACGAAGGTAGACTATGCCCTCTTCCTCGACGGGACGCCCACGGTGTTTGTAGAGGCTAAAGGAAGAGGCTAAAGGACTCGACACCGCTCTCTCGGATGACCATCGCGAGCAGCTTACCAGCTACATGCATAACGAAGAGGGTGTTGAGTGGGGACTGCTGACCAACGGAGCAGAATATGAGATGTACCGGTATGATGGCACGCCTTCAGGCACGCAGCTCGGCGCGATCCCAGTCGGACATCTAACTCAGCAGACCCACCTGGTGCGCGCCCTCTCGAAGTCCTCGGTGCAGGCTGGCGAGTCTGAGCAGATCGCCCGACGCATCCACGAGCAGCGCCAGGCGATTGCGACGCTCCGCTCCAATAAAGACGACATCGCCTCCGACATCACGCAGCTGCTGACCAGCCGGATCGGCGACGCCATCGCCGCTACCGTGGAGACCGAGGCGAAAGAGCTGATCGACCGCGTAGTGGCTTCGCTGGAGAATGGGGATGCAGCTGCCCCTGTTGCATCACCCCCTGCCCGCTCCTCCCAGATCCAAGAACCCAAACATACTTTTGCAAACACTATTCGGCGGTCCGAGATAGAAGGCGACGGCGATGCAGAAGTTGCTATTTTCCCGACACGCGAGTCGGGGATCGAATTTCTTCTGGAAAACAACGCCTGGGGATTTGTGCGCATTGGGCGGAGTCCAACATATGTCGGCATGTACGTGGCCGCACCTGCACAGGAAGTTCAGTTTGTGGCCAAAGTCGATCGCATCGTTCCCGCACGTGAAGCTGATTTGGCTCGCCCGGTAGGATCCTACACCGAGATCGCACGCTTTGACCCCGAAAAACAAGTCGTTCTATTCAAGCCGGGCTCACTGCATCGACTCGAGGACCCGATTCCATTCGAGGGACGCACCATCCAGTCGCTTCGCTATACAGACTTGCGTCGGTTCAAGCACGCCGCGACGACGGAAGACCTTTTTGAGTGATTACCTTCCGCTGGAATGTTCTTCACCCCTCCTCCCCCGAAGAATCATCGAGGGCACCCATTACATCGTTCTGAGCCAGCGTTTTGCTGGCTGCGAGGTACTGTGCGGGCGTATTGATGTGAAACCGCAGCCCGGTCTGTCGGGGCATCGTGAACGCCTCTACAGGATGCCGCTGCGCAAGCGCGTCGATGAAGCGTCCAAGCGTGTCAGCGTCGCCGCCCTGTTCGAGATAGGACGCCACGTAGCCGAGTGCTTGCGACGTGAGCAGGTAGCAGGCCGGGCTGGTCCATACGGAGGGCGGGTCGTCGGGAGCATGCACAAGGCCCTGAACACGCCCAGCATCGTCGAGGTCGAAGACACTTGTATGCGCCAGCTCGTCTGCATCCTGTGAGAAGAGGGCCAGCGCCTGACTCCGTTCGGCGTTCATAAAGCGCTCAGCCATCGGCCGGAGTGCGACGCGAAACAGGCTGTCTCCGGCTGCCACCAGGGTCGGCTGTTCGGTGCCAATGCGCTCCAGCACCGCATGCAGATCGCCCACCGCCCCGATCCGCTCGCCGCTGCTACGCACCCCGTTGTTGTGCAGCTGCAGATCGACACCGTGCTCCTCCATCTCCGTCTTCCACTCGGATTGCCACGCCGCAAAGGTTGCGGGATGCCGGTCGTTGATCGCCACATGGATGGAGGCCACCTCCGGCCAGCTGATAACCTGATCGATAAGGTAGTCCACGATCGGCCGCCCCGCAACCTCCAGAAGCGGCTTCGGGGTCTCGTCTGTGAGCGGACGCAGACGGGTGCCAAACCCAGCAGCAAGTATGATGGCGCGCATAGACATAAACGTGTGAATGCGGGGCGAGCATAGTCGAATTATGCGGCGCTGGCGCTACCCAGGGGCTCACTCCCCCACCACCAGCCGTTCCGTAGCCGTACGTCCGCGGGTTTCGGGGCGGTACATGAGTTCGGCCTCCACGGCCGGGTGCACAAACGTGCCGCTCGTGGTGGCGCGCGCCACGTAGCGGTAGGTGTGCGTGCCGCGCTGCAGGTAGTCGGCAAAGAGAAGCACCCGCGCGTCCTGCTGCTCGGTGTGGTTAAACGAGCCCCACCAGCGGTTCTGCCCTGCGCCAGCATCGCGGAGCAGCCCGGTATCGGTCGTTTCGAACGCGCTGTTCAGCGTTTCCAGTCCAGCAGGCAGCGGGTCGTCAACTACTACGTAGTTGCGATCGGTCGGACTGTTCAGGCGCAGCGTGACGCGCACAAGACTGCCTTCCGCAACCTGGCGAGCGCCGTCGGCACCGGGGTCGAGCGTACGGGCGACCTCACCGCTCGTATCCAGCAGTTCGAGCGTGCGCTCTACGCGTAGGCCCTGCTCACGTGCCTCCACGGGAGCGGTGGTGGCTGTCTCCAGGCGCGTGGTGTAGTAGAGACGTCCGGGGCCGTCGTCTTTTTGGATGCGAATCGGCGTCTCGCCGTCGGGCAGATCGGATTCGGGTACTGTGGTGCGCTGTGTATCGAGCGTGCGGGTGCGGAAGGCCGCGGACAGAATCTCACGTCCGGCCAACTCGACCGTTGCCGCAAAGTCGGGCGTGTCGGCTTCGTACGCCTTTACGTAGCGGTCGAAAGCTTCTACCACTGCCGCGTTGTCCTGCGTGGAGGTCCAGTGCCCCTGCTGTCGTTCGTCGATCAGGTACTGCACCATGCGCTGCGCCAGCGGCTGGACGTCGCTCGACGCGTCGTGCGCCAGCAGGGCCGAGAGGCCAAACGCGGTGGCGCGGGCATCGCTGGCGAAGATCCAGCCGAAGCTGTTGTCCTCGGGTGCGGCAAGATACGCCTGGGTCGATTCGACCCGAATCTGATCGCGCAGCCGGTCGGCAATGGCGTCGCGGCGGGATGCGAGGGCGACGTCGTTGGTGGTGTGCAGGGCGCGCAGCAGGTAGCTCAGTCCGTCGGGCGAGGTCGGCGGATTGTCGGCGAGCACAGAGAGCTCCGCCGTCACCACGCGCCCGTGCCGGGCCAGGGCGTAGAGCATCAGCGCACGGGTGTCGGCCCAGACGGCATCGCTGTAGTAGTCGGGACGATCGCTCGGGTTGCGCACCCATTCTTCGAGCGCGTCGAGGGCGTTGTCGGTGAGGGGCTGCGGCATGTCGACTCCCGCGTCATCGGCCTCGGCCAGCGCCAGGGCCACGTATCCGGTAAGATACGGCTGCGCGGTCGAACTGCCGGGCCACATCGCAAAGCCCTCGCCGGTCCAGAAGCGGCTCAGTTCCTCGCGCCAGTCGGCAATAGCTGCATCGCGACTGTCGAACGGCAGCGCCAGGCCAAACGCATCCACCAGACCGGGCGCCAACAGGAGCGGACGGATGCGCGAGGTCTGCTGTTCGATGCATCCATACGGATACGTGAACAGGTGCTCCAGCGCACCGTCGAGTCCGGTGAGCGCGGTGGAGGCCAGCCGCACGTCGAGCTGGCCCTCTCCGGGCACGCGGTCGGACGGCAGGCGCAGCGCTTCGGTGGCGGTGCTCCCGGTCGAGGCGAAGGTCGCCTGCACGTCGGTGGTGGTGCTGCGCGTTATGGGCAGGGGGATGCGCAGGGCATCGGTTTCACCGTTCATCTGGGCGCGGAAGGCCACGCGGGCGGTGTCGGCGGCTGGCGCTTCGGCGCGGAACGTAACGGCGCGCGTGGCGCCCGGTGCCAGCGTCACGGTCTGTGTGGTGGCGTTGGGAAGCGTGAGGCTGTTGGCTTCGATCTGCACCTCGGCGGTGCCTTCGGTGTCGGTGCGGTTCGTGAGGAGCACGCGCGCCGCGAAGGTGTCGCCCTCGTGGATAAAGCGCGGTAGCCCCGATTGCAGCACCAGCGGCTTGGTGACGGTGATATCCGTCTGCCCGTTGCCAAACTGATGCGTGGGCGTGTGGGCCGTCGCCATCAGACGCATGGTGGTGAGCTGCTCGGGCAGCTCAAACGAGAGCTGTGCACGGCCTCGGCTGTCAGTTTCTACGGCAGCATCCCAGTGTGCAAGCGGCGAAAAATCGGTGCGCATGGACTCCTCGCCCCCGCCTCCGCCAATCGGCATCGCTGACTTGACGACGTTGTCATCGCCTGAACGTTGCTTCACAATCGCGGAGCGCGTTTCGGTGGTGGTTACGCTGAGCGGGCGCGTGCCATAGAACGTGCCGAATGGGTCGGGGAGCGTGTAGCCGATGAGGTTGAGCACGCCCGCGTCGGCGGCGCTGAAGGTGATCTCGCCCGGCACGCCCTGTCCGGTGTCGTCGCGAAGCTGCACATCCACCGTGACGGTTTCGCCGGGGCGGTAGGTGTCGGTGTTGGGTTCGATGTCTACGGAGATGCGACGTCCGCTCGCATCTACCGGAAGCTCGACGTATCCCACCCGAAACGCGGGCGCGCCCGGATCAGCAGTGGCTTGTGGAGGGGCGGTGCGCTCGTTGAGCAGAATGACGCTCGCGTACACGTTGGGCAGGTAGTCGTCTTCGATGTCGATCTCGATCTGCGGGGCGCTGCCGGTGAGCGTTTCGACGCGGCTCTGCAAGATGCCGTCGCGCTCAACGGTGATGAGGGCGGTTGCCTCTTCGAACGGCGACGGCACCATGATGCGCGCCGTATCGCCCGGACGGTAGCTGTCCTGGTCGGCTACCAGCTCGACCTGGTCGTCGTCTTCGCGCTGCCAGGCTACGTAGCCCGATCCGCTGGCGTAGACGGTGGCTTCGGTTTTTAGGGCGTTGCCGCGAATGTCGGTGGCGGTGGCGCGCACTTCGTAGAGGCCGCCCTGGGGGATGGTGAAGGCGGCGCGCTGGGCGGTGTCGGACTGCGAGGTGAGGGTGGTATCGGCCACGGGCACTTCGGTCTCTTCGCTGCGCCAGGTCATGCGTCCGTCGGAGCCGACTTCGCGCACGCTGTTCCACTCCTTGCGCACAAGCTCTACGGTGACGTCGTGATCGCCCTCGGGCCGCCCGTTCGGGTCTACGGTGATGAGGTCGACGGTAAGCTCGTTGGTTTCGCTCATGTCGAGATACGAGGTGGAGGGCTGCAGACCGATGTAGAACTGCCCCGGATGCACCATCGTGGTGGCACGCCCGGTGATCTCTTGCTGGGCGGAATCGGTGACGCGCCCGGTCCACGTGAGGCGCATCGGGTGACCGTCGGCATTGCCCTCGGTGGGCACGCGCACGGATGTGTCGCTGTTGGCGCTTAGGGTGGTGTCCTGCTCCAGCAGGGTACGGTAGTCGTATCCGCTCATCGGACCGAACTGGTAGTCGTCGTATCCGGGTGGCTGGTGGCGCGTGCTGCTCTGACGCACACGCAGAAAGGCGGATGCGCCAGGCAGTCCGGCCCCGAAGAGGTAGCGCGCCGAGAGCGTGCCCTCGAAGAAGTCACCTGCGATGTATGCATCCGCGGCGCTGGTGGCCTCAACGGTGAAGGCCGCCTGCCGGAACGACTCGATCTGAAACGTGCCGCTGGCGATGCCTTCGCGGTTCCAGCGACGCTCGGCGGTGAGCGTGGTGTCATCAACCAGGCCCACCTGCACATCGTAGTCGCCTTGTGCGGCGCCACGGGGGGCGCGCCACGTGGTGTCGAAGCTGCCCAGGTCAGAGGCGCTGAGCCGCGTGTCCAGCACCACCTCGTCGCGTGGATCGTGCACAACCAGGCGCAGCGAATCGGCGATGGGCTGCCAGTCGCGGTCGGTGCGGCTGCGCAGGATGCCTTTGATGTGGACGGTATCGCCCGCCTTGTAGAGTCCGCGGTCGGTGAAGATGGTGCCGGTGCGCGTGACCGGCTCGGGCCGCCAGCTGCTCTGAATCCCAAAGCGGTACGCCCGAATCCCGCTGCCATAGTCGCTGCTGGTGAAGGCGAGGTCGCCCTCGTGCTCCACAATCGCAAATAGATCGGGCACGCCGCCGTCATGGTCGGGGAGCAGCTCCGTCCAGCCCGGGAAATCAGCGCGTCCATCGGCGGCGGTGGTGCCCGTCCACAGCACCGTGTTCGCAGCGTCTCGGATCTCGACCGCCGCGCCACCTACGGGCTCCGCCTGGTCGAGCGTGGTAACGAGTAGCAGGCTCTGGTTCGGACTAAACTTGGCGGTGAGGCCCAGATCGGTGTACTGAGCCAGTCCGCGGTGGGTGGTGGAGCCGTCTGAGGCGCGGTCGTAGTTCAGCTGCCACCCCACAATGCCCTGGCCGCTCGTCAGAAGGGAGTCGAAGCGTAGCGACAAGGTGCGGCGTTCGGTGCGCGACTCGTCGAGCGTCCATGTGCGCTGAACCGGCACGGGATCCTGAACTTCCTCGCGATACGAGCGGTCATATGTGTAATAGGCCGGCACAATCGCATCACGCGTGATGGCTTCGGCTCCAATACGAGCCTCCATCACATTCACGTAGCGCACCGGCAGGGCCCGTTCCTGGTTGGATTCGACAACCATTGCACCGCTGGGCACCTGTAGCGATGGCGTGTAGGCACGCGTCCTAAACGCGCGCTCGGTGGCTGGAAGCGTCTGCCCGAAGCGGTCGGTGAGGTTCTCGATGCGGAGCGTGTAGTTGGTTTCGGCCTGGAGCGGCACGGAGATCGTGTGCTCGGTGGAGGTATAGCCGTCGCGGGCCCCGATGCCGGGCGGCCACTCAATGGCGGGCTCCATCGAAAGCGCCTCGCGCAGGTCGCCGAAGCGCACCGGCGTGCTGAAGAGCAGCGTGAGGCCCTCGTCGGGCGCGAAGCGGCCCTGGTCGTCTGGGTATCGCCAGCCCGACTGGTCCAGATCCTGCAGAGCAAGCGGCGGATAGGTGCGGAACTGGATGCGTGTGGCATCGGCCATATCCAGCGGTCCGGCGGTGGTGGGCAGCCCGGCTTCTACCGTCAGCGCATACTCTACTCCTTGCGCCAGTTCGGTGCTGAGGGGCAGAACCAGCGTGCTATCGCCGCCATTCTCGGCCAGGCCAATGGGCAGGCGGTCGGAGTTAAAGAAGCGCTGCGCGGCGGTAGCGTCTACCGGAAGGTTGAAATGCAGACGCAGCGGCTGGTCGAGCGCGGCAAAGCGCTCCCCATCAGCCGGCGTGGTATACACGAGTTGCGGACGCACCGTCTCGAACGTCCAGGTGTACGACTCCTGCAGGGTCTCCCCCTCGGTGGATTCAAGGACCGGGTGCACCGTGACCGTGAACTCCGTAGCGGGCGGCAGGTCCTGCTCGGGCGTAAACACCAGCGTCTGTGTGCCCTCCCATCGAAAGGCGCCTTCAATGACAGGCTCGACGGTAAGCGCTGAGTCGGGCGGCGCGTCCGTATCCCCCAGGGCCACCATAGGACGGCTAAACGTGGCGGTGATGGCCTGACGGGGCTGATGCCGGGTGCGCGTGCCACGTGGACTCACGGCCAGCAGGCGCAGCGGGCCGTCGAGCGTGGGCGTAAAGCGCTCGGTTACGGCGCGGTCGCTCAGGGATTCGGGGGCTTCGCTGGTGGTCGGCGAGGGACTGCCGCATCCCACGAACACCAGACCGAGCAGGAGCCCGCTGAGCACTGCGATCCAATCAAAACGAGGCGGCATAGGATACGGACTGGCAGATCATGAATGACAGGTTGGTTGCAATGTAGCACGCGTATCCTTCGAATGCGAATTCGGCCCTATCAAAACGGCTCTGGAAGAAGCGGGTTGGGCCGTCGGTACCGCGGGTAAAGAGCAGGCAGGATATAACTGGTAAGGTGGCGAACGGAGAACTACTCGTCTTCGAAGAGATTTTTATCAGAACGACTATCACTTGAGTTATACTCGCTACCGGCCTGCAGAGGGCGGCTTTCTATTTCGGATTGGATTCACGCCATTCGTTGGCTACAATGATGGCCTTCGAGCTGGACCGTTTGGAGGCGTTAGCTTCGGCTATGCATTCTGATTAGGCCAACCAATTACAACTTGACCGCTGCCGATTCGCGCCACCCTTGGTGCCGTTACGGAAGGGCGTCGGCGATGGGCACAGAGAGTGAAGTAACCAACGCGCAACAGGCTCAGCGCAAGGAATCTGCTCCACTTTTTACGTGTTACAACACAAGAATTTATATAACCCATCCGCAGGATCCCGTACCGCTATGTCCACAACCACCGCCTCTGACACGCCCGCCCCTGATACGCCCACCATCCGACTGCGCCGCAGCGACGAGCGCGGGTTTGAGGACTTCGGCTGGACCGATAATTGGATGACGTTCTCCTTCGCCAACTACCACGACCCCGAGTGGGTGCACTTCGGTCCGCTGCGCGTCATGGTCGAGAACCACATCCAGCCCCATGAAGGCTTTGGCGCGCATCCGCACCGCGATGCCGAGATCCTGACGTACGTATCCTCGGGTACGCTCACCCACGGCGACAATCAGGGCCACACCGCCGAGGTGAGCGCAGGCGAGATGCAGCTCATCAGCGCCGGAAGCCAGGGCATGGTGCACTCCGAAGAAAACCTGCACGACACCGTCGAGCATAATTACCAGATGTGGTTCGTGCCCGACCGCCCCGGCACCGACTTCTACTACGGACAAAAAAAGTACACACCCGCTGAGCGGCAGGGGCAGTTCCGGTGCTACGTCTCGCCTGATGGACGCGAGGGCACAATGCCGATTAACACCGATGCGTTCGTGTACGCCGGACTCTTTGCTCCGGGCGACACCGCCACGCATCCCCTTGACGCCGGACGCGGCGCATGGCTACAGGTGGTTGAGGGCCAGCTCACCATAGAAACCGGTCCCGACACCCTCACCCTGCACTCGGGCGACGGCGTAGGCCTTACCCACACCGACGCGCTCACCCTTACCGCCACAGCCGACAGCGAAGTACTCCTCTTTGACGTCCGCATGGACGTACCTCGACTGTGGACGTAGGGCGGGCGTATCATGCACTGCTCATCCCTCACTGCTCATCCCTCCCCGTAGATCTCGGTCAGCACACCCGCTATGCGCACGCCCGCCTGCAGCAGCCGCTTCTCCACGATGTGCATGTTCTCGTTGCGATACGTCCAGCCGATCTCGTGATTCTCGGGCAGGTCGTAGACCGCATCGCGGTAGCTGACCGACTCCTCGGCCCAGCGCCGCACGGTGGCCTGCTGCCAGGCCGCCACCTGCTCGTCGGTTGCCAGGTTGATGGCGTTTGCCCACGTCTCGTAATCGTCGCTCCACGACACCAGCATGCCCGTGTCCCACACGCGATGCAGGTTCGACTGGTCGCCCAGCCAGCAGACACGCACGTCGTTGCCGCCGCGGTCTTCGCCCGTGCCCACATGCAGCGGCTGGTGGATGTCGCCGATCATGTGAATCACCATCTTCAGATGCTCACGCTCGGTCTCTGCATCGAGTCCCCCCGCCTTCAGCGCCGCGATCTTCCGCTCCAGCGCTTCAATGATGTCGCCATTTGGATTTTTGTGCGCCTGGTCGTAGGTCGTGTCGGGCGGAATCGTCACCCAGTGCCAGTCGGCGGTGTGCCGAAACGCATCGGTCGGGCGCACGCGGTCCATCCATGTGGTCGCCTCCACCAGCGACTCCTCCCCAAGCACGTCCTCGACTGTAGCGAGCACGTCATCCGACAGATGCTGCCGGGCGATCTCTCCTGTCACATAGTGGCCAACCCGCCCCCACATCTCCGAGGCCATGGCTGGACTCGTAGCGACCAGTCCGAGTGCGAGTGCTGCAATGCAAAAGATGCGTGTGCTGTATGTTCTCATGCGTACGGTTCGTCTGTGCGTAATAAGAATAGGCGCCACGAATAAGCGCGTGTACTCTGCTCTGTGGCTATTCAGGGGGATGCGCAGCATCTTGTGTTATGGGTAGCCTCCTCACCGGGTCCCCAACGGGGGTACCCAGGTAGAACGCCGCTTCCATCGGCGCACGCCCTTCGCCTGCGTGCCTGTGCAGATGCTATACCCCCACGCGGTGCCCCTTTGCCCTGGCCCCGAAACGCCTCCCCGATTATCCCCCATTCGCCGTCTCTTCCCGGTAGACCGCCCGGATGCAGCGCGACAGCGGAAGCGGCCAGTCGTCGCGGGCATATTCCTCAAAATCCGGAATATGGCTCACCTCTGCCAGCTCATCCACCGCAGTGCCTGCCTGAACGCCCTCAACGACAAACCCGCGCAGCGCCGCCAGGAAGTCCCGCATCTGCAGCAGGTCGCCGCGTCCCCCGGTAATGCCTGCATCGGGCGCGCCATGACCATGAATCAGGATCGTCTCGTCGTCGAAGAGCGCATGCATCGTTTCGAGCGTGTCGATCCACCCCTCCGTCGAAGCGCCCCCGTCAATATCGATGAACGGATACACCCGGTTGAACACCAGGTCGCCCATATGCGCTACGTTGGCCTCTTCGAAGTGCACCACCGTGTCGCCCCCGGTGTGCGCGGCCCCATTGTGATACAGCCGGATCGTCTCATCCCCGATCGTCTCCGACCATGCTTCGTTGTACGTCTCATTCGGATACGTAAGGCTATCGGCCTCTTCCGCGTCGGCTGCGGCGCGCTGCAGGTCGGGCACGTTGGCGTGCGCAACAAGCCGGTCGGTCTGTGCGGCAAACACGCCATTGCCCGCCGTGTGGTCGCCGTGGTGATGCGTGTTGATGAACAGGTCGAGTCCGCGGTCGGTGCGTTCGGCGATGCCATTCCAGCAGCGCTCCGCCGAGTCCGGAAACTGCGAATCGACCACAACGACCGCCCCGTCGCGCACAAGCCACCCGATGGTGCCTCCGCGCGCTGTGAAGATGCCTGCGCCCCGACGGAGCGTCTCGAAGTCCACAGCAACCGGCGCCGGGCGACCGCGCAGCAGGGTAGGCAGAAACGGAAGCGCTGCCGCACTGGTGCCGGCGATGCGAAGAAAAGAGCGTCGTGTATGCATGTTGGTACCGGACTATACCGGGGGTTGTACACAGGTGCAAAGAACAGCTACAGCATAAGCAGCAGCTGCGCTGACACGCAAGCGACTGGCCCCGCCAGCGGACAACATCTGGTTACTTCCTGGCTTGCAGAACCCATAGACGGAGACCGCCTGCATTCACCGTCCTGTCACCGTCCCCGGTCTCTCTCGCTGTGTTTACTCGCCCGGGTCGACCGATGGTGTCTACCGATACCGCTCCAGCCAGGCCAGAACGTGGTCGACCTTGGCGATAAGCTGGCTGGGGCGCGCGGCCATGTTATGGTAGGAGCCGGGCAGTTCAACGTACGCGGTGTCGACCTCGCGCAGCTGCAGCGCATGATAGAACTGCTTGGCCTCCCAGGTGGGCGTCCGCAGATCCTCCTGCCCCACAATCAGCAGCGTAGGCGTTTCAACGTTGCCAACAAGCGAGATGGGCGACACCTCCCAGTACGCCATCGGGTTCTCCCACGGCTGTCCCGGGTAGCGGTAGTCGGCATAGGCGTAGTAGTTATCGGCCGCCAGCGTCTTGCTGATCCAGTTGATCACGGGCTTCTGCACAGCCGCTGCCTGAAAGCGGTCGGTCTGTCCTACGATCCATGCAGTAGAGGTACCGCCTGCGCTTCCTCCTGTCACGTAAAGACTGTCTTCGGAGACGGTGCCGTTTTCGACCAGCACGTCCACGCCGTCGATGATGTCCTGATACTCCCCGCCGGAGAAGTCATTCTTCAGAAGGTTGCCGAACTCCTCGCCATAGCTGGTGCTGCCGCGTGCATTCGGATAGAACACCACATATCCCGCTGCCGCATACAGCTGGAGCTCGGCGGCAAAGTGGGGGCCGTAGTGACTGATCGGTCCGCCGTGAATTTCAACAAGCAGTGGGTAGGCCCGGTCGGGGTTATAATCGGGGGGCGTCATCACCCAGCCATGCAGGTCGCGCCCGTCTTTGGTTGAGGTGTAGCGCATCGCCTCCACCTGCCCGAGTGCACGGTCTGCTATGAGCGTCTCGTTCAGCGTGGTGAGGCGGGAGGGGGTCGCGTTGCTACGGCTGGTTATGGACAGCTCAGCGGGGTGTGCCGGACTGCTCACGTTGAATGCGATGACGCCATTCTCTGCAACAGAGAAGTCGGCGCTGCCGCGGTAGGGACGCCCGAGGGCCGTGCCACCGAGGCTGTCTGCTACATTCGTCACCGCGCCGTCGAGCGTGGTGTGCGCGAGGTAGCTTACGCCCTCGTCATCGTACTGCACGTACAACCCGTTTCCCTCCTCGTCCCAGACCACATCGTTAATGGAGCGTTCCAGTCCGGTCTCAACCTCCTGCATCCCGCTTCCATCTGGGCTCATCGTGTAGAGCCGCGTGCGCTGGTAGGTCTGTATCTGGTCTTCGTAGCCCAGGTAGGCAATCGTTGCCCCATCTGGCGATATGCGCGGCGTATGGTTCGGGCCAAAGCGGTCGGTAAGCGGCGCGATGGCTCCGTCTTCCATATCGACGCGGTACAGCTCCGTGTTGCGAAACGCGTGCTCCGCATCGTCATGGCGGTTGCCGGATACCACAAGCGCCTCTCCGTCAGGCATCCAGGCAATGGGCCCCGCGTGGTCGTAGTCGCCGGTGGTACGCTGCTCAGGGTCGCTATCTGAATCTGCCGTGATCGTGAAGATGTGCCGGTGTCCGTAAGGACGAATGCCGCTGCCATCCTGCTCGTGGTTTAGGCGCGTTTCGACGCGGGGCGGGTCGGCCCAGTCGGCACCCTCAGGCGCTTCGGGCGGCTCGACCATCTGCGGCGGCTCATCATCTACGTGCATCGAAAACGCAAGATGGCTGCCGCTCGGGCTCCACGCCAGATGGCCGGGACGGTTGTCGAGCGTAGTGCGCTGCACGTTGGAGCGTGGCGCAAACGTGTGCACGAAGATCTGGGCGCCGTCGTCCTCGGTGCCTCCGATGTAGGCAAGCCGCGTGCCGTCGGGCGACCAGCGCGGACTCGACTCGCTCACGTCGCGATCGGTCAGCTTCACATGCTCGGTGCCGTCGGCATTCATGATCCAGAGCGCCGATGTGCGACGGTCATTCATCACGTCCATGCCCCGCCGTACATACACAACGCGCTCGCCATCCGGGCTGATTTGCGGATCGGTGACCCATTCCAGTTCGAACACGTCCATTCGTTCGAACGGGGTGTCTTGCGCATCCACCAGAGCCGGCAGAAGCAGCAGAGAAAGAAGCGGAAGCAGAAGCAAGCGACGCATAAGCTGAGCGGGGGCTGACGATCGGAATGGATGGGGGCTGCAATGCGGTGGCGACTAACACGCGTGTATGTCGTGTATACAGCTGTGCCGCGTTAGAATTTATGTAACGGTTGAATGGTACAATGCACGATAAAGAAATGCCAACAGCCGATGCTGATTGCTGGCCTCGTTCAGCTTACTTGCGCCTTTTGGGATGGATACAGTGCATTCCACAAAGCGCATACAGTCTTGCACAAACGGAATCGCATGTGGCTTCGGATGCGTATTTTGTGTTGCCAGGATTGTAAGCAAAACGTCTTGACGTGTACGTGGCATGAAGCGTACACCCGGCCTTGAACCGAATATGTTCAGCATCGTAACGTGTTGTGTATCTGTATCTTTAGTTTCTAACGCGATCGGCTCCTATGAAACGTATTCCCCACCTGTTACGCGTGGCCGGGCTTAGCGCTCTTCTTCTGGCCGGGGTCTTCTTTGCTGCCGCTCCCCACGCGCTGGCCCAGAGCAGCAATACGGACAGCGACACGAGTCCCTACAGCGAGGGTACGCTCGTGAGCGAGGTGGAGACCGTTGTACCAGGCGAGCCGTTTACGGTGGCCCTGCACCTGGAGATGGATCCTGGCTGGCACAGCTACTGGAAAAACTCAGGCGATTCGGGGCTCGCCACGTCGATCAGCTGGGATCTACCCGAGGGGTTTACCGCGGGCGATATCCAGTGGCCGTACCCCGACCGCAAGCAGGAAGGGCCGCTCATGACCTACGGGTATTCTGATGAGGTCATGCTCTTGGTCGACCTCACCCCGCCTGCCGACCTGGAGCCCGGCACCGAGGTCACGATTTCGGGGCGGGCCGACTGGCTAATCTGCGAGGATGTCTGCCTGCCTGCATACGACGAGATCAGCACGACGCTACAGGTGGATGCGGAGGCACCCGCGCTCAGCGACACATGGGCCAATGCATTTGCCGAGACGCGCGCACAGCTCCCACAGCGCGTAGACGAGGTGGAAGCGACCGCGTATTACAGCGATGGCAGTTTCGTGCTGGAGCTGACAGGCGCCGGTCTCCCTCAGGATGACGTGCTGTTTTTTCCTGAGGAGAAGCGCTCTATCTCAAATACAGCACCACAGCCTGTCGTGCGCGATGACGATGCGCTCTACCTGGCGCTGCAGGCGTCGGAGTATGCCGATGGATCGACTGAGGCGCTGCGTGGCGTGGTCGTTGCCCCCGAAGGATTTGCCTGGACCAACGACAGCCGCCACCGCGCGCTCGCTGTAGATGCAGCCGTTGAGGGCGAGTTCGAAGGCGACCTTGCGGCCTTGCAAGACGCCACGTCATCGGGCGACATGACGCTGTTCTGGGCGCTGGGCTTTGCCTTTATGGGCGGGCTCCTCTTAAACCTGATGCCGTGTGTCTTTCCGGTTATCTCACTCAAGATTCTGGGCTTTGCCAAGAAAGCAGGCGAAACGCCCCGCATCATGCGTCGCCACGGCGGACTCTTTGCTCTCGGCGTGGTCGCTTCGTTCTGGGTGTTGGCCGGACTGCTTCTGGCACTGCGTGCAGCCGGCGAGTCGATCGGGTGGGGCTTTCAGCTGCAGTCGCCCGGCTTTATTGCGCTCATGGCCCTACTTTTTGTAGGCATCGGGCTAAACCTCGCCGGGCTCTTCGAAGTGGGACTCAAGCTCACGTCGGTTGGCAGCGGCGTGCAGCAGAAGGCGTCCGGGTACAGCGAGTCATTTCTAACAGGAGTGCTGGCCACGATCGTCGCCACGCCCTGCACAGCGCCGTTCATGGGGGCCGCACTTGGATTCGCCATCACGCTCACCGCTCCTGAGGCGATGGGTATCTTCACTGCGCTGGGCCTGGGCATGGCCGCTCCGTACCTGGTGCTCTCTGCATCGCCCAGCATGCTGAAGCGCCTGCCGCGTCCTGGTCCGTGGATGGAGACGTTCAAGCAGGTGCTCGCCTTCCCGATGTTCGCCACTGCGCTGTGGCTCGTCTGGGTCTTCGGGCAGCAGGTCAGCATCGACGGCGTAGCATTGCTGCTCGGCGGCTTCCTCTTGCTTGGCATCGCCGGCTGGGTCATTGGTCGCTGGCCCGCCTTTCAGGTAAGCGACCGTGCCTGGGCCATCTCACGCACTGCTGCCGGACTCGTAGCCGCCGGGGCCATTGGCCTCTCGCTCATGGGCGCAAACGCATCGGCGCCTGTCACCTCCAGCAACGCTCCGGATGCAACCTGGCAGTCCTTCTCCACCGAGCAGGTGGATGCCCTGCAGAGCGAAGGCGAACCCGTCTTTATCGACTTCACTGCCGCCTGGTGCCTCACGTGCCAGGTGAACAAGCGTACGACCCTCGACACCCGTGCCGTACAAGAGGCGTTCGAAGAGAAAGGCGTACACCTCGTCCGGGCCGACTGGACCAACCGCGACCCTGAGATCACTGAGGCTCTTGAGCGCTTCAACCGAAATGGCGTGCCGCTCTACGTGCTCTACCCCGGCGATGGCAGCGAGCCCAAGGTACTCCCTGAAGTACTCACCCCTCAGATCGTGTTGGATGCGCTCGACGAGCTGCCCGAATCGTCCTCCGCCTCGCCTTCACTGGTCATGCAGGAGGAGTAATTGTCTCTCACACGCAATCACACGCAAGATCACACAACTAAACCTGATAGGTCTCGAAGACCTGTCAGTTTTTTTGCTTCCATCGCTACACAGGGGCCTGCTGCTTCCGGATGCGGCTCGATAACTGTTCATGCAGACGAGATTGCATGCACCTCCCCCTGTCCCCATAGCGCGGAACCCGACACGTCAGAGGATCTTACGATGGTGTTTTTCGTGATACGATGTGTTGTTCACCCAGTCCTCAAAGATTCTCCTTGTTCATCATGCTTCACTCGTTTCGCAGTATCGCTGTAGCGCTTTCTGCTTTTGCCGTTGTTGCACTCGCTTTCCACCCCATGTCGGTCAATGACCCTGAGGTGGGGGCGCCCGCTCCAAGCTTCACACTGACCGACACAAACGGCACCGACCACAGCCTGTCTGACTTTGAAGGCCAATACGTGGTCCTTGAGTGGTTGAACTTTGACTGCCCGTTTGTTGCCAAGTTCTACAACAGCGGCAAGATGGCTGAGCTGCAGGAAACCTATCGTGAGCAGGGGGTCGTGTGGCTTTCTGTGGTATCGTCGGCTCCTGGCACGCAAGGCTACTTTCCGCCGGATGAGATGAACGCACGCAACGAGCAGGAGGGCGGCCAGCAAGATGCGATCCTGATGGACCCCGAGGGCACCGTGGGTCAGCAGTATGGCGCGCAGACCACACCGCACATGTACATTATCAACCCGGAAGGCGAGCTGATCTACAAAGGCGGTATTGACGACACCCCCTCTACCAATCCCGCTGATATTGAAGACGCCACCAACTACGTAGAATCGACGCTCGATGCGGCGCTGCAAGGCGAAGCAGTCCCCACCCAGACCGCTCCGCCTTACGGATGCTCGGTGAAGTACGCCAGCTAAGAAACGCAACCGCTGCCAACTTCTGCAACGCATCCACCCGACAGGTCGCTGAGACCTGTCAGGTCTTTTTGTGTGCGGGTTCTATTTAGGTCGCTGGGTGTGCTACGGGCGATCCGGCGGATCCGCCAACTCGACGATGCCGGTGCCGCTTAGCGAGACCTCGGCGGGGCTGGACGTGTTATCGGCGTTGTGTGTGATCGAGAGCATGCCTTCAAGCTCCTCTTCGTCCTCCGGCGCAAACGTCACCGTCACCTCCAGGCTTGAGCCGGCTGTCACCTCATAGCTCCCGGTCTCTGACGCACTGAAGTGCGCCGCGCCGTCTTCTATGTCGATGTCGCCTTCCAGCGTAGCATCCCCATCATTTGTAATCGTAATCACCGCTTCCTCCGTCTCTTCCGTATCGACATCGCCATAGTCGATGCTACCCGGATCCACCGCAAACACCGCTTCGGGCGCGGGCTCTTCGGGGGGCGGGTCGCCGTTTTCGTCGTTGGCGTCGGTGGAGCCGCAGGCGGTGACCGTGCCGATCAGCAGCAAGCCCAGCACGGCGGTTGCTATCCACAGGCCGATAGGAGATCGGTGCGGTGCAGAACAGAGTGAGGTATTTTTATGTAGCGTGTTGGTATTCATAGTCATGAAGTAATCAAATAAGTCAAAAGCAGAGTAGATGTCGCACTGTGCATTCGATGTGCCGTTCTTTACAGACCCTCTTGCAAATGGACGCTGGGGATGAGCCGCCCGAGCCAACCGTCGCACAAGCAATGATCGCTCAAACGATGTCAGCCGGGCGGTCCCAGAAAAGCCCGGAAAGAGTCGTCCTTAACGCACGCTTACCTTACCGCACGCGCACCACCTTCTCGGTGAAGGTCTGCCCTTCGGTCTGCAGGCGTAGGAAGTACATGCCGCTGGCGAGATTGTCGCCGCTCCACTGCACTTCGTTTAAGCCGCGCTGCAGCTCGCCCTCGTGCACCGTCGCCACGCGGCGCCCGAGCATGTCGTAGAGCACGATCTCCGCCTCCGCATCGCTGGGCAGCGCCACCTCCACCGTTACCGGACCGCGCGAGGGGTTCGGGTAGGCCGGGCCAAACGTGATCTCGTCTGGTACCTCCAGTTCATCGTCGATGAAGGCCTCACTGCCGATCAACACGCGCAGCTCGGCGGGCTCGTCCGCGAGCGTCACGGGCACGGTCTCGCCTGCGTCCATCTCACGCAGATCGTAGCGCGTGCCATCGGCGCCGATCAAGAGCGCTTCGTCACCGGGGAACTGCTCGGAGGTCAGCGCTTCGCTGAGCGCAAGCTTGGCCGTCTGTTCTTCGGGCGAAGTCTCGTCTGAGTGTGCCTCAGTTGAGGCCATTTCACCCGCTGCAGGTTCGAGACGCAGGTCAAAGGCGTGTCCGTCTTCGTCAGCATTCATGCCGGAGGCGGGTTCTTTGAGCAGGCGGCTAAAGGCCGCTTCCTCATCTGCCTCCTCGCTGCGTACGGAGAACTGAGCCGGGAGGAAGTGGGCTGGCGGCATGCGCGTGGCGCGGGTCTCAGGTGCATAGCCCAGCGTAACCGTACCCAGCTCGATATCCTCTACTTGGTTTTCGTTTCCTGCCTCGCCGCTTTCCAGGGTAGCGGTAAACTGCAGCGTCTCCGCTTCCTCGGTCGTCGCAGCAACAACGGGCGCCTCACTACTTGGCGCCTCTGCATCGGGATGCGCCAGCGTCAGCGCGTCCAGTTCGGCGTCGTTGAACAGGTAGAAAGCGGTGCCCTCGCGAGCACTGGTGAAGGTGCCAGACTCCGACCATCCGCCATCCCACTGCCAGAGCGATTCGGTCAAGCCGTCGTTAGCTGCCAGCCCGAGTGTGGCGTCCCATGCAACAGAGCGGTCCAGCGGATTGGAGAGGATGTTCCACCCCTCCTGCAAGGGCACGGTGGTGGTGCTATCTTCATCCAGCGCCACCGGATCGACGGTCGTGTCTACGGCCCAGTCCTCGCGGCTCAGCATCCAGAAGCCCCGGCCCGGCGCAAATCGGAACGCGTCGGACCCATCGTACGCCTCCAGGTCATCCTCTTCGGTGCCGGGATCGCGGAAGACACGCCACCCGGTGTCGGGGTCGCCGGAGAGCGTGGCAGCCACATCTTCATCGATCTGGCCCGGAAGCCCGGTCAGACGATAACTGGCTGTCGCGCGGGGATCATCAAACGCAATGGTTGGAGCTGCGCGGAGGGCGTTCACGTCGGCCTCGAAGTCAAGCGTGGCGGCCCCGCCTTCTTCCGTTTCGGCGGTCACCGTAATGGAAGCTATACCGACCGCTAAGGGCGTGGCGCTAAGGGTGCTGTTTTCCACGTCTACGTCCACAAGTGCAGGGAATGTGGAGGATGCGCTGAAGGTAAGCGGGTCTGGACTGGTCGCTGGCGGCTCCACAAACTCCGTGAGATCCCACGTCGTAGCGGCTGCTCCGGCAACCAGTTCCACATCATCCAGTTCTTGCGTGATCACCGGTTCGGCAGGCGTCGCTTCGCCGCTGATCGCAACGCTAAGCGGGTCGGGCTCATTATCCGCATTGTGGCTGATGGACAGCGTGCCCTCGAAGGAGGCGGCCTCCTCCGGTTCAAAGGTGACGTCCACCTCCTGCGTTTCATCGGGGGCAAGCGAATAATCACCTTCACCCTCGGTCAAGTCGAACGCATCCGTATCGGCATCCAGGCTGATGCTACCTTCCAGCGGAGCACTGCCCGTGTTTTCAATGGTCACCGTCTCCGTGACCGATTCACCGGCCGCTACATTGTCAAAGTTGATTGCTTCTGGGTTTACTGCAATCGCGGAGGCAACCGATTCACCGGTTAGCGGCACATCCACCGGGTCCGGCTCATTGCCTGCGTTGTGGGTGATGGATACGGTGCCCTCGAAGGAGGCGGCTTCATCTGGCGCAAAGGTGACTTCCACGTCCTGCGTCTCATCCGGACCGAGCGCATAATCGCCTTCGCCCTCAGACAGTTCGAACGCATCCGTATCGACATCCAGGCTGACGCTGCCTTCCAGCGGAGCACTGCCCGTGTTTTCAATGGTCACCGTCTCCGTGGCCGATTCGCCCGCCACGACATCATCAAAGCTCAGTGCTTCAGGATCCACGGCAATCGATGGGGCGAGGCCATCGCCCGTTAGACTGACTTCCACCGGGTCCGGCTCATTATCCGCATTGTGGCTGATGGCAACTGTGCCCTCAAAGGAAGCATCTTCCTCCGGCGCAAAGGTCACCTCCACCTCCTGCGTCTCATCCGGACCGAGCGCATAGTCGCCTGCGCCCTCAGTCAGCGAGAACACCTCCGCTTCATCTTCCAGGCTGACACTGCCCGCTAAGGGAGTACTGCCGGTGTTCTCAATCGTCAGCGTCTCCGTGGCCGATTCCCCGGCCACTACATCGTCGAAGCTGAGCGCCTCCGAATCAACTGCAATCTCCGCTGCTCCTCCGTCAACCGTAATATCGAACGGAATCAGGGTAGACTCGGCATCCGGATCATTGGTCGTCAGCGTCAACTCATCTTCGTAGATGTCTGGCTCAACACCATCCGCATCAAGCGTGATAGATACGTCGTCGCTATCACCTCCAGCGAGCGAGCCCGAAGCTGGATTCACATCGACGATGAAGTCGGGAGCCGCTTCGATGTCAATGGCCAGTTCGTTCTCGACATACTCTGTATTGAAAGCAATCTGCAGGCCATCGCTTCCATCCAGGTTCTGGATGCCAATGCTTGCTGGATCCGTTACGCCATCCATATCTAGATACTGGTAGCGAATAGCTCCATTCTCTGTCAGAATGATCTGGAAGGTGAAGGCATCCTCGGTCTCTCCGAATGTCCACGGGGGTACTTCATCATACTGGATAATGAAGCGATTATTCTCTTCATCAGCGTACGCATAGATTTCGCCTCCTTCGCTGGGGTCCAAGTCGAACCAAAACGGCGCGATGCTTGGAGTACCATCACCCGGAATTTCGCTAGTTATAAACTCAGGCAATTCTCCGGTGAAGGTAACTGCTCCGTTATCGCCAACATCGATTTCGGAGAAGGTATCTCCGTAGAAGGGAAATTCGAACGGTAAGTCTACCGTTTCGATCTCTTCATCTCCAATCGGAAGGGCCTCTCCATCCTCGGAGATATCCACCCAACTGAATGTCGGACCTCCTTCTTCGTTGCTGTCGATCCAGGTGTAACCGAACTCATCGGGGCCGCCCGCGCCAAGAAGCACAGGGTGACCTTCACCAGCCAGCGGATCCGCCTCTCCTTTCTGAAAGCCGCGAGTTCCACTGACGATGCTCGATGTGTTGTTTGGCTCTACACCCGGCTGGCTCAACACACTTTGTGCTGCAAAGCCCGGGAAACTGTACTCTAGTTCAGTTTCGGCTGGACCGGTGTTTGCCACGTTCATCGAAACGTCGCGGACCTCATTG
>NZ_JARWGJ010000203.1:0-21586 GCF_040409695.1 Longimonas sp.
GAGGTCGGGGTCGGTGCCCTCAATGTGGGCGAGTACATTCTCTGAGGTCTTTGTGTAGGACTCCTGGTTGAGGTTGCTGGTGAGCGTCACGTCAGGTACGTCGAACACAACAGGCGCTTCTGTTTCGGCAATTTCGCGCTGCACCGATGCTACGCTACGGTCGGCGTCTGCCATCAGCTGGTTAGCAAAATCAGTTGAGATCATGTACACCGGTGGAATCTGCTGGGAGCGCTGGTTCTCGGAGAGCGACATGCTCCCTGGACCGTTAAACTCGGCCAGGATCCGTGCCCGTTCAGACACATCAATCGCCATGGGCCCGATGTCGGCAACGATGAGCACGCCTGCGGGCGTACCGGCACTGAAAGCGCGCTGTAGCTTTCGGCCGATGCTGTCGGTCCACTCCGATGGCTCGCTGGAGCCGGTGAGCAAGTGCGTGCCTTCTTCATCGACCGGGTCGCTACGCAGCATGAGGAGCCAGTTGCCCGTCACGTTGAGGTTGGCTTCGTCAAGGGCTGCATAGTCGTCATAGTCGTCGTGTGCAATGCCATACCCGCCGAAGATCAATCCGCCTTCTTGGCTGGGGGCGTTTCCAAATGCGAGAAAAGCATCGCTATCCGCCGGGCGCTCTGTATCGTAGGTGCTCGTTGCAACTGTAGTATCGTTGCGGGCTGCTGTAAGGGTAGCCTGCGTGGTGCGCGTGCCGTACAGAGGAAACGGCTGGAAGTAGCGTTCGAGCGCGCGTGGGTCATCGGTCTCTTGTGTACCTTTGGGGGCGAGCCCCATCTGGCGATACTGAGCGGCGAGGTATTCAGCAGCGAGTCGCTGGCCGGGCATACCCGTTTCGCGTCCCATAAAGCGATCGGACGCAAAAAAGTAGAGCTGTGCAGCCAGTTGCTCCGGATCGATAAGCGCCTGATAGGCCTGTACGCGCTCGGGCTCCTCATCCAATGTCGGTGTTGATTGCGCTTCAGCGGCGGGCGTCACAGCAAAGCCCAGCGCTCCGCATCCGATAAGAAGAGCAAGGACAAACGATCGAAGATTGGAGCGAAGGGGGGAGGCGGGCATCATAGCGCAACGAGGGTATGGAAGCAGTATGTAGGTAGAGAGCGCGCAGCGTGCGGAATGGCTTCAGATACGGCGAATGCGTTACGGTCGGGAGGGGGCAGACTCTGACGTAGAGGAGGCTGAGCGACGTCCGTTGCCGCCCAGGGGGTTGCGGAACGCTTGCTTGATCTCCTCAAGCTTCTCGCGCTCTTCCTCATCTTCCTGCTCCCCAAGAAACGTTCTGACGAAAGCCCCTCCTACGCCAACCATACCGCCCAGTATAAGGCTGAGCAATACAATGAGCGTGCGCCGTGGCGCGCTGCGCTGTGTGGGCGGGGCGGGCGCTTCGATAACCGTGAGCACAGGTTCGCTGCGCTGCAGCTCAATCTCGGCCTGCGTAAGCTGGGCTTGCAACTCACTGTAGAGGTCGGATGCGAACCGGACTTGCCGTTGCAGACGATCTTGCTCGGTGCGTAGGCGCGCTGAACGGATCTCGCGGTTGCGATCGTTAAACGCTGCGAGTCGCTCCTCGGCTTCCTGGAGATCTTCGCGGGCGCTGGCGAAGCGGTCTTCGATAAACTCGAGGTTGCGCCGTGATTTCTCGGTCCGAATAGCACGTACGCGATCGGAAAGGTGCGTTAGGAAGCTCTCGGCGATCTCTGCGGCACGCACCGGGTCGGCATCTGTCACCGAAAGCGTCATGACCCCGCTCTCCACATCGACCGAAGACGAAACCATATCGCCCACGGCCTCCATTGCGTCCTCTTCTGCTTCACTGGGGTAGACCATTCGGCCGCTTTCAGGATCTACCTCTACCGGCCGTCCTGAGGGTTCAGGACGGAACGCACGTATGACCTGTCCAGGCAGACCGATTGTGTAACGTCTGACTATATCGCCAATTCCGCCCTCTTCTTCCCGTTCGAAGTACTCGACATAGGTCAGTTCGGCATCTACGTCGGCGAAGTAGAACGTGTCGCGGGCTACCGCAAGCCGAACCTCGCGGCTGGTGAGAATACGCGGATAGGCTTCGGGGGTAAGACCACTTGCGCCACCTCCAACGTTGATACCCAACCCGCGCAAGGCGGAGAGTCCTCCAGGCACGCTTCCTGAGGGGGCGCCGTCGACCTCGCGGACGACCTCAGCGGTTGAGGTATATTCCTCGGAGGCTGCGAGGGCATACACCACGCCGAAGAGTGCAAACGCAATGACGCACCCGATGATAAATCGGCGGCTACGTGCCAGAACGACCAGTATATCGAGGAGCGAGATCTCTTCCTCGGCATATGGGCGCTCCGGATGGTCTGAGCGCTCGTGCGATGTCGAATTAGAAGGCTGGTCGGGCATAAACGAGAATCGTAGGAGGAATGCTGCGCAGAGAAACGTCGAACGTGTCGGTCAACCGGGCGGACCCGGCACGTTTCACCGTCGTCGGGTCAGTCAAACGTCAGTCAAACGCGCGTCCTGCGAGCACGATAATCGTGAGCGCGCTCGACAGAATGCCTGTAATTTCGGTGAGCGTACCGGCGAGGTCAAAGCGTTCTTCCTCACGCTCTCTTTCAGGCTCTTCTATCACCCGAATGGTCGCGCCATCTTGAACGCGCGGCGTGCGCCGAAACCAGCCCGTACGTACGCGGAAGGTAGCCCCGGATGCCTGTGTAAGAAGAATCGATCCGGTGTTTTCGCGGACGCCCCCGGCCCGGTCGAGGTAATACTCTACACGTTTACCGGGTTCGTGCTTGATGAGTCCCTCATTCGCGACATTTCCGCGCACGGCAACCGTGTTCGGGCGTGTAGGAATAACGATGCGATCGCCTGGCTGTACAATGACATCACTGGCACTTCGGCCTTCAAGGGCGCGCCGGATATTGCTGATCACCTGCTCATCGTCGCGTATTAGACGTCCGCCTTGGGCGTACCCTGTAGAAGCAATGCCACCAGCACGCTCCAGGATATCGCTCAGACGCTCATTGTCTTCGAGAATAGTGTAATCACCGGGAAAGCGGACCTCGCCTTCCACAGTGATAGACTCTTGGGGACGGAACGCGGGATCTTGACGTACGAAAACACGGTCGCGGTGTTGAAGATCAAACTGCCGCGCAGCCTGAAGCACGCGTAGCGAGTCATTCGCGGCAAAGCTAACGGGGTCGGTGTAAAGGGTGCCCCCCAGTGGAATCGTAATAGGAGTGGCGCGTGATGTGCCATCCTGGTCGGGACGAAGCCGCGTGACTTCGACCTGCCTGAGGGAAGCGCCTTCATCGAAGCCACCTGCCTGTAGCAGAGCATCTTCGAGCGTCATGTTGTCGCGATAGACCAGTCGGCCTCCGTCCTTTACGCGGCCGCGCACTTCCACGAACCGTTCTTCCAGGCGCTCAACCGTGGCCTGGTAGATGCGAATCTCATCACCGGGTTGCAGAGCCATGTTTGCATCCCCATCGCCTCGAATGGCATCGCCCAGATGAAACGGAATGACCTCCGTGCGGCTGCCGTCGGGCGATTCCCGGAAGAGATCGGCACGTCCCATAAACACTTGCTTGCGGTACTCCTCGTCGAAGAGCCCTCCGCCCCGAGAAAGCAGGTCGCGGACGGTCATGTCGCGCTGAAAGCGGTATACGTCGGGGCTACGCACCTGCCCGGAGATGCGAACGGTGCGCTCCTCGCGCACGGAACCGCGCAGCGCAACGTGAAGACTATCGCCGGCGCGGAGTACGACGTTTTGGGTAGGATCATCGGCCTGCACGGCGTCAAGGTCAAGGCTACGCACAACCGATTCCAGGTCATCATCGACCCGCGAGAGTTCGGCGCGGGGCATAAAGGCATCGCCGGTGAGTCCGTCGGCGGCGTCAATCAGGTCGCTGACTGTACGGATCCCATCGCCTAACTGGTACTCGCCGGGTTGGAACACGGCTCCGGTAACTTCGACCCTGTTAACACGCGTTGCAATGGCGCGGTCATCAATGTCGCGGATGGAGCGCACGCGCACAAAGTCGCCATCGTTCATGCGCACCTGCACGTTGCCTGAGCGCGCCTCGTTAAGGTTCATGGTAAGCACTTCGCGTGCCACGGAAGGGTCGTCGCGATCCTCAAAGGGAAGAATACGGTTGATTGTGAAGCGATCGGTGTAGGCCTCGGCTTCGAGTCCGCCCGCGTACTCGATCAGGTCAGCGAGCTCCTCATCTTCTCGGAGTTCATAGATGGCAGGGCGTTTCACTGCGCCCTCCAGCGAAACGGTGATTCCGCGCGGGGGCACGAATACGATGTCATTGTTCTGAAGGCGAACCGGGTCGTCGGCAAAGCCGCGCAGCAGATACTGGTAGAAGTCGACCGTCGATATCACCTCGCCATTACGAATCACCTGTACGTTACGCAGGCTCCCCCGGGTAAGCGGGCCGCCAACGCTGTAGAGTGCGTTAAACGCGGTGGAGAAGCTGCTCATTGTATATCCACCAGGCTGGGGGACTTCGCCAAGCACAAAGACCTGTACAGGGCGCAAGCGCGTCACAGTAAGGTCCATGTACGCGCTTGGTGGATCAGTTGTGAGCTGCGCGTAACTCCGCGAGAGCTGCTGCTTCATGTCTTCGCGAAGTTCAGAGAGGCGTTTGCCAGCAACGGTGATCTGACCGACCTCCGGAATATTTACGCGCCCCTCTCGGTCTACCGTGAGATCGTACTGGAAGTCGGCAGCACCCCACACCGTCAGGCGAAGCTCGTCGTTGGGGCTCACGATGTAGCTGTCGTCAACGGGACCTACAGCTTGGGGCTGAAACGCTTCGGGGATAGAGTCAAACAGGTCGTATCCAAAGTGTTCAAGCGGTTCGGGATCGGGGTCCTCAACCTCGGGATCATCTTCGATGGGTTCGTCGGTGAGCTGAAGGCGGCGCCCGGTCGAGATGACTACGGTGGTATCCTCGGTAGCTGCGCGTGTGAAGAACGACCAGGTACCTGCTGCATTGTCTTCCGGGACGGTAAGTGTCCCTTCCCAGCGGCCTTCCAGTACCGAGCCGGAGATGCGCCGGACGTCTTCTACACGTGCGGTATCTCCGTTCGCCGTGATGAAGAACGGGTCGACCTCGCGAATCGGCTGCTCGCTACGAAGAGGAATCTCAATAGCTATATCGGCGGGCAGGTCGCCTACAAAAATGCGTTCGGGATCGACCTGTACGCGCCCGTTGAGCACGGGGTAGGGTGGCGTGGTCATGGCCTCGCGATCGGTACGGCGTTCGCCACGCCGTCCGTCTTCGACGGCTTGCAAGAGCGCGTTGATGCGCGACTCGGGAATACCGAGTTCGCGGGCACGGCGTTCAGCTTGGTCGGGATCAGAGAGGTCGATGCCCAGCTCACGAGCCTGGCGTCGTGCATCGGCCTCCGACATACCGCGCTGGTCAAGTTCACGTTGTACCTCAGGAGGTACGTCTTGAGCAGTTGACGTTTCGGGCACAGCCGCCATGATGAGCAGCAGCGCAAGAGCCAGAAAGAAGGAAGTACGTGTCATGGTGGCTAAGTTAAACCAAATAGGAGGATGAGGCACCCGCTCATATAACGAAGACGGTTTCTCTACGAAATGGAAAGACGTGCTCGGAGGTACGGTGCATCAGCTCGTGAGAGCAGCAGGGCGAAGAGTATGACAGGGTGCACGAATATTGACCGTACGTAACGCAGAGAGGCGTCTACTGAAAACATCAAAGAAGGCAGGTAGTCCTATATCAGAAATACAACTCATCACCATGAAACGCGAACTGTACCGGAAAACAGCTGCACAAGTTAGCACATTTTTCGCGCGCATAGCTTTCGTGTGCATAGCACGTTGAGCACATGCTGTGTTGCAGTCGGCAGAAGAAGGGGCTTGCGAACAGCGCCTCTGTAAGAAACGAGAGAGAAACTGGAAAAATTGCCAGGTGCTGCCTACAATGTTGAAAGCCAGGCTCAGCATATAGCGCAATGCCAGCGCATCAAGCGGCGCGAGAATCAGCACGATTCACCCATTCCTGTTCAACGCCAGCCTACTTCTGTATATGACTACCTCGTTGTCTGCTGAATCAACGTCGCTCGCGCATCGGCATCTGCTGGACGTATCAGGCTACACGGACGCGGAGCTGCGACTTATCATCGCAACAGCACAGGACTACCGCAAAGGCGGCACCATCCCGGCATATCCAGATGCGACAGTGGCAACGCTTTTCTTTGAGCCCTCAACGCGAACCAAGACGTCGTTTCAGCAGGCGGCACAACGGCTCGCTGCACGCACGGTAAGTGTGGGGACTTCGGGGTCGTCGGTAGTGAAAGGAGAGTCTTTGAAAGACACAGCACAGACGATAGAGGCGCTGCAAGCCGATGTGTTTGTGGTGCGCCATGCATCGCCCGGTGCGGCTCACTTTGTAGCACAGCACACCGACGGCGTAGTAGTGAACGCGGGCGACGGAGCCCGTGCGCATCCCACACAAGCTCTTCTGGATGCGTGCACGCTCGCCGACCATTACGCTGACGTGAGCGGGCTTCACGTTGCGATTATTGGCGACATCACGCACAGTCGCGTAGCGCGCTCCAATATCCGTCTGCTCCGTACGCTGGGCGCTGAGGTCACGGTATGCGGCCCGCCCACTCTGCTTCCGGCTGAGTTAGAGGAGATGGGCGCGCACGTTACATACCGCCTTGAAGAAGCCCTTGAAGCCTGCGACGTAGCTATGGCGCTACGGCTGCAACTGGAGCGCCAGCGAGCCGGGCTTTTCCCGAGCCTGCAGGAGTATCATGCGCAATTCGGAATTACCACCGCACACCTGCACGCATATCCGGATCTGCGTATCATGCATCCGGGTCCGGTGAATCGGGGGGTAGAGCTTGAAGCGGCGGTCGTTGACCACGAGCGGACGATGATTCTGGACCAGGTGGCTAATGGAGTGCCTGTTCGGATGAGCGTGCTTGCGCTGCTCATTGAGGATGCTGGGTAGGGAGGCTGCGTAAGCACGCAGAGCTGGCGGGGAAGAAAGCCTCCTGGCAGGAGAGCCGGGCAACTATCCTCTATGGAATCCTATGCAATAGCATATCCTGCGCAGTGTGGGCGAACGATCGGAACATCAACGGTAAAGTGGTCCTGCTTCACACGTTTGAAACCGGCCTGCGAGATGGCGTGGTCGGTACGCCGGTTTGGGTGGCAGCCATCAAAGCACCGTTTCCAGAATGGCGTAATTCCTTCCTGCAGCGCATGGTGGCAGCTGCCGGGGGTATCGGCGATATGCTCAATAAATATGAACCGTCCGCTGGGACGTAGTAGTCGCCGAATGGATGCGAGCGCAGCCTGCACGTCGGGTACCGAGCACAGCACGAGTGTGCTAATTACGACATCGGCACTGCGAGGAGGCAGCGCGTTGGCCTCCACCGGACGCTCCAACACGCGCCCGGAGATCCCCTGAGTGTGCATCTGAGTGCGGATCGCCATATGCAGGTGCGGATTGGGCTCCAGCCCGATGTATGTGATGTCACGTTTCAGGTATGCCAGGTTGAGCCCGGTGCCTGGGCCTATTTCAACGACGGTGCCATGCAGGCCGCTCAGCAGGTGCGTTTTGCGATCGGCGTACACGCGGTGCTGTACGGTATCAATCGAGTGCAAGCCGCGCGCAAAGAGATATGAAGAGAGCGACATAAGAAGAGGAGATGCAAGGGGTACGGCGCATAGCTTGTGGGGGACGCTACAGCGGAGCTACGGGTTGAGCACAGTTACGTAGCGCCGCTCGTCATTTAGAAGGCTTACAGCTTCGCGCACCATTTCGTCCTCTGCAAGCGAGGAGGCGTAATAGCCGCGTGCCGTGAGATAGCGGCTACGGATCTCAGAAAGAAGACGAGCCATCAGGATATCGGCGTGCGCTTCGAACTGACGGTCGACGGAGCGTTGAAGGGTGCTCTGCAGACTGTTCAGCGCCTCCGAGGCGTCGGGGTGGTCGGCCGTTACGAGCGAATCGATGCGATTTGCAGCATCTTGCGTCTGCGTCTGATATGAGATGCCTTCGGCCTCAACCCAATCCCGAAATGAGGCTATGAGCGAGTCGCGCTCCCACCCGTTGCTTGGCGGACGCTCGTACGTGCGCGCAATGTGACTGGCGAAGCGAAAGAAAGCCCCTTCTTGGAGGAGCGCACGCTCCAGCGGGCTGGAAAATGTGTCGTCGATTGGCACGTCGGGTCGGATGCCCTGGCTTTCTTGCACGGGGCGTCCGGTTGTGGTTTCAAAGATCTGACGGGAGGCCGAAGGGCGGGCATCTGCTCCATTCGGGGCCGACTGAATGCTGCGTCCGCTCGGCGTGTAGTAGCGTGCGGTTGTCATCTTCAGCGATCCGCCGTGCGGAAGAGAGCGAATAACCTGTACAAGTCCCTTTCCAAACGTTGTTTGCCCGAGCACGATACCGCGGTCATGATCCTGGATGGCACCCGCAACGATTTCGCTGGCCGATGCGCTTCGTCCATTGACGAGCAGCACCAGTGGGACGTCTCCGTAGAGGGGCGGGTTGGTATTGCGGTACGAGCGATCAAGGCCGTCGCGTCCTTTGGTTGATACGACGACCCGTCCGCGATCCAGGAAAAGAGAGCTCACGTCAACGGCAGCGTTGAGGAGGCCGCCCGGGTTATCGCGGAGGTCGAGAACAAGCCCGTTAAGGGAGGCACGGCGCTGCAAGTCGCCGATGGCTTGCTTCACTTCGAGTCCGGCCTGATGGGTGAATCGCTCCACGCGTACGTACCCCATTCCATGCCGCGACCCGCCGATAAATCCGGAGTAGGGCACCGTGGCCAGCTCAACCGGCTCACGGCGCAGGGTAAGCGTTGCAGGGCTCTCGCCCAGTCGCAAGAGCGAAAGCTCAACGGCTGACCCTTGTGCCCCACGCAGCGCTGCCCGTACCTGGTTTAGCGACCATGAGGCAATCTCTTCACCATCGATATGTGTGATGACATCGCCAATAGAGATAGCGCGCTGGTCAGCGCTGCTCCCCTCTACCACAGAGGTGACCGCCACATGCTGGCCCCGGCGGTCAACCTGAACGCCGATGCCGATGAAGCGCCCACGCGTGAGCACGTCTACGGTAGCGCGGTCGTCCGGACTGATGTATGTAGTGTACGGATCCAGGTCGCTAAGCATTGCCTGCATGCCTGTTTCCATGAGGTCGCTCGGCGATACCGTGTCGACATAGGTGTTTACGATCTCTTCGAAGGCAGCAGACCAGATCTGAATGCTTTTTCGGACTTCGGCATCGGTCTCGGAGCGCGCCATGCCGAACCCAACGACCAGCCCAATCAGAGCAGCGATCGTCCATCCGATCACGGCATGTCGGAGTCGGGTAGGAGTGTTCAGCATACGGAAGAAAGAGAACCAGAATAGGGTGCAGGACTCGGTGCCTCTGCGACCGAAGAAGCGCGGCCCTTCGTACAACAGGTACTATGCAACAGGTAGGTAGAAAGCAAAGAGCGCGCGCACAACGTGCTTCTGCGTTGCTCGTGCGCCCCTTTGCGGCGTATCGGTCTTTCACGTACTTCAGACCGCTGCAGCTCGCCTTCGGCGCTTGTTCACATATACGGATACAAGGATCGAGAGCTCGTACAGCAGAAGCAGCGGCACGGCAAGCAGGATCTGCGTGAACGGATCAGGCGGTGTCAGTAGCGCTCCAAGCACGAGTACTACCAGCAGCGCGTACTTCCGATACGTACGCATGAGGTCGGGAGTAAGGAGGCCAACCTTCGACAGAAAATAGACAACCACCGGAAGCTCAAATAGCAGCCCCGTTCCGAGTGCCCAGAACGAGATCATGCTAAAGTACGTGATGATGTCGAACTGGTTGGTAATCTGAGGCGAGATCTCGTATCCCGCAAAAAACTGCAGCGCGATTGGCGTCAGTATCAGATAGCCGAAGGCAATACCTGTCAAGAAAAAGAACGTAGCAGCCCAAGACGCAAATTTCATGCCCTGACGCTCTTCCGGATAGAGCGCCGGTTCAATGAACTTCCACATATAGTAGACAATGATCGGTGACCCAGCGACCATACCTACGATGAGAATAGTACCGATGTCGGCAAAAAATTGCCCGGTGATGGTACGGTTCAGCAGTTCCAGTTCGCGTGCATCGTAGCCGAGCACGTCGTACATGAAGAAGTCAGGCCGCGTGGGCCCAATCAGTACCTGGTCTACGATCCACCGGCTGTAGATGGCGGTCAGGATTGTCGTGATAAGAACCCCAATCCCTCCTTTGAGAAGCGACCAGCGCAGCTCTTCCAGGTGATCAAGGAACGGCATGACCTCCTGGTCATCGGGCGACGAGGAAGACGCACCGGGGGCTCCGTCGCCCTGAAAAGACGAGGAGGCTTCGGTTGAGGAAGAAGGCGAAGGGCGGGTAGACATAAGTACAGAGCGTTAAGCCGAATCAGAGCTTCCGGTTGCCTTGTCGCGCAAGTTCAGGTCGAGCAATGAGTCGACCCAGAGGCCCTCCTTCTCGATGCGAGAGCGCCCGCGGCTCCAGGTGAAGTTGAAGAGCGTGAGCAAGCCATCTACGGTGTAGTTGGCTGCGTGCAGGCGTTCCAGCGCATCGGCGGCGCTACGACCACTATTGATGATGTCGTCGAGCAAAACCACCGGTTCGGAAGGATCTACGGGGCCTTCAACGATGCGGCGTCGCCCGTGCGGTTTTCGTTCATCACGAATCAGGCCGCCTCGAAAGATAGTGTCGCCAGAAGCTCCAACTACAGCACATACGAGGGGGTGAGCTCCAAAGCCATATCCAACCACCTGGCGGATGCCTTTTGCCTGCAATCGCTTAGCAAGCACAGTCCCTACTTCGCGAAACAGTGCGCCCTCGAGCATAGGCACACGCGTGTCCAACAGCCACCCGATGGGCTGCCCACGCGGGTCGGTGATCAGCTCGTCTTCGCGGCGGATAAGCGCTTTGTCGTACAGGCGACGCCCAAGGTCCACCAGCTCATCGTAGGCAGTTGGAGAGAGCGCGTTGTGTTCCATCGAAGGCATGTAAAACAGACGGGCAGGTAGGACGGGGCAGGCAGCGTACGCTATTGTGTGTTATCAATGCGTGTTATCAACCGCTCGACGCGCCCGTGCGTTCCCCCTGCAGATGCCGGTTTGCACTCGGTTGCAGAGGGGGACACAGCTTGTCGCGCCGGATCGAGCCGGGGAGGATTCATTCGGCACACGCGGTAGCAAACGGGCATGCAGGTGCAGCTACATTTATAGGTGAATTACACGGTTGCGAAGTCGTACAGCGGATGGGCGTCGCACAGCGAGCGCACCTCTTGACGAACCGTCTGCCGGATGCCCTCATCGGCAGGAGAAGAAAGCACCTGGTCAATCAGTTCGGCGACGTAGCGCAGATCATCGGGCGTAAAGCCGCGCGTTGTAAGCGCGGGCGTGCCGAGGCGGATGCCGCTTGTTACAAACGGACTTTTGTCGTCGTAGGGCACCATATTTTTATTGGCCGTAATGCCTGCATCCTCAAGTGCATGCTCTGCATCCTTGCCGGTGAGGTTTTTGTTGCGCAGGTCAATTAGCACCAGATGGTTGTCGGTACCGCCGGATACGAGGTCGTAGCCACGTTCGATGAGCGCTTCAGCGAGCGCCTGCGCATTGTCAATGATCTGCTGCGCATAAGTAGCAAAGTCGTCTTGAAGCGCCTCGCCAAACGCAACAGCTTTTGCAGCAATCACGTGCATGAGGGGGCCGCCCTGGGTACCGGGAAAGACGCCCGAGTCGAGCACTTCGCCGAGCATCTTGGTGCGTCCGCTCTTGCGGGCGGTAATCCCGAACGGATTCTCAATGTCGTTACCAACGAGCATCATACCGCCTCGCGGTCCGCGCAGGGTTTTGTGGGTGGTCGTGGTTACGACATGAGCATGGGGCATTGGGTCGTTCATCACACCGGCGGCGATGAGGCCGGCGGTATGCGCCATATCCATCCACAGCAGCGCCCCCACCTCGTCGGCGATGTCGCGGAACGCCTCGTAGTCAAAGTCGCGCGGATAGGCGCTCGCTCCAATCGAGAGCATTTTGGGCTGCACCTCCAGCGCCCGGTCGCGCACCTTGTTCATGTCGATGCGCCCCGTATCCTCCTCAACGCCATAAAACGCGGCCTCGTAGAGGATGCCCGAGAAGTTAACCGGGCTGCCGTGGGTGAGATGGCCGCCGTGAGCCAGGTCGAGGCCGAGTAGCGTATCGCCCGGTTGCAGCGCTTTGAGGTAGAGCGCAGCGTTGGCCTGTGCACCAGAGTGCGGCTGTACGTTAGCCCAGTCGGCATTGAAGAGCTGCTTGGCGCGGTCGCGCGCCAGATTCTCTACGACATCCACGTGTTCGCATCCGCCATAATAGCGCTTGCCGGGAAGTCCCTCGGCGTATTTGTTGGTGAGGGGCGTGCCCATGGCTTCGAGCACAGCACGCGACACGAAGTTCTCAGAGGCGATCATCTCCAGCCCGTCGTTCTGGCGCGCCACCTCGTCCTGGATAGCCGCGTACACATCGGGGTCTTGCGTCGAAAGGGAATGCGAGGGGAGGGTAGACATATCAATCGGTACGTGTTGGAAGGAGGGTGTAAAAGGAAAGGGGGAGAACGCCCCGAACCCGCATCAGTCGCCCGCTCAGTCGTCGGTGTCAAGCTGAAAGAAGCGGTTGCCGAGACCAATCCACTTCAGGTCGGGCTCGCCATTTTCATTGATGTCGATTGCGTAGGTGCTGGCTACAACGTAGTTAGTGCGTGTCGTGAAGTCGGGGGCTTGCGAAGCAAGCGCGCTTCCAGCAAAGCTGCCTACAGCGTCGCCCAGCCACGACTCGTCGCCGATCTCGCTGCGGATGAGCTGCGCAGCCTCATCCTCTACGTGTTTCTCAAACGCTGACATATCGGGATTGGTGAACACGAGCGCCACGATGAGGGCCAGCAGGGTGAACGTGATAATGCGCATGGGCCAGGTATGAAGATGAAGAAACAGGAGGGGGGACGTCAGTGGGTCAGCGCATACGTGAGTATGTTCACGCCCATCTGCATGGCTGCACGCCGCAACTCTGGGGGGGTGTCGTGCACGGAAGGCGGCTCCCACCCATCCGTGATGTTGGACTCGTACAGATAGTAGACCACCAGGCGGCCTTCGTGAAAGAGCCCGAAGCCCTGGGGCGGCTTCCCATCGTGCTCGTGGATTTTTGGCGGGCCGTCCGAGAAGTCGTACGGATGATGATAGATCGGATGGCTATACGGCAGTTCCACAAACTCCTGTTCAGGGAAGACTTTTTCCATTTCCGGACGAATGTACGGGTCGAGTCCGTAATCGTCGTCAATGAAAAGGAACCCTCCTTCTTCGAGGTAGTGCCGCAGACGCTGCGCCTCTTGCTCGGTGAAATCGACATTTCCGTGTCCGCTCAGCACCAGAAACGGGTAGGTGTACAGCCGGTCGGTGCCAAGTTCTACTACTTCGCCCTCGGGGGCGACATCGATGGCCGTGTGCTCGCGTACGAACGAAAGAAACGTGGGCAGAGGCGTTTGGGCCTGGTACCAGTCGCCACCGCCTCCGTACTTCACAGCTGCAACGGTCACATGCGGATCGTCGGCACGCTCTATCACCGCTGCGTTACGATCTGCGCCATCGCCGGTGTCTGGTGGCGAGGCAGCAACTGCAGGCAAAGCGGATGCGGACAGAACGAGAAGGCAGACGCTCAGGGTTCCGAGGATACGCCTCCACGCTGTATGGCAGCCAGTACAAAACGAGCGTTTCATAGCGTGAGCGCGCGGATGCACGATCGAATGAGATTAAGTCGAGTGAAAAATCAATACGCTATACGTCGGGCACGGGCGCATGTGCCGAACCATAGAAGCGTGCCTCATGTAATGAGAGCGTGCCTCTGGTGCTCAAGCCTTTGCTTCTGTTGACTGATTCCCGGTTTTACCTATGTCGCGTGTTCTGAAAGCCCTTCTTATTTCTGCTGCTGCAACAGGAGTAGCGGCGCTGGTTTTGCGCCAGCTCGACCTTGAAAACACACCGTCTCCTGAGCTCGACGACCCATTCTCTGGCATGGATCCGGATGCCATGCCAGAGGAAGATGTCGAGCTGCTCATGCGCGAACTGGCCTCGCAGTTGGGTTTGTAGATACACGCCTTGATCGTTTACTCGCTTCGCTCCACATATGTCTGAACTCCGCGAATGCCCGTCGTGCGCGCTGGAATACGAAGATACCGGCGACGTAGAGGTGTGTCCGTACTGCGGGTATGAGTTCCCGCAGCGCAAGAAGTCAACCATCTGGGCGGCTCTGCTCTTTCTGGCACTGATGATTCTGTTTGCGCTGTCCACGTTTTAGGCAGTGTGCTTTCAGGCAGTGTGCTTTTAAGCAATATGATGCAGGCAGTGCTGCAAGCCGTAGCCGAAGGTATGCTGCGAGAGCCGCCGGCAGATGCCTTTTACGCTATTGTGGGTACTCTGTTGTGGGTACGCTATTGTGGGTACTCTGTTGTGGGTACGCTATTGTGGGTACTCTGTTGTGGGTACGCTATTGTGGGTACAATGGGTACAACATTGTGGATGCGACCGTCACACCGGGCCCTCCATACGCTTACTCTTTACTGCTATCCCCGCTCGTCTATATATGCCTGACTCTCCACTCGGCACGCTCGCGCCCCGCGATTTTCTCGACACGTACTGGCAGTCGAAGCCGCTCTTCATCCGAGATGCCTTTCCCGATTTTGTGTCGCCGGTCGATGCCAACGAGCTGGCCGGACTCGCCTGCGAACCGGATGTGGAGAGCCGTATCATCATTGAGGAAGGGGGCGCGCACCCATGGGAGCTGCGCCATGGGCCGTTCGACCCGTCAGTGTTTCAGACGCTTCCGGAGACGCACTGGACGCTCCTCGTGCAAGAGGTGGATCGCCTGCTTCCCGGAGCTGCTGCGCTGCTCGACCATTTTGACTTTGTGCCGTCGTGGCGACTCGACGACATCATGGTCAGCTATGCTCCGAAAGGAGGCAACGTAGGTGCTCACATTGACAACTACGACGTCTTTCTGCTTCAGGCTGCGGGCGAGCGCGAGTGGGGGATCGGGCACACGCCGATACAAGACGAGCAGATCGTGCCAGACCTTGATGTGCGCATGCTGGCTGATTTTACCCCCGACGAAACCCTCACTGCGCGCCCCGGCGACCTGCTGTATCTGCCGCCGCGCGTAGCGCACCATGGCATCTCGCAGAGTGACGACTGCCTCACCATATCGGTTGGGTTTCGCGCGCCCAGCCACCGGTCGCTGGTACATAGCTTTGTGCAAGATGCGATCCAGCAGATCCCAGAGCAGGCGCGCTACAGCGACCCCGATCGTCCCCTTCCAGCGGCTCCCGGAGAGCTGCCGGTCTATGATCGCGAACGAGCCCGGAAGATCATTCGGGCGCGCGTGCGGTCGCTTCTGTCTGATGACGAAGCGCTCGACGACTGGTTCGCCCGCACCATCACGACACCAGCGCCCGGACGCGACGCCTCGCTGCGCCCAGAACCGCTCTCGCCGGAAGCGCTACGCGATGCGCTAAACAGCGGTACGGGACTGCGTCGCGGACCGGTCGCGCACCTTGCGTATGTGCCGCACGACGATGGCACGGCCACGCTTTACGTGAATGGCAGCGCACGCGAACTGGCGGAAGCGACAGCGCCTGTTGCGCCACGCATCGCCGGGCGGGCCCGCATCCCGGCAGGAGACCTGGTGGACCTCTTGGATCAGGCACCGGTCCAGAAGCTGCTTGTACAGCTGGTGAACGAGGGTGTGCTTGAGCTGGATGAAGAGCTGGGCGCTGCCTAATCTGTCTCTGTCAAATATACATGACTGGTCCCGTTATGCAACCGCTCCCTGACGTCCACAAATCGTACCGCGCGGGTTTTGCGTCTCTCTGTAGCGACGCCCGTATGCTGTGGGCATCGGTAGCACCGGACGTGCTGCTCACGTCGCCTGAGCCGCAGGCATGGTCGGCCGCACAGTGCCTGGCGCACCTGAACGCAGCCGCACGCCCGCTTGTCCCTGCGCTGGAGGCACGCGTCTTCAAGGCACAGCGCTACGGGCCATACGGCGACCCGCCGTTTCATTACCGCTGGTATGAACGCCTCTTTATTGCTTCGGTAGCTCCCGAAGGGCGCATTCCTATTCCAGCACCCCCTGTGTTCTATCCACCCCCCGAGCCTGATGCAGAAACGGTGCTGGACACGTTCTGCGACTATCAGCAGCGGCTGTCTGTATGCGTGGCACGCAGCCAGGGGGTCGACTGGGAGCGTGCCCGTGTGGCGTCGCCGGCACTGCCCGTGCTGTACCTGAGCATCGGAGCATGGTTTGAGGCCACGCTCAACCATGGGCGCCGTCACCTGCGCCAGGCGAGGCGTGCCTGCGGCCTCTCCTCTGGGACGTCTGAAATGGCTCGCGACGAAGCTGCTTCGTAGTCAGTAGAACCCGCCCCACGTTCTCCTGCTGCACGTTTTCTCCGACTCCCCCCACCGATTACTCTGTCGCCGTATGGCTTCCCCGCTTGCAGACCCTCGCATGTTTCCCGACGCTACCGAACTCGCCGAGCGCGTCCAAACGGGTAAAACTACCGTGCCCGAGCTATTACAGACCCATGTGGAGCGATTGAAGGCAGTGCAGCCTGCGCTGAACGCAGCCACCGACTGCTTAACGGATCGTATTCAACGGGCTATTGAAACGCCTCCCGAAGGCCCCTGGGCTGGAATCCCAGTGAGCGTGAAAGAAACCTACGGACTCAAGGGCGAGCCGCTCACGGCCGGGTCGAAACGAGCGCCTACGCTGCATCCAGACGAAGACGCTGCGCTCGTGAAGCAGATCACCAGCGTAGGAGGCGTGATCTGCGCGCGCGGCAACATCCCGGAGTTTGCGATGACGCACGAAACCGAAAATCTGCTCTATGGACGCACGCACAACCCGCTAAACCCAGACCGGAGTCCGGGTGGGTCGAGTGGGGGCGATGCTGCGCTGGTGGCTTCGGGGGCTGTGGCAGTCGGATTCGGGTCGGACCTTGGCGGGTCGGTGCGGCATCCGGCGCACTGCTGTGGCATCGTAGGGTTCAAGCCCGCCTCGGGCGATATTGACGATACGGGTACCTGGCCGCTTATTGATGAGGAGCCCCCCGAGCCCCTCCTTGCCGATAGCATGCTTGCGCTCGGGCCGCTAACGCGATCGGTGCGCGATGCCAAGCAGGCCTACGAATGGGCACGCGGGCGGTCGCTGTCTGAAGCGCCTCCGCTCGATACGCTGCGGCTGGTAAAACCGGCCGACTTCACCATGACCGCCCGCGAGCGCCTCATCCCGGCAGCGGTTGACTATAGCCGCCGACAGTTAGAGCAGGCAGGCCTGCGCAGCGCTCCGATGCGACTGCCCGACGCCGGTGCGCTCTACCAGGCGTACCTCACCGTGGTGGTGCGTGACTACGCTACTTTTCTATATGACTCGCTCACAACGCGCGACGGGAAGGCTCTGTCTTGGGCCCGTGAGTCATGGCGGCAGCTACGCAAACGGCCAACTGTGCACTGGTACCTGTTCCGGCTTCTTGCGGCCATGCATGCGCTTCGTCCGGATGCGCAAGCCGGTTGGGCGGCAGAGGCCGAAATTCAGCAGGCCCGGCGCACCATCCGCGATCAGCTGGGCGACAACGGAATCGTGCTGCTTCCGACCAACGGTACGCTCGCCATGAAGCCCGGCGACGCAGCAACGTACATGTCGCGCCCGGGCATACGCGGGCTCTTTACGCCGACCATCTATCCGAACGTTCTCAACCTGCCTGCGATCACCGTGCCGGCCTGGACGCATCAAGATGCACGTACGGGATTGGTGCCAGGGGTTCAGCTCATTGCGGCACCGGGCAGCGAGGCTGCGCTATTTGCAGCGGCCGAAGCCCTCGAATCGCATCTGCGCGATATGCCGTAAGAGCCAGCACCCGCATCCCTCTGTTTCTACTCACTCTTTTATCCGTGTCTCATGGTTTCTGAACTATTTGATGCCAGCGCCTGGAAGCCCGTTGAAGGGTTCGACTTGACCGACGTAACGTACCATCGTGCTCGCAATCAGGGAACGGTGCGCATCGCATTCAATCGCCCCGAATCGCTCAACGCGTTTCGCCCGAAAACGGTCGACGAGCTCTACCGCACGCTCGACCACGCCCGCCAGACATCAGACGTCGGCACCGTCCTGATCACGGGCAACGGGCCTTCGAAAAAGCACGGCAAGTGGGCGTTCTCTTCGGGGGGCGACCAGCGGATCCGGGGGAAAGACGGCTACCAGTACGTTGACGGGGAAGGCGAGGCCGACCCGGCACGGCTGGGGCGGCTACACATTCTGGAAGTGCAGCGGCTTATTCGCTTCATGCCCAAAGTCGTTATTGCGGTCGTGCCGGGATGGGCCGTGGGTGGGGGGCACAGCCTGCACGTGGTGTGCGATCTCACCCTGGCCAGCGCCGAGCACGCGATCTTCAAGCAGACGGATGCCGACGTTGCCAGCTTCGACGGAGGGTTCGGGTCGGCCTACCTGGCACGCCAGGTTGGGCAGAAGCGAGCCCGTGAGATCTTCTTCTTGGGCCGCAATTATTCGGCCGAGGAGGCCGTAGAGATGGGAATGGCCAATGCCGCTATTCCGCATAGCGAACTGGAGGCGACCGCGCTGGAATGGGCGGAAGAGATCAACACCAAAAGTCCGACAGCTATCCGAATGCTGAAATATGCATTCAACGCGATCGACGATGGCATGGTGGGCCAGCAGCTCTTCGCGGGTGAGGCCACGCGCCTCGCATACGGCACCGACGAGGCCCAAGAGGGGCGTGATGCCTTTCTGGAAAAGCGCGACCAGGATTACAGCGATTTCCCGTGGCACTACTGATTTTTTCAGTGGGAGGCGAACGCTCCGCATCCCCCGAACAGATACTTCTGATACGACACACAACAGCTGCTAACAATGACTGATACGATTCAGAACATCCGTGGACGTGCCGTGCCAATGCTCGGACTGGGCACATACAAGCTCACCGGGCAAGCCTGTCGCGAGGGGGTAGCACACGCGCTCACGATGGGATACCGTCACATCGACACAGCGCAGATGTACAAGAACGAAGCGGACGTCGGGGCAGGTATTGCGGATGCCCCCGTTGCACGCGAGGATGTCTTTTTGACGACAAAGGTGTGGCACACAAACCTGTCGCCCGAGGACGTGCGCCGCTCGACCGAAGAGAGCCTCCAGCGGCTCGACACCGACTACGTGGACTTGCTACTGATTCACTGGCCCGCGCATCTTGATGGCGATCATGATGCGCTGCGAAGCACCCTGGATGCGTTTGTGGCGCTACACGAGGCGGGGCACGTGCGTCATATCGGAGTGAGCAACTTCTCGATTCGGTTGCTCAACCAGACCGTTGATCACTTGCCTGCGGAGGCGCCGCTGTTTGCCCACCAGGCAGAGTACCATCCGTTTCTGGCACAAGAAGCAGTGCTGCGCCATGCACGCGAGCACGACTACCTGTTTACGGCATACAGTCCGCTCGCGCAGGGAGATGCGCTACGCAACGATACGCTGCAATCCATCGGAGACCGCCACGGGAAGACGGCGGCCCAGGTTACGCTTCGGTGGCTGCTTCAGCAGCCCCAGGTGTCGGCGATCCCCAAAGCAGGAAGCGCATCGCATCGAATTGCGAATCTCGGCGTGTTTGACTTTGCGCTTTCCGACGACGAGATGACAGCGATACACAACCTGGGGCGCGGAGAACGACGCATAGACCCGGCATTTGCCCCCGCGTGGAGCACAACGTAGAGCACAACGTGGCGGGTCGTCTGCTTGCTTCGGTGTTGACCGGGCCACAACCGAGCAAGTCTAACACGCTGTAACATATAGCGTGAAGCAGCACGTATAAAGACAAACGTGGGTGCGGCGCAGCGTACAGCCTGAGTACATGTAAATTACACCATAGGCAGATAGGTCTTCACGCTATGGTCTTGAACGTCGTTATATGGTGACGAGCTGAACAGGTATACTGTATTTCGGTAATATGTAGCGCCGTATTCGTTTATCCACACACGCCTCAAAAACCAATACTATGGCCAACTCAATTAAAAAGACGGCAGACCTTGTCATTAAGAAAGTAGGGTTTTCGATTCTGCAGTTCATTGAGCGTGTCGTGGTTCGGTACTCGCCGCATGGTAATCCTACGTTCTTTGATAACGACGATTTTGACTGGACCGAGACGCTTTCGGAGAACTGGGAAACCATTCGTGAGGAACTGGACGAGGTTGTCCTGAAAAACCGTGATCAGCTTCCGAACTTTCAGGAGATCTCAGAAGATCAGACCGCGATTACCAATGACGATGATTGGAAGACGTTCTTTTTGTATGGGTTTGGACACAAAGCAGAGAAGAACGCGGCCCGTTGCCCGAAGACCACGGAGATCATTGAGCAGATTCCGGGAATGAAAACGGCTTTCTTCTCGATTCTGTCGCCTGGCAAACACATCCCTGCACACCGCGGTCCGTACAAAGGGGTAATTCGCGCGCATCTGGGTCTGAAGGTGCCCGAACCGAAAGAGCAGTGCCGCATCCGTGTCGGAAACGACTACCGCCACTGGGAAGAGGGTGAGGTGATGCTCTTCGACGACACGCACGACCACGAGGTGTGGAATGACACCGACGGCGAGCGCGTCGTCCTCTTTCTGGATGTGGTGCGCCCGCTCGACCCGCCGCTCGACCGCATCAACCGGTCGATTATCAACTTGATCAGCAAGTCGCCGTTCGTGCAGAACGCAAAAGAGAACCAGGAGCAGTGGGAACAGAAGCTGGAGCAGGAGAAGGCAGCCGAGGCGGCCGCTGCGTAAACGGAGGTCGATCTACCTTGTATGTCTCCCTATGTCTCCCTATGTCTCCCTCATTTGATCAAATCTGCTATGCCCGATATCGTCGTGCGCCGTGCCACCCTTGCCGATCTCGACACGATTGTCAGCTTCAACGCAGCGATGGCGCGCGAAACCGAAGACAAACCGCTCGATGAAGATACATTGCGACGAGGGGTGCGCGCAGCATTGCACGATGAGAAAAAGGGACGCTACTGGGTTGCGATGCGCAGCAATGAGGTGGCCGGTGCGCTCATGTGTACTACAGAGTGGAGCGACTGGCGATGCGGTATGTTCTGGTGGATTCAGAGCGTGTATGTACGCCCAAGACACCGGCGCCAGGGCGTATTTACAGCGCTATACCGGAACGTGTACACGACAGCTAAGCAGGACGCTGACGTATGCGGGCTGCGGCTCTATGTCGAAAAGGAGAACACGGGGGCCCAACAGACCTACAGGCATCTGGGTATGGACCCCACTGCGTACGACATGTACGAGGTGGAGGTGTGAGGTGCAAGGTGGGTCGCAAGGGGCGACCCACCAACCCTCGAGAAGCTGCTTGATTTCTTAAGTAGGTCAGCAAAAAAACATGTACACCTTGTCATCGCGAGGAGGGAGCGTGCGACCGACGCGGCGATCTCATGCGCCTGTTAGAGTGGTTTATTCTGCTTAGAAGGCACAAGATT
>NZ_JARWGJ010000204.1:0-21493 GCF_040409695.1 Longimonas sp.
GTCGGCCCGTAGCCCCAGCTACGAACCTCCATCGAGGTCCAATTTTCGCCGCATTGCTGCTCGCTCTCGCCTACAAACCAAAACCCAAACAGGCTCTAAGACGTGAACACGTGCGCAGGTAAAGCCAGACGCGCGCATCCCCCCATTTTTAGCAGACCCCACAGACATATGCAATACAAGAGGATAGGGCTGGCGCTGCTTGTAGCGGTCGGCATCCTGGGCTGGATGGCCGTCGACACGCTGCACGCGCAGGATCAGCCGCACGTATTTCAAGGAGCTACGCTGTACCCAATTAGCAGCGAACCCATCGATGAAGGCGATCTCGTCATCCACCAGGGCGAGATCGTTGGGGTTGGACCGACAGGCACGGTAGATATACCGGCGGATGCGGTCGAGATCGACGCGTCGGGCCAGGTTATCATGCCCGGACTTATCGACACGCACTCGCACATCGGCGGCGTGTCGGGCGGAGACGGCTCTGACGCGCTCCACCCGGACGTGCGTACCATTGATGGGATCGACGTGCGGAACTCGGGCATCATGCGAGCGCGGGCAGGCGGCATCACGACGGTGAACGTGATGTCGGGTTCAGGCCACCTGATGAGCGGGCAGACGACCCACCTCAAACTGCGCGACGGCCGCATCATCGATGACCTGCTTCTCTGCTATGACGACGCCCCGGAGATCTGTGGCGGCATGAAGATGGCCAACGGTACGAATCCGCAGCGCAGTGCAGCGCCCTTTCCCGGCACACGTGCCAAAGCTGCGGCGCAGGCTCGTGAGCTGTTTCTGGAGGCTGAAGCCTACCGTGAGCAGCTTGATGCGGGCGATTCCCCCGACCGCGACCTGCGCATGGAAGCCCTTGTTGAGGTGCTCAACGGCGACCGGATTGTGCACTTCCACACGCATCGTCACGACGACATCATCACGATCCTGCGCCTGCAGGAAGAATTTGGGTTCGAGGTCGTCCTGCATCACGTTAGTGAAGGATGGCGCGTAGCCGACGAAATCGCCGAAGCCGGGGTGCCGGCTTCAATTATCACGCTCGACTCGCCAGGCGGTAAGCACGAAGCGGCTAAGCTCTACTTCAAAAACGGACGCGTGCTCAGCGAGGCGGGCGTAGATGTGTCGTACCATACCGACGACCCGATTACCGACTCGCGGCTTTTCCTGCGCTCGCCTGCTATCGGCGTACGTGCTGGCATGGACCGTGCCGCGGCGCTTGAGTCTGTTACACTGGCAGGCGCCCGCCAGTTGAGACTCGAAGACCGCATCGGCTCGTTGGAGTCTGGCAAAGATGCTGACTTCATCCTGCTCTCGGGCGACCCACTGAGCGTCTACACCCGCGTCAATGAGACGTGGATCGAAGGCACACGCGTCTTCGACCGCTCCGACCCCGACGACGACGCCTACTTTACGGGCGGCTACCGCATCTTCGATGGCACCATGAACCATGTCCACAACATCCATGAGTAACCTACCTTGCAACACCGCATTGAACGACTTCACGTTCTGGGGGATGCGTGGCGCAGCTGCGCTTCTCGTGGGGCTCCTTGCGTGGATGACAGTTGCGGCACCGCTGTCGGCCCAGGTCGCCGTGCGCGCTGATACCGTCTACACCATGAACGGCGACCCGATCGTGGATGGCGTCGTGCTCATCGAAGGCCGCACCATCACGGATGTAGGCCCGGCCGACGCAGTCACGATTCCTGAGGGAGCTACGGTCTATGAGGGCACCGTTGCCCTGCCGGGCCTGGTCGATCCTCGGGGCACCGTAGGGCTGAGCGGCATCTACAACGTGGAAGCCGACCAAGACCATCTCGACACGTCGGCTCCGATGCAGCCTGAGCTTCGCGCTATCGACGCCTATAACGCGAAGGAGGAGCTGGTCGAGTTTGTGCGCGACCAGGGCATCACCACCGTACACACCGGGCACGGTCCGGGTGCGCTCATCAGCGGGCAGATGGGTACGTTCAAGACAACCGGCGCCACCGCCGACGCGGCTGCGCTGGAGTCGTTCTCGGCGCTTGCCATGACGCTCGGGCCGGCTGCCTCGCAGCAGTTCAGCTCACCGGGTACCCGTGCTAAAGGGGCTGCCATGCTTCGCGATATGCTGCTGCAGGCAGAGCGCTTTCATGCGCAGGATGAGGAGGAGCGCGGACGCAATATAGGCATGGAGACACTGGGCCGTGCGCTCGATGGTGAGGTGCCGGTCTTCATTCAGGCGCACCGCAGCCACGACATCCTCACAGCGATACGCATTGCTGAGGAGTTCGGGCTCGACCTCGTGCTCGAAGGAGCTGCCGAGGCCTATCTCGTTATCGATGAGATCGCGTCAGCCGGTGTCCCCGTCGTGCTGCATCCGCCCATGATCCGTCCGTTTGGAGCGGCTGAGAATGCGCAGCTTACGACCGCCGCACAGCTCCACGAGGCAGGCATCCCTGTTGCGATTCAGAGCGGATACGAGGCTTACGTGCCGAAGACACGGGTCGTGCTCTTCGAGGCAGCCATCGCTGCAGCAAACGGGCTGCCCCGTGATGCCGCGTTTGCGAGCATTACGCGTACAGCGGCTGAGCTCATCGGGCAGGGCGACATCATTGGCACGCTCGAATCCGGAAAGCACGGCGATGTGGTTCTCTACAACGGCGATCCGTTTGAGTACGTAACCAATGCCTGCACCGTGATCATCGAAGGCAACGTGGTCAAAGAAGACGGCTGCCCGTAACTCCAATACGAACGCCGCTCAGACGGGCATCTACGCGGATACTTTCTGTATGTATTGTATGCGCTGCCATGTATACGCTGCCATGTAGGGCGTGCCCCAGCGGCGCGCCCTACACGTGCATACGCCCGAAAAGCACCGGACTGGAACGCACCGGACTGGAATGCATCTGCTCAACGATTCCACGCACCTACCGACTTAGCCAACTATGTTTCGTGCTCTGCTGCTTCACGACACCGACGACGGGGTAACCCCCCGGCTCGACGAATGCTCAGAAGGCGACTTGCCGCCCGGGGACACGCATGTGCGGGTCTTGTATTCGAGCATCAACTACAAAGACGCGCTGGCTGTGTCGAACCGGGCACCGATCATCCGGGGTGACTTTCCCATTGCGCCCGGCATTGATCTGGTGGGAGAGGTGCTCTCCAGCACGGGCGACCGGTGGGAGGCCGGCGACCGCGTGGTGGGCACCGGGTGGGGCCTTGGTGAGAACGTGTGGGGCGGCTATACCGAAGAGGTGCGTGTACGGGCCGATCAGCTTGTTGCGCTTCCTGAAGGCCTCTCCCCGCAGCAGTCCATGGTAATTGGCACCGCCGGGTTCACCGCTATGCTTTCGGTGATGGCGCTCGAAGACCATGGACTTACGCCCGAGAGCGGCGAGGTGGCCGTGACAGGCGCGTCGGGCGGAGCCGGGAGCATGGCCGTTGCACTACTGGCTCAGGCGGGATACGAAGCCGTCGCCTCAACGGGAAGCGAAAATGCGCACGCCTACCTCAAGACCCTCGGAGCCGGCCGCATCGTGCACCGAGACGCGTTTAGCGGGGGGCCAGCGCGTCCGATGGAGTCCGGGCAGTGGGCTGGGGCCGTCGACGCCGTTGGAGGCGACACGCTGGCTACACTCATCGCGCAGCTGAAGCGGCATGCGAGCGTGGCTTCATTTGGAAACGCAGGCGGACACGAGCTGCATACGACGGTGCTTCCTTTTATTCTGCGTGGCGTAAACCTACTGGGCATCGATTCGAACACGTGTCCGAACGATCGCCGCCGCGCCGCATGGGCGCGCCTCGACGCGCTGCTCACCGATGAGCTGCTGGAGCGCATGACGTACGAGGTCGTGAACCTCGGCGACGTGCCCGAGGCCGTCCACGAAGTGCTCGACGGCGCCTCGCGTGGGCGCATCGTGGTGGACGTGCAAGGCGGGTAACGCGCAGTATGTAAGAAGTAGCCCCCTCCGCGATGCTGTAAAGGTGAGATTAAGGAACGCGCCAGCTGCCGATGAATGCGTTTTCAGCTGTATCCCACTCAAACAGGGCACGTTGGTAGTTGCCTGGTTCAAGATTGAGGGCGTCGATCTCGTCGATGATGGTTCGAATCACTGCAAAGTTTGATCGAGCAGGGGCTACATCGTCCTCCGTTAAGGTGCCTTTGTGGAATGCCTCGGGCAACTCATCCACGGGCTGCTCTATTAAGGTTGCGGGCGGATCCTCTTTCAGGTAATGCCCCAGACTGTCTGGGGGCTCAGCCGCCCACATCTCGTCGGCAACGCCGTCGTCGGTGTGGACGGTGGCACGGCCTCGCAAACGGACCTGCAGTGTGGCTTCGGGAGCCCAGGCGTGCCAGGCGACCCGCTCGTTGGCACGCACCTCTTCGACCTTTTCTGCACGCCGGTCCGAGTGGAACGAAAGGGCTCGGGTGCGCCGTTGCGCCGTGCGAAGCACGACGGTTCGGAGCTGAGGCTGGTTGTGTCCGGCAGTGCCAAACGTTGGCGTTCGAAATGGGTGGTCTGGGTCAACCGCTCCGGCTTCAATCTGCTTCCAGACCATATTGAGTACGTCGTCAAGATCAGTCCAAGGCATCATGGGGCTTGAATCTTACTATGAAGAAAGTAGGCGAGTGGCGACGTGGGGCCCAGATATTCGGGCGTGGGCCGGCGGCCAACAGGTAGCGACTGCGGCTACCGGGACGTCATGAGCTTTCGGCCAATGTGAGCCTGGCTTCGGTGCTGTGCACGTAGCTACACGCGAACGGTCATGTCTTGCGTCACGTCAATCTGGCACGAGAGGCGACCCATGTCCTGTGAACTCAGGAACGCGTCGAGCCACTGGTCAGGATCGTCATCGCCCTCTTGTACTTCAACGGTGCAGGCCGCACAGTGCCCCTGTCCGCCGCAGTTGAGATGGCTTGTCAGCTGACCATGTGGTGACACGTCGTGCTCCCAGAGAACCTCACGGAGCGTGCGTCCGTGCTCGGCCTCGAATGTATGCCAAGTGTCGCCGTCGTAGACCGACACGGTATGAGAGGTCTCTTTGTTGTGACCATCAGATGTGTCTGTCGAGGTTTCTTGTGTGCTGGATGGAGTACCCATAGTTGAATTAGCGCTATTCAAAGTAAAGGCGTTTGCAATACACACATCGCCCTTCAAGTCAGACGTTTCTCCGGTAACACGTCATTACGCGAGCATAACACGTGCTGCACGCAGCCGGTGAGGAAAGAGCGCTACGAACTCGCATCCACATTGGGTTCAGTAGCGACGGGAGCCTTCGCCTGCGCGATATTGGGCCAGCGGGCAGGCAGTAGACGGGGCGAGATGGTGACGCATTGGCCGTGGAGGCACGCCGGCTTCGTATCCCTCAGAGCCACCTATTGTCTTGGACCTGCTGTCCTGTACCTATTGTCTTGCACTTCTTGAAGACAGGCACGCGGTGTGGATTGGTGCGCTGGCGGGCATGCTCTGTAACAGGAACGTAGCCTTGCATGGCTCAGTACACTACCCCCGAAGACGCACAGCCTTGTGTTACACCTGAACACAGAATGGAAGCGCTTTCACCCTCTCGTATCTTCTCATCATCAACCGTTTAGCCTGGTATGCCTGATCCTTCTACCGAAGCGGCCCCTGCTGCTACAGAGCCCGAAGACTTTCTGCCGATTCAGGGCACCGACTATGTCGAGTTTTACGTAGGCAACGCCCGGCAAGCGGCGTTCCACTACGCGTATCTGTTTGGCTTTGACATCGTCGGGTATCGCGGCCCCGAAACCGGTCATCGCGAGGCGGCCAGCTATCTGCTCCAGCAGAACAAAATCCGCTTTGTGCTCACTACGGCTATGCGCCCCGATTCGATGATCGCGCAGCACGTGCACAAGCACGGCGACGGCGTGCGCGACATTGCCCTCTGGGTCGACGATGCAACCAAAGCGTTCGAGGAGGCAACCGCACGCGGCGCGGTGCCGGTGCAAGAGCCTCACGAACTGTCGGACGACGAGGGCGCGGTTGTGCATGCGGCCATCGGTACCTACGGCGACACGATCCACTCGTTTATTGAGCGGGATGCGTACGACGGCCTCTTTCTGCCCGGCTTTGAGCGCTGGGAGAACCCCGACTGGCAGCACCCGGGTCCGGTTGGCCTGAAGTACGTGGACCACTGCGTAGGGAACGTGCGCCGCGGCGACATGGACAAGTACGTGCAGTACTACGCCGACACGATGGGCTTTTACAACATGCTGCAGTTCACCGACAAAGACATCTCGACGGAGTACTCCGCGCTGATGTCGAAGGTGATGGCCAACGGCAATGAGCGTATCAAATTCCCGATCAACGAGCCGGCTGATGGGAAGAAGAAGAGCCAGATCGAGGAGTATCTGGAGTTCTACAACGGGCCGGGTGTGCAGCATGTGGCGATGGCGACCGACGACATTATCAGCACGGTGGCGGAGCTGCGCAGACGTGGCGTGCAGTTTCTTGACATTCCGGACAACTACTACGATAAGGACGTGCTGCGCGATCGCGTAGGCGATATTGACGAGCAGATTGATCAACTGCAGAAGCTTGACATTCTGGTCGATCGCGACCCGGAAGGGTACCTGCTTCAGATCTTCACGAAGCCGGTGCAAGACCGCCCTACGGTCTTTTACGAGATCATTCAGCGCAAGGGCGCACGTACCTTTGGCGAAGGCAACTTTAAGGCGCTCTTTGAAGCGATTGAACGCGAACAGGATCGTCGCGGTAACCTGTAGCCTCGTTAGTAGCATTATTCTCCGAATCCGAAATCATCCAATCCAAGACCCCAGATCATCATGCCCCACTACACTCGCATGGGCGAGGTGCCCGACAAGCGCCACGTCCAGTTTCGCCGTCCCGATGGAGAGCTCTACACCGAAGAGGTGATTGGTGCTGAGGGGTTTAGCGGCATCTCATCGATCGCCTACCACATCCACCCGCCTACGCTGGTGGAGAAGGTTGATGACCCGGTTGAGTATGGCATTACCTACGCCGATGACGACGCGCTGAAGCATCGCCACATTGAGGGGTTCAACATGGAGCCCGGGGGCGACTGGCTTTCGGGGCGTACGTACATTATGGGCAATCAGGATGTGCAGCTGGCGCTCTGCCGCCCGACCGACGCCATGGAAGGGTACTTCTACCGCAACGCAGCTGCCGACGAGCTGGTCTACGTGCACGAAGGCGCGGGTACGCTCGAAACGCCGCTCGGCAATGTGGACTTCACGGATGGCGATTACGTGCATGTGCCACGCACGTTGGCGCACCGCTGGTCGTTCGAGAACGATGTGCAGCCGCGCCTGCTGGTGATCGAGTCAAACTCGGGCGTGCAGTTTCCGAGCAAGTACATGAACGAGTTTGGGCAGCTCTTAGAGCGCAGTCCGTTTCACGAGCGCGACGTGCGTCCGCCTACCGAGCTTAACGTGATCGACGAGGAGGGGCCGTTCGAGCTGCGCATCAAGAAGCACGGGAAGATCCACTCCTACTGGATGCGCTACCATCCGTTCGACGTGGTTGGGTGGGATGGCTACATGTATCCGTATGCGATCTCCATTCACGACTTCGAGCCGATTACGGGCCGCATCCATCAGCCGCCGCCGGTGCACCAGATGTTTGAGGCGCGCAACTTCGTGGTCTGCTCGTTCGTGCCGCGCCTGTTCGACTACCACCCGAAGTCTATTCCGGCGCCGTACAACCACTCGAACATCGACTCAGACGAGGTGCTGTTCTATGCAGAAGGCGACTTCATGAGCCGGAAAGGCATTTCGCGCGCATCGTTTTCGCTGCATCCGGGGGGCATTCCGCACGGGCCGCATCCGGGCTCTACCGAGGCTTCGATCGGCAAAGAGGGAACCGAAGAACTGGCCGTGATGGTCGACACGTTCCGTCCGCTTAAGCTTACGCAGGCCGCGCTTGATCTGGAAGACACCGGCTACATGGACTCGTGGAAGCCAGAGCTGCACGCGGGCGGGGATGGGCAAGCCCGCACAGAGGAGCCTGCGCAGCCGTAGAGCCGAAGCCCCAGGGTCGCAGATCCAAGTCGTGTAGATCCAAGTCGTGTAGATCCAAGTCGTGTAGATCCAAATTTGGGTAGCGGGAAGATGTTAAGCGATTGACATGTGGTTTACATCATCGCAACCCGCTCAAACCCCCTCTGTCTTCAAGCTTCGCCGCAGGCGTGATCCTGTGGACATCTCCCCCTTGGCCAAGGGGGAGAAACCCGACACAAGCCCGCAGGGCGACTGATGGAGCGAAGCGGAATAAGGGAGAGGGGGTTCAAGCAAGACAAAACTGCGGTGCTTGATCACCCTATCATTTAGCGTTTATCCACTACCCCAATTTGCAGACAGCAGGGCAGGAGCGCTGCTCATCTGTATCTGCATAAGAAAGCCCGGAGGCTATAAAAGGCCTCCGGGCTTTTTTCGTTGGGTAGCAGCGTTAGTGATACTAAGCTACGCATGGCATGCACCCCGAGCACCCGAGCAGAGCCATGCTACGTCGTGCCGCCGCTATGAAGTGGGCTTCTGGATAGCTGTAACGAACATCGTACCCTGACCGTCCATGATGCGGAGGCGAAAGCTCTGGCCCTCCTCGACGGAAGCGTAAACCTCTGCAAAGGCCTCAACCGAAGGAGTCGGCTGCCCGGCGGCCTGCACGATGAGCTGGCGGGGCTGAAGACCGGCGTCGCGCACAGCCGGGTTGCGCACGTCTACGCGCTCGATCAGGACAGCGCCGTCGAGGTCGAGTCCGAGCTGTTCGAGATCGCTTTCGGGCACGGTTGAGAGCGAAAGCCCAAGCTCCTCCTGCAGCATTTCGGCTGATGAGTCGCCCGGACTATCGGAGTCTGAGGGGGCAGCATCGGCGACGGCTTCGTCGTCGTCAAACCCACCAAGCACCACCTCCATGGTCATTGTTTCGCCATCGCGGTTAATCGTCAACTCAACGGTGTCGCCAGGCTGTTTGGCCCCGATAATGTTACTGATCTGCAGCGCGTCATCGAGCTCCTGACCGTCAATAGCTGTGATGAGGTCGCCGGCTTCGAGCCCTGCTTCGTCGGCGGCGGTGCCGTCCATGACCTCGCTAACCTGTGCGGTACCCCGTGGGAGGTTTTCGCTGCGAATGAGCGACTGGCTGGCGCCCATGTACTGCACGCCAAGACGGGCGCGCTGCACGCTGCCTCGCTCGATAAGCTGGTCGGTAACGCGCTGCACTGTATTTGAGGGGATGGCAAAGCCAATTCCTTGAAACTGCCCGGTGCGCGTTGCAATGGCCGTATTGATGCCCACAAGACGTCCTTCAAGGTTTACAAGCGGTCCGCCTGAGTTACCGGGATTGATAGAAGCATCGGTCTGGATGAAGTTCTGCACCCCGTAGTCTTGCTGGCCGGAAGGCTGAAGGCGGCCCTTGGCACTCACGATGCCTGCCGTAACGGAGTTGCTGAGCCGCTCGTTCAGAGGCGAACCAAAGGCCATAACCCACTGGCCAGGACGAATGTCTTCGGAGTCGCCAAAGCTTATCTCGCGCAGGTTGTCGGCATCAATCTTGATTACAGCAAGATCGCTGAAGTCGTCGGTGCCTACGATCTCGGCATCATACACTTCGCCATTAAATAGGCGTACACGGAGTTCGTCGGCTCCCTCTACGACATGATTGTTCGTGATGATATGCCCGTCGGCGCGTGCAACGACGCCCGAGCCAAGCCCTTGCTGGCGAAATTGCTGCCCGTCACCGCTGCCGGGAGGGCGCCCGAAGAAGTCCTCAAAAGGGGTGCCTTGAAAGGGGCTGCGGCGCTCTTGCACGCGCGCGGCGCGGATCTGCACCACAGCGGGATTCACCGACTCAGCAACATCCATGAACGCCTGCTCTAGCGAGATAGCGCGCTCGAATCCATCGCTATTGCTGATCGCGGTTGTGCCGCCTGGGCCTGAGGCCCGGCTCTCGGTGCCTACGCTGTCGCCCAGACCAAAGAGGTTGGCTCCGGCGGTCGTAAAGAGCACGCCGGCGATGAATACAGCCGCCAGGAGGACAGCTACCGATGCTTTTCCTTTAGCACTCATGAATGGCTCGGAATTGGTACATGAAAACAACTCTGTCAGTTACAACGGATGCATATGTACGGCCTGCCAATCTATACGTGTGTGGGTTATACGTACGTGAGGGGGCAAGAAGAACATCTGCACCACATGGAAAACAACGTGTGAAGCCATGGTTTCGTATAGATGCGTACACACATGTAATCGTTTGGCGCTTATCACGTTTGGAGGTAAGCACAGCCTGTTCGTGGCTTTTGTCTACGCATGGTAGCCCAAACGTGCCGTGCCGACACAGGGCGCGGGGCCCGGCATCGGCACGATGTGGGGGGAGACAGTACGCGCTAAGCGTACATACCCAAGCGGTTGTGCTTCGGGACATGCAGCGCGTATGGTCGCGCGCGATTCCCGGCTCTGTCTACGCCATTAGCTATTATGTGCTATGGTATGTGCTGGACTGGGTATGTGCTGGACTGCGCTTGCTACTCACCAGGCACGCCGGGCTCGGTCATCGCACGGATATCCAGGTAGTCATTGAGCTCTTCTTCGCTCAGCAAGTCCATCTCCTGTACCACCGTACGCACGGTTTTGCCCTCTTTAACCGCTTTCTTTGCGACTTCAGAGGCTTTGTCGTAGCCGATGGCGCTGTTCAGGGCGGTGGCAATGGATGGATTGAGCTCAAGTAGCTCCTGGCAGCGCGCGCGGTTGGCTTCGATGCCTGTTACGCACTTCTCCGTAAAGGCGGTGACGCTTCCAGTGAGGATGGAGATGCTCTCAAGCATCGCATGGGCCATAACCGGCATCATCACGTTTAGCTCGAAGTTGCCGTGCTGCCCGCCCACCGTGATGGTGGTGTGGTTACCCATCACGCGAGACGCAGCCATCATAACCTGCTCGCTCTGCACGGGGTTGACCTTGCCCGGCATGATCGACGAGCCTGGCTGAATCGTTGGCAGTGTGATCTCAGCAATGCCGCTGGTTGGGCCGCTCGACAGAAGCCGTAGGTCGTTGGCGATCTTGAGCAGAGCCGTGGCCGTGGTGTTCAGGGCGCTGTGCGCCTGCACATAGGCGTCTTTGCTGGCCTGTTCAGCAAAGTGGTTGCTTGTCTCTTCGAACGGGACCCCGGCCAGTCCGCTAATATGAGCAATGGCGCGCTCGGGAAATTCGGTGTGCCGGTTGAGCCCCGACCCGGTAGCGGTGCCGCCCAGCGCCACCTCGGTAAGCTCATCGGCTCCTTGCTGCACGCGCGCGATGCATTTCTGCACCTGCGCGGCGTATCCCCCGAACTCCTGGCCAAGCCGAATCGGCGTAGCATCCATCAGGTGCGTGCGGCCGCTCTTGAGCACGTCGTCGAACGCCTCGGCCCGGTCGAGCAGGGCGCTGTGCAGCTTAGCGAGGGCCGGCACAAGCTCGTCGAGTAGAGCCGTGCGAGCGGCCACGTGCATCGTGGTAGGAATCACGTCGTTCGACGACTGCGACATGTTTACGTCGTCGTTCGGGTGAACGGCCTTGCTGCCTCGTTCGGCGCCAAGCATCTCGGAGGCCTGGTTGGCAATGACCTCGTTGGCGTTCATGTTGGTTGATGTGCCGCTTCCGGTCTGGAAGATGTCAAGCACAAACTCGTCGTCGAGCAGGCCCGCAATGACGTCGTGGCCGGCCTGCTCAATGGCAGCAGCCTTATCGTCGTCAAGCAGCTCCAACTCGTTGTTAGCACGGGCGGCAGCGACCTTGACGATGCCCAGCGCGCGAATAAAGGCACGCGGAAAGCGGAGATCGCTAACAGGAAAGTTGTCGCGGGCGCGCTGCGTCTGAGCGCCATAAAGCGCATTCGACGGCACCTCAACGGGACCCAGCGAGTCGTGTTCGGTGCGAAAATCATCAGCCATGACGTATATGGAGAATGTGGAAGTAGAACGAGCAAACGAGAGTGAATAGCTGTACGGCAAAAGATAGCCGATAGCATGCGGTGCTGCTCGCATCCAAAAGAAAGATTTGGTCATTTATCGAAGCGGTACCACGCGGCTAAATGCAGTGCAAGGGAGAGTGCAAGGAGGAGTACAATGGGTAGAGCAATCGGCAGTACGTGCCCGAACTGAGGCGTTGATGCCAGGTGTTGCGCGTCAGGCTTGCGTCCATTAGATTACAACGCCCGGTACAGCCGGGGCCCCACCCACCTATCTCTTTCCTTGTAAGCTCTGGTTCTTCATGAATGTTATCACCGACGTGTCTGCTATGCAGGCGTGGTCTGACGCGCAGCATAGAGATGGGCGTACGGTCGCGCTCGTGCCTACCATGGGAGCGCTCCATCAAGGACACCTGGCGCTGGTCGAAGAGGCACAGGAGCAGGCGGATACGGTGGTCGTGTCCATTTTTGTGAATCCCACGCAGTTCGCGCCCGACGAAGACTACGAGGCATACCCACGTACGCTGCAAGCAGACCGCGAGGCCCTTGAATCGTATGACGGGGTGGAAGCGATTTTTGCGCCGACGGTTGAAGCCATGTATCCGTTCGGAGCGTCGACCACCGACGACCCTTATATATCGGTCGATGTGCACACGCTGAACGACCACCTTTGTGGCAGGTACCGTCCGGGGCATTTCGAAGGCGTCGTAACGGTCGTAACCAAACTGCTTAACGCGAGCAAACCCGATATAGCAATATTTGGGCAGAAGGATGCCCAGCAGCTCGTCATCCTGAAGCATCTGGTGCGTGCCCTGCGGTTCGATGTCGACGTGGTAGGCATACCCACAGTGCGTGAATCTGATGGACTCGCATGCTCCTCGCGCAACGCGTACCTTAGCGAGGCCGAGCGCGCGGAGGCGTCGTGCGTCTACGCGGCGATCCAGGCCGGGGTGCAGGCGATTGAAGATGGGGAACAGCAGGTAGATGCTGTGGTTCGAGCGATGCGAAAACCGCTCTCTGCAGCAGAGCATGCACGCATCCAGTACACGTCTGTCGTTGATGCGGAAACGCTTCAACCTAAAACCCAGTTGCACCCAAACGACGATGTACTAATCGCTGCTGCCGTGTTCTTTGGCGATACACGGCTCATTGACAACGCTTTTATACGCGTCCCCTCTTCGTTGTAAGCTGACTGACTGCTTTCTTTCTGATGACCATCACGATGTTCAAGGCGAAGCTGCACCGGCTTCGTGTTACCGAAGCTGACCTGTATTATGAGGGCTCCATTACAATCGATAGGGAGCTGCTGGATGCGGCGGGGATTCTGCCGCATGAGAAAGTCCAGGTCGTAAACGTTAATAACGGCGCCCGTCTTGAAACATATACCATCGCCGATGAACCTGGATCGCGTACCGTGTGCCTGAACGGTCCGGCTGCGCGGCTCGCGGCCAAGGGCGACCAGGTGATCGTGATCTCTTACGCTGAAATGACTCCGCAGGAGGCCGAGTCGTTTGCCCCCAACGTGGTCCTCGTCGACGAAAACAACGACCCGAAAGAACAGCTCGAAGCCGAGCAGCCGGGTACCGTGCGCGACGATATGCTAATTGCATAACAGCCTGTCTGTTAGGCGATGGCATCAACCTGCGATGTCAGCTCACGGCATCAGGCGGTGAAACGTATCCCCACCCACGACACGTGCAGCAGATGCTACAGGGCGCCGCAGGGGCAATCTGCAGGATACAGGTTTCTGTGTGCACGTCTCTAACCGCTACTTTCGCGCATTCTTTGGTGGATTCAAGGACGCCCGTTTCCTACGTTGGAAGCACATTCGCTGAAACCGCTTCCAACCAATCGACGCTATGTCTTTTTCTACCACCGCTGTTGTTGGCGCTGGTACCATGGGAAATGGTATCGCCCACGTGCTTGCTCTAAACGGCCTCGACGTTACGCTTATCGATGTAAGTGAAGATGCTCTCCGCAACGGGACCGACACCATTGCGGAAAATCTCGCGCGCCAGGTCAAGAAGGAGCGCATCACTGCAGCTGAGCGTGAGGCTACGCTCAACCGCGTCAGCACGCATACCGACCTCGCCCAGGGCGTCGCTGATGTCGATCTCGTTATCGAAGCTGTGACGGAGACGACGGAGGTAAAGGGGCCCATCTTTGAAACGCTTGATGAGGCTGCGCCTGACCATGCGATTCTGGCGTCGAACACCTCGTCGATCTCTATCACATGGCTGGCCGCACAGACCAGTCGCCCCGAGCAGGTCATCGGCATGCACTTCTTCAACCCGGTGCCTATCATGAAGCTGGTGGAGGTCGTACGCGGTCTTGAAACAAGCAACGGCACGCACGACGCGGTGCAGGCGCTTGCCGAAGACCTCGGCAAAACCCCAGTCGAAGTAAACGACGCCCCCGGGTTTGTCTCCAATCGCGTGCTGATGCCGATGATCAACGAAGCCGTGTTCTGTCTGATGGAGGGCGTGGCCGACGAAGAAGACATCGACACCGTTATGAAGCTCGGCATGAACCACCCGATGGGCCCCCTCACGCTGGCGGACTTCATCGGGCTCGACGTGTGTCTGGGAATCATGGAGGTGCTACACCGCGAGCTCGGTGACGACAAGTACCGTCCGTGCCCACTGCTCCGCAAAAAAGTGACCGCCGGCCACCTTGGACGTAAGTCCGGGCAGGGCTTCTACGCCTATGACGGCTAAGACGGCCTACAAGAACACACCTGTTGCCGTACCAAAATTGTACGATCCCCGAGCCCGGGGCGGTCTCCTTGACGGCCCCGGGCTTTTGGACGTGTAGGCTGCCGTCTGTGTTGACCCCGTGCCAAGCGTTGCGATAGATGGCTTATAAACCACACAAGCCGCCATGTCACATCCAGTTGCTGCACTGCGGCTGTTGCGGGTGTTACGCTACAATACGGGCCTCAGGATTTGGAGATGAACGAATAGCTGAAAAGCAGGATTGCTGGGCCAACGGTAGATCGAACCAGATGAAAAAGGGAGTCAGGACGTATCGCAGTTCAGCGCCACAGCTCAGCGGCGAGCGCCCAGAGTCGTCGGAGCAAGGAGGGGGCGAGCACCCACACAAGCGTTGTGTATAGAAGGGCGCCCGAACCAATTGCCAGCGTGACCCAGAGGCCGATCGCGAGGTCGGGCAGCAGAGTCATGCGGGCCGCCACGAGTCCCGTAGCCATGGCGACAGCTGCTGTGGCCGGTGCGGCGATGTTGCGCAGGTACGTGCGTATCCGAACGTTGATGAGGCGGCGGAGCATCCACAGTTCGAGGGGCGCCAGTACGTAGCCACGAATCACGAACGCTGCAGCTACGGCGACGATGCCGAACTGCACCGCGATCGTATATGCAACGACATTGGCGACTGCGTTGATCGCATTCAGGGCAAGCCGCCACGACGGCTTATTGCATGCCAGAAGCACCGCTGGATTGAAGTAGAAGAGCGCGTGCAGCGTCCCAATCAAGGCGAGCACCTGAAAGACGTGGGCGCTCTCGGGCACCCACTGCGTACCAAACACCAGCTCGATGAGCGATGGGGCGATCGCCGCGGCACCCAGAAACGCCGGAAACGCCACCACGCTGGCGGTCTGCGTGCCCTTGTAGAAGGCGTCCCGCATCTGGTCGCGGCGGTGCTGAAGCTTCGAAAACGCTGAAAAGGCGACCGATGACACCGTCTGCGTAACGAGGTCGACGCCGGCGGTGTACAGCTTGTAGGCTACGTCGTAGAATCCGAGTGCAGTGGGCCCGAGCACGTAGCCGATGATGAGGTTATCGGCCCGGCGGTTCACATAGTCGAGCAGGTTGGAGCCGACGAGGTGAATGCCAAACGAGAAGAGATCTACAAAGTGGCGTCGGGTAATCGTGCGTCCGGGACGCCACGGACTGGCTGTCCACAGCACGACGACGGCAGCTGTGCGCTCAGCGAGGAACCATCCAACCAGGCTCCACACGCCCCAGCCATAGAGAGCCATGCTTACGCCAACGACACCGCCGGCCAGGCTCGCCACAAACTCCCGGATAGCCAGCACGCGGTACTGCATCCGCCGTTCAAAGAGCGCCTGCTGCACCCCAGCCAGCGCTGCGAGCAGAAAAGCCGGGGCCAGCGCCTGGATGACGGGGGCCAGGAGCGGGGTGTCGAAGAGAGCGGCAATGGGGGCAGCCAGCGGCAAGCTCGCCAGCATGAGCACCACGCTGCCAACCAGATTGACTACAAACGCAGTATCGAGATGCCCGTCTTCCAGCTCATCGCGCTGGATGATTGCAGCAGCAAACCCCTGGTCCACGAGCACGCGCAGCAGGGCGATGTACGTGCCCGCAAGCGCGAGCACGCCAAACGCCTCCGGATCGAGCAGCTGAGCCAGCACCGCAAACACCACAAACGTGATGAGGCGGCTCCCCCAATTCTGCACAGCCGACCACGCCACGCCCCGAAGCGCCCGGTCGCGCAGGTTCGACCACGAGCTATCCACGCGTCTGCAGCACCTGACGATACAGGTCGATGGTGCGCTCAGCCAGCACGTCCCAGCCGAACAGGTCGAGCGGAGCCTCGCTGTCGCGCGGCGTGTGCATCGCCCAGTTAAGCCCTTCAGAGAGCTTCGACGCCAGGAGGCGTCCGTCAAACGTATGCACCCACTGCGAGCCTACGTACTCCTGCAGCTCGCGCATCGCGCCGCGGGCGGGCACCATAACCGGACGGTTAAACGAGAGCGCCAGCAGCGCTGCGCCTGAGTGCAGCACGTTGTCGTAGGGCAGGGCGACCAAGTCGGTCGCGGCCATGTAGGTGGGAACCAGATCGGGCGGAATGAAACGCAGGTCGAGTCGCACTCGCGGGTCGGAGGCGGCCACGTACTGTAGCGACTCGCGAAGCGACCCATCGACCGGGTTACCGGCGACAACAAGCCGCGCCTTCGGACGATCCATCGTTTTGAATGCACGGATGAGCCGCCCTACGTTCTTGTACGGGCGGATGCGACCGATGTACAAGATCACGGGCATGTCGGATTCTAACCCGAGGGCCTCACGCCCCTCAGCACGGGGAATCGGGTCCGGGTAGGCCGCCCGGTAGTGGCCGTGCGGCACGACCTTCGAGGGAGTCTCATTGAGCATCGGGTGCTGCGCCCGTGCCATCTCGCGCCCCGTAGCGCTGAGGCTGATGAAGCCATCTACCTGCGGAATGAAGCCGTTCCAGAAGATGCGTTCCAGCAACGGGTGGTAGTTGTCGTGCGGGCCCAGGTCGTGGACCGTCCACACGATGCGGGTGCCGCGTATCCGTGCCCAGGCCATCAGGGCCAGCACGGCGCTCATCATTCCGGCAGCACGTGCGGTGGAAGGGTAGCTGAGTACGTCATCGGGCCAGTGCATATGCCACAGGTCGTAGCGCCCTTTCAGGGCACGCTCGGGCGTAAACTCGTGTACGTCCACGCCCTGCGCTTCCAGCGCGTCGCTAAGCAACCGGTTGTACGGGTTGCCGGTGGTGTTGGCATATGCCGGCCAGGCCAGAATCTTCATGGAGCTCGAAAACAGATGAGTAGAGCAGTGGGGCGCTGCAGGGTGATGCGAGAAGTACCACGCAGCGTTCTGCAACTTCGATCTTGCACCGCTTAAACGCAAGCCGCTTATGCGCTACCCATCTGATTTGTGATGAGTGTTCACCTGTATGAACGATCTCGGGGGCGCCCTGGAGCCGAGGCACACGACTCCCGTAAACGACTGCTGTAAACGACTGCTGTAAAAAGAAAGCCCGTTCGCATCCCCCAAACACAAAAAGCCCCTGCCATAGCAGGCAGAGGCTTCGCTGTGGGGCATACGCAGCGCCTTACAGGTCCAGCTCAACAGGCACGCCGCCCTCGGGCTGGTGCACCGTGATCGTATCGTCGATCTGGGTGATGTGCTCGGCCATCCAGGCGCGGGCATCGGGTTCGCCATGCACGAGGATGACCTCGCGGGGGGCCATCCGTTTTACGACCTCCAGCAGCTCGTCGCGGTTGCTGTGTCCCGAGAACCGGAAGTCATCGACCGTGCAGCGTACAGACTGCGGGCCGTGGTCGGGGTTTAGCACCACCTCGGTGCCGTTGCCCTGCTCCGCGGCCTCAAGCAGGCGGGCGGCCGGCGAGCCTTCTTTGGAGTAGCCCACCATCAGAATGGCGTTCTTCTCGTCTTCGACCAGGCGGCGCCCGATCAGGTTCGACAGCGTAGGCTCGAACATCATGCCGCTGCTAAGCACATGAATTGCCGGCCCTTCGAGCGCTTTCGCCTTTCGCTTCTCGCTCCGGGGCAGGCGCTTCTGATCTACGCCAAACACCCGAAAGTCCGAATCCACCCGGGGCGTAGAGGTGCGTGTCTGGTCGTAGAGGTCGGCAATGGCGCGCATCGACCCGGCGGTGTAGACCGGCACATCGTCGTCGATCTTGCCCTCATGCTTCAGGCGGTCGATCACCGCGAGGGTTTCCTGCGCGCGGCCCATCACAAACACCGGAATGAGCGCCGTTCCTCCGCGCTCCAGCGTCTCCTGCAGCGTCGCCGTAAACTTCTCAAGCTCCTCTGGGCGACTCGTCTCAGCTGCTTCGGGGTCGTTGCCGGCTGTCGACTCCAGAATCAGCACGTCTGCAGTGTCGGGGTAGTTGGCTCCGGGCAAGATCGACTGCGCGGTCAGCTTCGTGTCGCTGGTGTAGAAGACGCGTTTGGCATCGTCTCCGTCGCCGATCGTTAGCTCCACGCCTACGCCGCCGAGGATGTGCCCGGCAGTGTAGAAGCGCGCTGTGATCTCTGTATTCCCCTTCAGCCCCGTTACCTTGAACGGCTTCTGCAGGTCGTGCGTCAGGTAGAGGTGACCGAGCGGATCAACCTCGTCTTCGGTGAAGAGCGGGTCGGCCTGGGTGCTGCCTTCGCGCACGCGGCGCCGCTGCAGGCGGGCCGAGGCCGGCAGCAGAAACTCCAGCAGCCGACGCGTGGCATCGGTCATGTGGGTCATGATGTGCGGAAACTCGCGGTAGAGCACCGGCACGGCTCCCATGTGGTCGTGGTGCGCATGCGTAACAAAGGCATGATCCACGAACCGGTCGGCGGCGTTGTGGACCAGGTCGAAGTTGGGGAGCGACTCCTTTCCTTCTTTGCGCGGGTCTACGCCCGCATCCAGCAGAAGCCCGGTGCCGTTAATGCCCAGGTAATGACAACTCGCGGCGATGTCATCGGTATCGCCAAGCGCTACAAATTCCATAAGAGATCAGGTGCAGTACGACAAAAGCAGACAATCCCACTGCGCCGCGCAACGGCTGCGCAGCAGGAAACGGATGGAAACGAGTAGAACGAGCAGCTACGCCACTTCGGCGGCCAGCTCCTCCTGGTAGGCGTTCCAGTCGTCGAGGAAGCGCTGCAGGCCGCGGTCGGTCAGCGGATGCTCCAGCAGCTTCTGAATGGTGCCGAACGGAATCGTAGCGACGTCGGCCCCGGCCAGTGCGGCTTCTTTTACGTGCATCGGGTGGCGAATCGATGCCGCCAGAATCTCGGTCTGGAAGCCGTAATTCGCGTAGATCTGCACGATCTCCTCGATCAGCTGCATCCCGTTCGACGAGATGTCGTCGATGCGCCCGATGAACGGACTGATGTACGTGGCTCCTGCTTTGGCAGCCAGCAGCGCCTGCATCGGCGAGAAGCAGAGCGTGCAGTTCGTCCGGATGCCTTCGTCAGAGAGCGCCCGAATCGCTTTGATGCCCTCACGGATAAGCGGCACTTTCACGACCACGTTCTCGTGCAGCTGCGCCAGCTCGTGCGCCTCCGTCATGATACCCTCAAAGTCTGTCGCCGTAACCTCGGCCGACACGTCGCCGTCTACGATGTCGCAGATCTCCTGCACCCGCTCGTGAAAGTCGATGTTGCCCTCTTTCTTGACGAGCGACGGGTTTGTCGTTACGCCGTCAAGCACGCCCAGGTCGTTGGCCTCGCGGATCTCTTCGAGGTTGGCGGTGTCAATAAAAAATTTCATGGCTCAGGTAGCAGTTCGTGATGAAAACGGTCGTGAATGATCGTTAATATGCAGTGTATGCATAGCATCCCTAATATGAGCATTTCAATGCAGAGTTCGTCCAGAGTTCGTCATCGGCGCATCCACCTGCATTATTCCCAGAGGTTTGTTCAGCTCGGGCCTTTGAAAGAACGCATCCGAAGGAACGCATCTGAAGGAACGCATCCGAAGCAAAGCGATCTGAAGCAAAGCGATCTGAAGCGGAGCATCCAGGGGGATGCGAGGCGCTACTGCCTCGCTGCCGGCTCCGGCACAACTGCGTGGGCCTGTTCGTACATACGATGTTCGCTCTCGTAGGCGCACCGCCTGCGCTCTCTTCCCGGTCTGATCACGCTTCGATGAGTTCGTTCCCGCCCGACTACCACGACGCCCCCGACCCGCTCCCTGATGCTCTGCTGCAGCGCGCTGTAGAGGCCTTGCGTCCCCACGCAGGGGCATCGTTGCAGCGCAACGTACCGCTTGCGCCCTACACCACCTTCAAGATTGGGGGCCCCGCCGATCTTTTCTGGGAGGTACACTCGGCCGATGAGCTCGCTACCGCGCTCCAGATCGCGCGCACCCTCGACGTGCCGCACCACGTGCTGGGCACGGGCGCAAATCTTGTGATCGGCGATTACGGCGTGCGTGGACTCGTCATCCGCAACGCAGCCAACGGGCTGCAGATCGACCGCGATGCGCATCAGCTCCGCGTCGGAAGCGGCGCCATCATGTACCCCGACGTCATCCATGCCGCGGTCGACGCCGGACTGTCGGGGCTGGAGCACTACGTGGGCATCCCCTCGACCGTCGGAGGAGCGCTCTGGCAGAACCTGCACTTTCTGTCGCCAGCGCCCGAGCGCGAGCGCACTATGTTCATTGAAGAGGTGGTGCATGCGGCCGACATCCTGACCGAGGAGGGGGAGCGCCGCACCGTGGGCGTAGACTACTTCGACTACGGGTACGACTACTCCATTCTGCACGACCGCAACGACATTGTGCTATCGGCGACGTTTCAGCTTGCGCCCGGCAGCCGCGAGCAGATGCGGCGCATCATGGAAGAGAACCTGGAGTGGCGCGCGCTGCGCCACCCGCCGCTCGACACCGAGCCCAGCGTCGGTTCCATCTTCAAGAAGATCGAGGGCGTTGGCGCTGGGCGCCTGATCGACGGTTGCGGGCTCAAAGGGGTGCGCGTCGGCATGGCAGAGGTGACGCATCGCCACGCGAACATCTTTGTAAACCGGGGCGGGGCCACGGCCGCCGACGTGTGCGCGCTGATCGCGCATGTGCAGCAGACCGTTGAGGAAGAGACGGGCTACCATCTCGACACCGAAATCACCTTCGTTGGGCAGTTCGCCTCGCCGTCAAGCAGCGCTCCGTATCGCGTCCCCAAGCCCGAAGGCATTGTGACCGCCGCCGAGCGCGCGAAGATGGCCGCAGAGTCGTAAAAAAGACGAGCGCATAACAGGAGGACGTATAGCAGGTGGCGGGCATAGCTGCTCTGGCTGATACGCACGTGCCGTCACTGTAACGCATACACA